>DASUDK010000212.1:0-12334 GCA_036275655.1 Limnobacter sp. | reverse complement strand
CATGTGCACCGTGGGCACGCCTGCCTCTTTTAGGGCCAGTTCCAGCGCAAGGTTAAAATCGGGAGCGTCCACGCCAACCATCACTTTGGGCCTGGCCACGTCACGCCAATGGGCAATCAGAGATTTGCGCATGGCCAGCAGGCGTGGCAAATGCCGCAACACCTCGACATACCCACGCACAGACAACTCCTCGGAGCCATGCAAAGCATGCACACCCAATTCACGGAGCTTGGGGCCAGCAATGCCCTGCACGGTCAAGCCCTGCTGAGCGATCAGCGGTTCAATGGCCAGGGCGCCAATCCAATCGCCAGAAGCTTCACCAACGGCAATGGCCACATCGGCGGATTGTGAAGGATAGATCTTTACGTGTGCGCCAGACATGAATCAGCGAATGATGCCGCGTGTGGCTTGATCCAGAAATGTACGCATGTACACAAGGTGAGGTTTGGCGTCCTCGGGTGCTTCTTGCGCCAAGGTGTCAATTGCCAATTTGGCATCTGCAATGCTCAGCCCTTGGCGATAAATCGCCTTATAGGCCCGTTTGATATTCACAATGGCATCGGGTGAAAACCCTCGACGCTTCAGTCCTTCGGAATTGATACCGGCGGGCTCAGCTGGGTAACCGGCGGCCATTACAAATGGCGGCACGTCTTGTGTGAGCTTGGTTTGAAAAGCCGTCATGGCGTGCGCACCCACACGAATGAACTGATGAACACCGCTCATCCCACCCAAAATCACCCAGTCTTCAATATGCACATGGCCTGCCAACTGGACGCTGTTGGCAATGATCGTGTTGCTGCCGATGTGGCAGTCGTGGGCAATGTGCACATAGGCCATGATCCAATTGTCGTTGGCCATGGTGGTTTTTCCACCATCCTGAACCGTGCCCGTGTTGAAGGTGCAGTACTCGCGGACGGTGTTGCGATCACCAATGATCAGCTCGGTGGGTTCACCTTTGTATTTTTTGTCTTGTGGATCACCACCAATGGTTGCGCTGCCATGGAAGACATTGTCTTGCCCAATCGAGGTGTACCCAGAAACAATGGTGTGCGGACCAAGCTTGGTGCGGGCGCCAATTTTTACATTTGGTCCAATCACGCAGTAAGGTCCAACTTCGACAGTAGAATCGAGTTGAGCCTTGGGGTCTACAATGGCACTGGGGTGGATTGTCATGGCAGCAGAGCGATCCTTGATCTAAAAGAGGTCTTACACTTCCCGCGCGGTGCACATGAGGTCGGCTTGCGCCGCCACATTGCCATCCACCAACGCTTTGGCGCTGTATTTCCAGATGCCACGAGACACGCGCTCCACTTGAACATCCAGCATGAGCACATCGCCTGGCACCACGGGGCGTTTGAATCGACAGTTGTCTATGCCGACGAAGTAATACACAAAGTTATCGCCGGGTTTTGTTTCCATGGAGTTGAAAGACAGCAAACCCGCTGCCTGCGCCAAGGCCTCCATGATCAACACACCAGGCATGACCGGGTGAATTGGAAAATGCCCGGGAAAAAACGGTTCGTTGTAGCTCACATTTTTCTGAGCGAGTATGCGTTTGTTGGGCTCCAGTTCAAGAACACGGTCTACCAGCACAAACGGGTAACGGTGCGGCAGTTGTTCGAGAATTCCCTTGATGTCGATGAGTGGCGTTGTCATAGCTTCTGAGTCACTTTAAAGATTTGTTTTGTTTTTGAGTTCGCGTACGTCTGCGCGCAACTTCATGATTTGTTTCAGCGCAACGGCTGTTTTTTCCCATTCCTTGTGATCTTGCAAAGGGAAGATGCCACTGTAAGCACCCGCCTCTTTGATGCTGCTCATCACCGCCGAGCAACCCGAGATGTGTGTGCCATCTGCAATCGTGAGATGCCCCAGCAACATGGCTGCGCCGCCCACGGTGCAACGGGCTCCAATGTGCGTGCTTCCTGCAACACCCACACACCCCGCCATGGCGGTGTGTTCACCTATGGTGACATTGTGGGCGATCTGGATTTGATTATCCAGTTTTACACCAAAGCCAATCAGGGTGTCGTCAATGGCGCCCCGATCAATGGTGGTGTTGGCCCCAATTTCCACATGGTCAGCGATCAATACACGGCCCACTTGCGGGATTTTTACCCAGGTGCCTTTGTCATTGGCAAATCCAAATCCGTCCGCACCGATGACCACACCGGCATGCACAATGCAGTGGTTGCCAATTTCGCATTCGTTGTAAACAGTGACATTGGGGTGAATCTGTGTGTTGGATCCAATCACCACGCCATCGCCCAGCACAACACCTGCACCGATGCGTGAGCCCTCCTCCACCACGCAGCTTTGACCAATCACAGCGTTGGGCCCCACGCAGACTGACGGATGAATTTGTGCGGAAGGATCCACCACAGCCGAGGAATGGATGCCCTGCAGTGGCCGAGCCTGGCTATTTTCAACCCACCATTGCTGAATACGTGCGTAAGCGAGGTAGGGATCGGGCACGAGCCATGCGGTGGGCAGGGCTTGCTCAGCTTGTGCATGCAATTTGACGTAGCCGCAAAGCTCGTCGAAGTGATTTTCGCGCACCAAAACAACAGCTGCCTTTGTGGTCAAAAGCAAATGCTTGAGCTTGGGGTTGGACAAAAAACTGAGATGGGCCTGCCCTGCTCGCTCCAGCGACTGGATGCCGCAGAGCGCTGTGGCAGAACTTGGTGACGCCTCGGTCCGAAACGAGGCTGCTCGCCCACCGAAGACATCCAGAAGGCTGGACAGGCTCGTTTCAATAAATTGCATGGCGTGTTACTTGCCGGCATCCAGGCTAGTCAGCACCTGGTCGGTGATATCAATGCGCTTGTTGGCGTAAACCGCTTCCTGGAAAATGATGTCGTAGTTTTCTTTTTCAGCAATTTGTCGAATCACACGGTTGGCTCGTTCGACGAGCTCACCGACCACTTGATTCTTGCGCTGAGCAAGGTCTTCTTCAAATTCACGGCGCTTGCGCTGAAAGTCGCGGTCCATTTCGGCCAAATCACGCTGGCGTTTCACTTTCTCGCTTTCTGGCAGGGTGATGGCGTCTTTGTCCAGCTTCACGGCTTCGGCCTTGACTTTGGCTGCCAAATCCTCAAGCTCTTTTTGGCGCTTTGCAAAATCGCGCTCCAATTTTTTTTGTGACTCGACCGCAAATTTGGAGTCACGCAAAATCCGTTCGGTGTTTACAAATCCGATTTTCGCAGCTTGCGCCTGTGACATGGTTGGCAGCACCACTGCGACAGACAAAGCGGTGCCAATCAGAATTTTTTTCACGCTGTTCAAATCACTCTCCAAATTAATCAAATGCTGCTTGCTTAGAAGCCGGTGCCGATGGTGAACTGCACGCGTTGGGTCTCATCGGTTGGCTCTTTGTTCAAAGGCACACCCAGGCTGAACTTCAGCGGACCGACAGGTGACAACCAAGAAATACCAACCCCGGTGGAATACCTCAACTCACCCAGTTTGATGCGCTCGCTTTCTTGGAACACGTTGCCTGCATCAAAGAATGTGAACGCACGGAAAGTCCGATCCTTTGACAGCCCAGGGATTGGGAAAAAGAATTCAGCATTGCCAATCAGGCGTTTCGCACCACCGATGGGCACATTGTCCAGGTCCCGAGGACCGAGCGTTGAGGATCGATAGCCTCGAACCGTGCCAATACCACCCGCGTACACATTGCGGAAAATTGGATAAGGTGAGTCTCCATATCCAAAGCCTGCCGTGACTTCGCCATTCAAGGCCAAGGTGTACAACTTGCCCAGTGGGAAGTACCACTGTTCTTGATACGTGGTGCGGATGAACTCCTGATCGCCGGCGGGCGTTGCCAACTCGGCAGTGATTCTACGGACCTGACCACGGGTGGGTGCAATCGCTGAATCTCGGCTATCAAAGGAGTAGCCCGCATTCAGCAGAATGGCGTAGGTGGAGTTGCCAAAATCGTTGACATATCTGCGGAAGCGATCTGGACTCAATGGGCCAACCTCCAGGTCGGTCCCTTCGTATCCACCGCCAAATGAAATGCGTTCGTACTCACTGATTGGGTAACCGAAGCGCAAGCCCACACCAGTGGTCTCGATGATGTAATCCCCAAGGTTCAACTCGCTGGGATCTGTACGTCGGTTGTACACTTCAAAACTGCGAGACACGCCATCGATGGTGAAGTATGGATCTGTCTCAGAGAAAGAAATGGTGCGGTTCACCTTGCTGGTGTTCAACTCCAGCCCAACGGTTTTGCCAGTGCCAAAGAGGTTTTGCTGTTGAATGGCTGCGGAAAGTATCAGGCTGTCTGTGCTTGAAATGCCTGCGCCCAGCAAGAGGTTGCCCGTCGGCTTTTCTTCCACGTTCATGTTGACGTCCACCTGGTCCGATGTGCCGGGGACAGGTTGAGTTTCAATGTCCACATTGGAGAAATAACCTAAGCGGTCTACCCGCTCTTTGGACAATTGGATTTTGCGTGAGTCGTACCAGGACGATTCAAATTGACGGAATTCGCGACGAATCACTTCGTCTTTGGTGCGGGTGTTGCCCCCAATATTCATGCGACGCACGTACACCCGCTTGCCTGGATCAACGGCAATGTTGATGTTCACTGTGCGCTTTTCACGGTCCAGGTCAGGAATCACGTTCGCATTTGCAAATGCATACCCGTAGTTGCCCAATCGATCTTGAATGGCTTTGGTGCTGTCGGTGAGCAGCTCGCCGTTGAATGTGGTGCCAGGCTTGGCCAGGATGAGGCCTTTGAGCTCAGCCTCGCGACCAAGAAGTTCTCCCGTGAGGTCCACGTTGCCAAAGTTGAATTTTTGACCTTCTTTGACTGTGATGGTGATGTAGATGTCTTGCTTGTTGGGAGCGATTTGAACCTGGGTGTTTTCGATGTTGAAATCCGCGTAACCGCGGTTCAGGTAAAAAGAGCGCAACTTTTCCAGATCACCGCTGAGTTTTTGTCTGGAATATTGGTCATTTTTGCTGTACCAAGACATGAAGCCTGAGGTGCTCAACTCAAATTCGTCCAGCAAGTCTTTTTCAGAAAAATCTTTGTTGCCAAGAATTTTGAGCTGCTTGATGGAAGCCGACTCGCCTTCGTCCACATTGAAGGTGATACCCACACGGTTGCGGGCCAGTTCATCAACACGGGTCTGCACCTGAGCCCCGTATTTGCTTCGCGACAAATATTGTCGCTTTAACTCTTGTTCGGCTTTGTCCAGCAGTGAGCGATCGAAGATCAGCGATTCTCCAATGCCAACCCCTTTCAGTGCTTGCTTGAGCGTTTCTTTATCGAATTCTTTGGTGCCGTTGATTTCGACGGATGCGATGGCAGGTCGCTCCACGACGCTGACCACCAACACATCGCCTCGAGCGGAGATCTTCACGTCATCAAAAAACCCGGTCGCAAACAAGGCGCGAATCGCTTGAAGGGCTTTTTCGTCGCTGAAGGTGTCGCCAACGCGGATGGGCAGGTAGCTAAATACAGTGCCCGCTTCGGTGCGGCGAAGGCCCTCGACCTCGATGTCTTTGACCACAAACTGGTTCACGGCGGCCTGCACACCAGTGACTGAAAGCGCACAGGCTGCCACGACTGGCATCACCAATCGAGCTGGAAACAGAGTACTTCGAATTGTCATTCAGATCATTCCTACCAACCCAAGACGGTTGGACCTATATATCAAGGTTTAAAAAAGCAACCTTTGAATATCATTAAAAAAGGCAACACTGGTTAACAAACCAATGAGCAAAATTCCAAGTTTTTGACCCCGCACCTGCCACACTTCATCGACTGGTTTGCCCCGCACGATTTCGGCCAAATAATACATCAAGTGCCCGCCGTCCAAGAGCGGAATGGGCAAAAGATTCAAAATCCCTAGGCTAACAGAAACCATCGCGAGAAAACTGAAAAACGGCAGAATTCCCAGACTGGATGATTGGCCAGCGGCTGATGCAATCGACACAGGTCCGCTCAGGTGGTTCCATGAAAGATCGCCGGTGACCATGTTGCCCAAAGCGACGAGGGAGAAGACGCTCACTTCGACCATGCGGCCTGCGCCTGCAACCAATGATTCAATCGGCCCCAAAGGATTATTAACCAAGGTGGGTTGACCGCCAATCGAAATTCCGAGCCGTCCAACAATTGCTCCGCTCTCCAACTGAAAGCTATCTGGCACGGCAAAAAGCGTGACCTCGGATCCGTCCCGGCGTATCAACACCTCAATGTCTTCAGCGGGCTTGGCTTGTACAAGCCGGGTAAATTGTGCGGAGCTCTCAATGGCGATGCCCTGCACTTTCAAAAGCTGATCTCCCACCAAAAACCCTGCGGACTCAGCTGCACTGCCCTCACCAACCGCGCGAACTTCCACCTGCTGTTCGAATGGCATGAGCCCGAGCTCTTGAACCAAACCAGGCCCAAGGTCTGCATTGATTTGGGATGCAGCAATCGGTTCAAGCGCAATTGGCCGACCCGCACGCGTGACCTGAATTTGGATGTCGTCCCCAAACAGATGGGCTTTGAGCAATGCCCAGGTCGCATCGCTCCACGTGGGCACCTCAGTGCCGTTCACATGGGTGATCACATCTTGGCCCATGAGGCCTGCCGACTCGACCAGACTTTGCTTGGGCGGTTCCGCAACCTGGGTGGACAAGCCTTGTGGCTGCATGTAGGCCAAAAAACCATACAACAAAGCAGCCAAAATCAGGTTGGCCAAAGGACCTGCAAGCACGATCGCGATGCGTTGCCCCACGGGTTTGCGGTTGAAGGCTGTGTTTAAATCGAGGTCATGGCCCTTCAGGCTGTCAGGATCCCTTTCGTCCAACATCCGAACATAACCACCGAGCGGAATCCAGCCGATGGTCCACTCCACTTTGGTCTTGCGATTGATCCATTGATAGATGGGCTTGCCAAACCCCACCGAAAAGCGGATAACGCGCACCTTGTAGTAGCGCGCCACGCTGTAGTGGCCGTATTCGTGGATGAACACCAGGATACCCAGGGCCACAAGGAAAGAGAGCAAAGAATTCAACATTTAACCAACCTGTTTTGACAAGGCCTTGGCACATCCAAGCGCGTGCTGGCGAACTGCCAGATCCAGCGCAAAGGCGTCGTCCAAACTGGCGACCCGATGTGCTTCAAATTGTGCCATGCATTGTTCTGTAATGCGCACAATGTCCATGAATCCGATCGTCCCATTCAAAAACAGTTCAACAGACACTTCATTGGCTGCGTTAAAAACCGGCGCCAGTGTATCGGCTTGGTTCAGGGCTTCAAAAGCGAGTCTGAGCATTGGAAAACGCGTCAAATCGGCTTCTTCGAAGTGCAATTGCGCGATTTTCGCCAAATCCAACCTAGGCGATCCCG
This sequence comes from Limnobacter sp., assembly GCA_036275655.1. GTDB lineage: Bacteria > Pseudomonadota > Gammaproteobacteria > Burkholderiales > Burkholderiaceae_B > Limnobacter. The sequence continues at coordinate 4,989 of DASUDK010000212.1, read as the reverse complement.
ACTCAATTCGATCGGGCAAGCCAAGCACATGGGCAATCGGGGTGCGCATGTCTGGGCAACCCAACTGCGCCAACACACTCCCGTCTCGGTATTCCACCATGGAATGCACAATCGATTGGGGATGCACCAAAACCGACAAACGGTCTGCGGGCAGGCCAAACAGCCACAGCGCCTCAATCAGCTCAAGGCCTTTGTTTGCCATGGTGGCGCTGTCCACAGAAATCTTCCTGCCCATGACCCAATTGGGGTGCGCGATCGCCTGTGCTGGAGTGACTTGATACAACTCCGATTGAGGTTTGGTGCGAAACGGTCCGCCCGAGGCCGTGAGAATAAGTCGCTCAACACCATATTGATCGGCCTTGTTCACATCAAAATCAGATGGAAGACATTGGTAAATCGCGTTGTGTTCAGAGTCCACCGGCAAAAGCTGGGCCCCGGACTTCTTGCAGGCTTCCAGCATAAAGCGCCCTGCCAACACCAGCGACTCCTTGTTGGCCAGAAGCACTCGCTTACCCGCCTGCAAAGCAAGCAAGGTGGGTTTTAGACCAGCGGCACCCACAATGGCGGCAACCACAGTGTCCACCTCATCGCTCCGGCACAAATCACCCAAAGATTCTTCGTTGTGCACCTCAGGGCGATAACCCAGGGCGCGTTCAAGCAGGTCGCTTAAACAGCGCTGCTGCCACTGATTAAAGGCTTGGGCGCTACAAATCACGAGGACCTTGGGACGATGGGTCACGGCCTGTTCATATAGCCTGTCTATATTGGCCCCTGCAACAAGACCGTGCACAGAGAAGCGCTCCGGATGACGGGCCACCACATCGAGGGTGTTCACACCAATGGTGCCAGTGGCACCCAAAATCAAAAGAGACTGTTTCTTACTCATGAAAATCCATCAAACAGACCCAATGAACACCAGCAACACAGCCAATGGCAAGACAGGAAGCTGCGCATCGATGCGGTCTAAGACGCCGCCATGGCCTGGCAGCAAGTGACTGCTGTCTTTAAGGCCCGAGCGTCGCTTTAGCATGGATTCGAAAAGATCTCCCACGATGCTGAATGCGCTCAGCACCACGAGCCACACCGTGAATACCAGGGGGTGCCAACGCTCCAAGGCCTTAAATTGCCAGGAGTCTTGCAGGCTTGGCCAATGGTCGGCCGCCAAAACAAGCAGCCAACTCAGGGCCACCACACTCAGCGTGCCACCGATGGCACCCTCCCAGCTTTTCCCCGGAGATATGCTCGGGGCAAGCTTATTTTTCCCCATGGTTTTGCCAAAGATGTAGGCAAAAATATCCGCAGCCCAACAAATGGCGACCAAGCTGAGCAAATACACCACCCCACCCTGTTTTGCCAAAATAAGTGCAACCCCCGCCGCACACAGCAAAATCCAGCCCGTGAAGGCAAACAGCCCCGCGTGTTGAAGTGCGCCTATTTGGACTCTGCGCAAACACCAAGGCGCAAAAGCCACCCAAAACACGCTGGAAAGCGCCATCAGCGGTGCGCCGTAGGTCTGCAAGGGCAAAAACATGAAAAGCCCAACAGCCAGTGCACTCGATGCGACGGCGTAAGCCGGTGCGTGATTGGACAAACGTGGGTTAAAGCGCGCCCATTCCCAAAAACCCGTGGCGAGCACCAATAAGACGAATAAATTCCAGCCCAGTTCACCGCCATAGCCCAGCACGGCAAACAGAACCAAGAGTAAAACCACTGCTGTGATCACTCGGGTTTTAAACATGTTGTTGTCTCGGGTGAGAGACGATCACCTGGACGAGCTTTTGGCCTCGGGTGCACCGGGGTCAAGTTGCTCAGACGTCCTTCCAAAGCGTCGTTCTCTGTTGTTATATGAATCAATGGCTTCCAACAGCATGGATTTGCCAAAGTCGGGCCAGTATTTGTCTGTAAAGTAAAATTCAGTGTATGCCAACTGCCAGAGCAGGAAGTTGGAAACGCGCTGTTCACCGCCAGTGCGTATGAACAAGTCTGGCTCCGGGCTGCCTTGCAGGCAAAGGTGTTTGGCCAAATCTGCCTCAGAGATTTGCTCGGGCGATTGCGCCAAATCCGGCCGATGAAGCAACATGGCACGCGTGGCCTGCAAAATGTCCCAGCGACCGCCGTAATTGGCCGCCACATTCAGGTACAAACGGGTGTTGTTCTTGGTCAAAGCCTGGGCGGAGGCAATCGCCGCTTGCAGCTCCGGCTCAAACGCGGAGGTGTCCCCAATGATCCGCAGGCAGATATTTTCCCGATGCATCGACTCCACATCCCGACGAAGAACGCGAATGAAAAGACGCATCAGCAGAGAAACCTCCTCGGCCGGCCTACGCCAGTTCTCGGACGAGAACGCAAACAGCGTGAGGTGTTCTACCCCCAACTCACAACACGCTTGGACTGTGCGGCGAACGGCATCCACACCGCGTTTGTGACCTGCCACGCGGGGCAGCAAACGGCTTTTTGCCCACCGCCCATTGCCATCCATGACGATCGCAATGTGCTTGGGGATGCTGGATGTGACCGGCACATCCACGGTGGAGCTGGTGAAGTTGGGCATTGGAGGCTGCTTACACCGTCATGATTTCGGCTTCTTTCACCTGCAACACCTGATCGACCTCTGCGACGTATTTGTCAGTCAGCTTTTGGATGTCGTCTTGCGCACGACGTTCATCGTCTTCGGAGATTTCTTTGTCCTTAACCAGCTTTTTGAAGGCTTCGTTGGCATCGCGGCGAAGGTTGCGGATCGCAATTTTGGTCTGCTCGCCCTCTCCTTTGATGAATTTGGTGAGTTCTCTGCGACGCTCCTCAGTAAGCGCTGGCATGGGCACGCGAATGGTTTCTCCCATGGAAGCAGGGTTCAAGCCCAAATCCGATTCGCGGATGGCCTTTTCCACGGCATTGACCATGTTCTTTTCCCAAGGTTGAACCGTGATGGTTCGAGCATCGGCCAGGCTCAGGTTTGCAACCTGAGAGATGGGCACAAGCGACCCGTAGTAATCGACCTGCACGTGATCCAGAATGCCTGTGTGGGCGCGACCGGTTCTGACTTTTTGAAGGTCTGTTTTGAGAGAGTCAATGGACTTGACCATTTTTTCTTCGGTGGTTTTGCGAATGTTGGCAACGCTCATGATTGTTTACTCACTGCAAAATGGACTGGTTGGTTTGTGCACACTCACATGTGGACCAAAGTGCCTTCGTTTTCACCGGTGACTGCTCTGTGCAGCGCACCTGGCTTGTTGATAGAAAACACACGAATCGGGAGTTTTTGATCGCGACACAAGGCGAAAGCCGTTGCGTCCATCACTTCCAGATTCTTGGAAATTGCTTCGTTGAATGAAATTTTTTCAAAGCGGGTGGCATTGGGGTCTTTTTTCGGGTCGGCGGTGTATATGCCATCCACTTTGGTGGCTTTGAGCACCACTTCCGCACCGATTTCGGAGCCACGCAGCGCTGCGGCTGTGTCGGTGGTGAAAAATGGATTGCCCGTGCCCGCCGCAAAAATCACAATCTTGCCTTCTTCAAGATAGCGGATTGCCTTGGGGCGGATGTATGGTTCTACCACTTGCTCGATGTTAAGCGCCGATTGAACACGTGCTTCAACACCTGCGCGGCGGAAAGCATCTTGCAACGCAAGAGAGTTCATCACGGTGGCCATCATGCCCATGTAGTCTGCTGTGGCGCGATCCATGCCTGCCGCACCCGGGGCGATGCCCCTGAATATGTTCCCTCCGCCAATCACCACGGCGATTTCGACGCCAAGGGCGGCCACTTCCGCCACTTCCGCCACCATGCGCTCAATGGTTTGACGGTTGATGCCGTAGGAGTCGTCTCCCATCAGGGCCTCGCCTGACAATTTGAGTAACACCCGCTTGTATGCTGCCATTCACGCCTCTTGTCCGATCATTGTCAGGATTCTATAACGTAAAGGGTGCAAGATTGGATACACCCCAAATAAAAAGGGGTTTCTCGAATGGAGAAACCCCTCTGCGCATGAACGATTAGCGTGCGGCGGCAGCGGCTTGGGCAGCTACTTCAGCGGCGAAGTCGTTCACCTTTTTCTCGATGCCTTCACCCACGATGAACAGGTCAAAGCCGTGCACGTTGCTGCCAGTGCTCTTGAGCATGGCTTCAACGGTGTGCTTGTCATCTTTCACGAAAGGCTGGGACAACAGGGCCACTTCTTTGAGGAACTTCTTCACAGAGCCCTCAACCATTTTCTCGGCGATGTCTGCGGGCTTACCAGATTCTTCTGCCTTGGCCTTGGCCACGGAGCGCTCGCGATCGATGTCTTCTTGAGGAACACCGCTTTCATGAAGGGCTTTGGGCTTCGTGGCAGCGATGTGCATGGCCACGTCTTTGCCAACTTGTTCGTCGCTGCCAGAGAAATCAACCAACACACCGATTTTGCCGCTGTGAATATAAGATGTGAGGCGCCCCTGGGCCTGCACGCGCTTAAAGCGTCGGATGGACATGTTTTCGCCAATCTTGCCGATCAGTGCGGCACGCACGGATTCTACAGTGCCTTCGCCCAAGGGCAAGGCGCTCAGGGCCTCCACGTCGGCGGGATTGTTGTTGGCCACCAGCTTGGCCACGTTTGCCACAAAGCCGATGAAGTCATCGTTTTTGGCCACAAAGTCGGTTTCGCAGTTCACTTCAACAATTGTGCCGAGCTTGCCAGCCTCGTCAATAAAAATACCAACCAAGCCTTCAGCAGTTACACGGGTGGCCGCCTTGCTGGCCTTGCTGCCCAATTTCACGCGCAGAATTTCTTCCGCCTTTTCCATATCGCCCGCTGCTTCGGTCAAGGCCTTCTTGCACTCCATCATGGGAGCGTCGGTCTTTTCGCGCAGTACTTTTACCATTGCTGCTGTAATTTCAGCCATTGCTACTCTCCTAACTGTCGTATTCTGAATTGGACAAAAAAAAGGGGCGACTGGTCGCCCCATTCGAAGACGAAGGTTGAATTAACCCTCGGCTCCTTCTTCAGAGACTTCA
>DASUDK010000211.1:0-12461 GCA_036275655.1 Limnobacter sp. | reverse complement strand
GGCTTGCCCACATGCGCAAGGTCAATCGCCTGGCCTGCAGCCATGCCCATCAACCCGGAGGCGCGGGAGAGCACTCGAACCTGGGCGAGCAAAACCGAATTGTCCAACTGGCTGGACTCCGCCAACCATTGAAACGCGGTGGTTTGCAGGGCATCACCATCCAGCAGGGCAAACGCTTCACCAAATTTAACATGGCAGGTTGGTTTGCCACGTCGAAGAATGTCGTTGTCCATGCAAGGCAGATCATCATGCACGAGAGAATAGGCATGCATGGCCTCAATTGCACAGGCCGCATCAGTCAGCTTGCGCACGGGGGTACCCACGGCATACCCACTGGCCAGTACCAACAAAGCGCGCAAGCGCTTGCCCCCTTCCAGCAAGCCGTAACGGAGAGCCTCATTCAGTGGTTTGGATGGGCCATCGAAGGCTGCCAGCTTTTCCGCCAGCGTTTGCTCAAAAATCGATCGGGTGTCTTCAACCCAATTGAGTGCAAAGGCGGTGTTCACGTTGCCTCACCCGCGCTTGGACTCGAGGATTGCAGGCTGGCTTCGATCTGCTGAACCTCCTGGCGAACCTCGGTCAAGCGATCACGACAATACTTCACCAGTTGAGCCCCTCGCTTGTAATCGGTGAGCAATTGATCCAGACCGAGTTGCTGATTGTCCATGGCCTGCACAAGGCTCTCCAGCTCGGCCATGGCCGCTTCAAAGGACTCTGGCGGGTCAAATGCCTCTGAAGACTTCGCTGACTTGGATTTGTTGTTGCTCATGGGAACTTCTGGAAGCGCAAAGTCCTCTATTTTACTGCGAGATTACCCAAAGGCCTACCCAAAGGCGAAAACTCTTTGGCCGGAATGCTGAGTAAAGGGTACAATCCACTTTCTCTTTTTGTTCAACAAGTTAATTTGCATCGGCGTCGAACTGGACGCTGTTGAAGGGAGGCTCCCGGGATCATGTCCGATTTGAGTGATTTGTCCAATGTGTCACAGGCGTTGTCACAGTCGAGTTTGCAGCCCCATGTTTCGGCTTACTTTGACGAGCGTGTTCTGAAGGATGAGATACAACTACTCTATCGAGATGGACCGGGCTATGTAGGCCATACCCACTGGGTGCCCGAGGCGGGCGACTGGAGGTCCCTCCCGTGGGAAAACGATGGTCGGATCCTGGTCAACAATGGCCAAGGCATTGAGTTGCTGTCCAATGTGTGCAGGCACCGCCAAGCGGTGATGCTCAAGGGGCACGGCAACGCGGACAACATTGTGTGTCCACTTCACCGCTGGACCTACGACCTGAAGGGCGAATTGTTGGGTGCCCCCCATTTCAAGCAACAACCCTGCACCAAACTGCAGTCTTTTGAGCTGCAAAATTGGCGTGGCCTGTTGTTCAACGGCAGTCGGAATGTGCTGGAAGATCTTCAGCAGGTGCCATTTTTTGAAGAAATTGACTTCTCTGCGTTCCAACTGGACTCGATCAAAACCAACATCCTGCCCTACAACTGGAAAACCTTCATCGAGGTGTATCTGGAGGATTACCATGTGGAGCCATTCCACCCAGGCTTGGGTCAGTTTGTGAGTTGCTCCGATCTACAGTGGTTTTATGGCGACAACTGGAGCGTGCAGTCCGTGGGCATCAAGTCGGGGTTGCGAAGGCCAGGTACACCTGTTTACCGCCAATGGCACGATGCAGTGATGAAGTTCAACAACGGTGCTGAACCCAAGTACGGCGCGATCTGGTTCTGCATGTACCCCAACATCATGGTGGAGTGGTACCCCCATGTGCTGGTGGTGTCCACCCTGCACCCCAAAGGCCCCCAAGAAACCCTCAACGTGGTGGAGTTTTACTACCCTGAGGAAATTCGTCTTTTTGAACGCGAGTTTGTGGATGCAGAGCAAGCCGCTTACATGGAAACCGCGGTGGAAGACGATGAAATTGCCGAAAGAATGGACCATGGACGCAAGGTATTGATGGACAGGGGAGAAACTGACGCTGGTCCGTATCAAAGCCCCATGGAGGACGGCATGGCGCATTTCCACACCTGGTATTCCCGCGCCATGAACCCCAGCCTGAAACCTCTGGCCAAAAGACCCGTAGGAAAATGAGGACTGGCGCGGCGCGATAGAAAATTTCTATTCCAATTTTTATCAAATTGTTCAACTTTTTTCTGGTACATTGGTTGGACAATAATAAAACTCTTGGAATATGTGTTTATGCGCGGCGCCAACCAAATAGGCAGGCCGGTTGTTAAAAGCGGGGGACCCGCTTACCTGCAAATACTGAATGTGCTTACCCACGAGATCTTTCAACAGATCTGGAAGGTGGGAGAGGCATTGCCCAACGAAAAGAAGCTCTCTGAACGATTTGGCGTGTCGATTGGCACGGTGAGACGTGCCGTGGAGGCGCTAGAAAAAGCAGGCATGGTCTCCAAAATGCAAGGTTTGGGCACGTTTGTGACCGATTCTGTTTCCACAACCGCATACAGTCACACACCCCCGTTCAAGCTCAATGCGCATTCGGCCACCGAAGACCTCGGCGTGCAGGTGAACACTGAGCTGATTCGCCTGGAAAAGATGGCAGCACAAGCCGAAGAAGCCAAGGCCCTGGGATTACAAACCGGGGACCCCATCTGGTCGATCGAAGTGCGCCACATGCTGGGTCAACAACTGATCGCCTTGGAACAGCTGTGTTTGTCAACGCGTGCGTTCCCAACTTTGAGCATGGACATGCTGACCCAAACCGGAGGCAATCTGTACAGGTTGGCAGCAGAGGTGTTCCAGATGCGGATCGGTCAAATGGTCGATGAGGTGTCTGTGAAGACGATGGACTCTCGAATCGCCAATCTGTTTAACAAACACATTGACACCCCAAGCCTGCGGGTCTTTCGCATCACGCATTCGCTGGACGACACGCCCATCGAGAAACGTGAGGTTTGGTTAGATCCCAGCTTTGCGCACTACAAAGCAACACCAGGATTGAACTAAGACAGGTTGTTCAAGCAAGTGCGATAAAATGGCGCCCATGCAAGCACTTTGGATGTTGGCGGCCTGTTTTTGCTTTGGCACCATGGGCCTGATGATTAAGTTGGCCGCCGGGCAAGCGAGCCTCGGGGAAATTGTTTTGTTCCGAGGTCTGGTTCCGTTGGCTGCGCTCGCGGCCTGGGCCATGTGGCGTGGCCTGCGCCTAAAAAGCCCCGTCATGCGCCTGCACTTGCGACGCAATATTGCAGGCATTGTGGCGATGTGGTGTGGATTTTACGCCACCACCCAACTGCCCTTGGCCACAGCAACCACCTTGATGTACACCTCCCCGCTCTTTATTGCGCTGATTTTGTGGATGTGGTTTGGCCAGCAGCGCAATCGCCAGGAAAAAGGCGCGATTGCCTTGGGATTTGTGGGCGTGCTGGCGGTGTTGCAGCCTGTGCTGGCCAGCAATCAACTGCCAGTGGCCATGATTGGCTTGATCGGTGGTGCTGTGTCGGCTGTGGCCTACCTTCAGATCAAGCGCTTGGGTCAGGTCCATGAGCCAGAATGGCGCACGGTGATGTACTTTGCCGCGAGCGCAGCAATCACAGGCGGTGCTTATTTGTTGTTCACAGGCGATTGGAGGGCTTTGGGCCAAGCATTTGCCAACGATCAGTGGCAAGGGCTGGTTTGGCTAACTGGACTCGGCCTGTTTGGCGGGGCCGGTAATCTTGCGCTCACACGGAGTTTTGGCAGTGGTTCCACCTGGATGTCGGCGGCGCTGCAATACTTCACCATCTTGGTGTCGACTTTTTATGGCGTGGTTGTGCTGGGCGATATACCCACGCGCGCGACCTGGATTGGCGCTTTCCTGATTATTGCCTGCGGTGCCCTATCGGCTTATGCCACCCACCACAGGCGCAAATCAAGTTAAGCGATCAATGGTGATGGTGCAAGATTTCAGCCAGGGTGGCCACCAAAGCAACACCTCCACCGATGCACAAGAGCTGGATGACGCTTTCTTTGATCTTGATGCGCTGTTGCATTTGCGGAATAAGGTCCGCCACGGCCACATACAGGAAACTGGAGGCAGCCAACACCAGGGCATACGGCAAGAGGGTCTGGACTTGAGTAAACAGGGTGTACCCCAACGCCGCACCAATCACGGCAGCTAGCCCCGCGATCACCATCAAGCGCAGGGCCTTGGCCCGGTCTATGCCAGCATTGCGCAAAACCAAATAATCCCCGGTTTGTTGTGGAATTTCATGAAGCACAACGCTCAGGGTGGTCACAAGGCCAAGCTGAAAGTCCACCAAGAAAGCGCTTGCAATCAGCAAGCCGTCGGCGAAGTTGTGCAAGGAGTCACCAATCACAATCAAAAGGCCCCCGCGACGCGCCTCCTGCCGGTCAAATCCATGGTGATGGTCATGACCGTCGTGTTCATGGTGGTGGCTGTGCCGGAAGATGGCAAACTTTTCCAACACGAAGAAAAACAAAAGCCCGGCCAACACCAAACCAAATACGTCGTGGTGATCCATGCCTTTGTCCATGGCCTCCGGAAGCAAATGCAGCAATGCCGCGCCCAGCAAGACGCCAGCCGAGAGGCTCACCATGGGCTCGAGGGACTTTGCAATCACCTTGGCTGTGAGCCAAGCAGATGCCAAAATGGCCAACCCTGTACCCAGGGCAGCCGCCACCATGACCAGCAATAAACTTGAATGCACGATTGGACGCTTTACGGAGATTTAGAGAACGTTTTTGCCTCTCAAGAAGGCAAGCGCCTGATTGTACGCCTGTTTTGCAGCGGTTGAGTTGTAAGTGTTTCGGTAATCGGCGTGAAAGCCGTGCTGGGCATTCTCGAACACGGTGATGGAAGATGCCGCTGCATTCGGATTGCGACCTGCCGATTTTGCCAAGGCTGTGCGCATTTGCTCAACAGTCTCCAATGGGATTCCACTGTCCTCTGCGCCATACAGGCCAAGCACTGGCGCCTTGAGGTCCGCTGCAATGTCCACCGGGTGTTTGGGCGTGAGCGACGTCGTGTTGCCCACCAAGCGGCCATACCAGGCCACACCCGCCTTCACGGTGGGGTTGTGTGCTGCATAAAGCCAGGTGATGCGCCCTCCCCAACAAAAACCAGTCACAGACAAGCGACCACCATCGGCCCCTTCGCCCACAGCGTGCTCCACACATCGATCCAGGTCTTTCATCACCTGGGCATCGTCCATTTTTGAAATCACGTTTTCAAGAATGGCAGCGACGGTGGCATATTGCCCGGGCTCGGAATGACGAAAAAATATCTCGGGCGCCAAAGCGTAAAAACCGGCCTGTGCAAGACGTCGGCAAACGTCCTCGATGTACGCATGCACGCCAAAAATCTCTGGCACCACCAAGATCACGGGCGGATTTTTCTTGTGAATGGGCTTGGCCCGGTAGGCAAACATGTCGTCATCGCCAACATCCACGAATACTCGGCCTTCCTCCAGCCCCGCTGCCGAAGTGGTGATGGCCTGGGAAAGCACGGGATTGGCGGCCGCAGCAAAACCTCCCGCAGTCAATCCCTTCAGAACTGCGCGGCGGCTGATGTGGAGCTTGCCCTCACCGGCCAAGGCGTTGATGTGTTCTTCTTGCTCGTTCAATGTTGTTTTTGCGTTGCTCACTGCCTTGCTCTCCCCTTTTTACAGCCCCTGTTGCGTCAATGGGCTTCTTCCCAATTGTTGCCCACGCCACACCCCACTTCCAGTGGCACGCGGAGTTTGGCCACGCCAGTCATGATTTCAGGAACTCGGGTCTGAATCAATTCGAGTTCTCCCTTGGGGACTTCCAGAATGACCTCATCATGCACCTGCATGATCATTTTGGCGCCCAGCTTCTGGGCCTTGAGCCAGGCAGACAACTCCACCATGGCCATTTTGATGAGATCGGCCGAGGTGCCCTGCATCGGCGCGTTGATCGCAGCACGCTCTGCGGCCGCACGGCGCGGTCCGTTGGGGCTTTTGATCTCGGGCAACCACAAGCGGCGACCAAACACCGTGCTTACATAGCCGTCGGTCTTGGCCTGCTGACGAATGCCCTCCATGTACTGGGCCACGCCGGGATAGCGGGCAAAGTAACGGTCAATGTAGAGTTTGGCAGCCTCACGGGTGATGCCCAGATTGGCGGCCAATCCAAATGCACTCATGCCGTAGATCAAACCAAAATTAATGACCTTGGCGGTTCGGCGGTGGTCAGCCGTGACTTCATTCAAGCCAACACCAAAAATCTCGGACGCTGTGGCGCTGTGAATATCCAGCCCATGGTTGAAAGCCGCAATCAAAGCCTCATCGCCAGAAATATGCGCCATGATGCGCAACTCAATCTGGGAATAATCGGCTGACACCAACACATGTCCCGGTGCGGCAATAAAGGCCTCGCGCACCCGTCGGCCTTCGGCAGTGCGTACAGGAATGTTCTGGAGATTGGGGTCGTTGCTGGCCAAGCGCCCGGTCACGGCCACCGCCTGGGCATAGTTGGTATGCACCCGGCCGGTTTGTGCATTCACCATGCGGGGCAGTTTGTCGGTGTAAGTGCTTTTGAGTTTTGCCAAGCTGCGGTGCTCCAGCAGTTTGGCAGGCAATGGGTAATCTTCTGCCAGCTTTGACAACACCTCTTCATCGGTGGAGGGTGCGCCGCTGGCTGTTTTTTTGACCACCGGCAAACCAAGCTTGTCAAAAAGCAGCTCGCCAATTTGTTTGGGCGAGTTCAAGTTGAAAGACCCACCGGCCAGCTCAAAGGCCTGGGCTTCGATGTCTTTGAGTTTGTCGGCAATTTCAGCGCTTTGCCGATCCAGTTTGTCGCTGTCGATCAGCACCCCGTTGCGCTCTACTTCGAACAACACCTGCCCAAAGGGCATTTCGACCTTGTTGTACAGTGCGTTGAGCTGCTCGACCTGAGCCAGCTCACGGTGCAGCACGTGGGCCAGGCGGAGTGTGACCTCTGCATCCTCAGCGGCATATTGTGTGGCTGTGTCAATCGACACTTGGTCGAACGTGACTTGACTCGCACCTTTGCCCGCCACGTCTTCAAATTTGATGGTGTTGTAATTCAACCAGCGCAAGGCCAATGCATCCATGCCATGGGGCTTGTGCGCCTCAAGCACATACGAGGCCAGCATGGTATCCCCCACCACGCCATTGACCAGCAAACCTTGATTGGCCAACACATGCAAATCGTACTTGGCGTTTTGCGCCACTTTGGGGCTGTTGGCGTCTTCAAACCAAGGTTTGAGTTTGGCCAACACCTGATCCATGGGCAGTTGCGGATCGGCCGTGAGGTCTTGATGGGCCAGTGGAATGTAATGGCCCACACCGGGTGTGGTCGCAAACGACAATCCCACCAAACGTGCACGCATTGGGTCGAGGGAATCGGTTTCGGTGTCGAAAGCCACCAAGGCACCGTGCTGACATGCCGCGGACAGTTGCTGCAGCAGTTCGTCCAGCAAGGCAGGGGTGTTTACACAGACGGTGCGTATGGAGTCAACGCTTTGTGTAGGCGAGTCAAAAAGGCTTGGGGCCTGATTGAGCTGCGCTGTCATGTTGGGCGCCGATAAATCGCCGCTGCCGCCAGCGCCGGCATCGTCCGCAGGTGCACCGCCCAGCGCGCGAAACCAGGTCTTGAACTCAAAGCGCTGAAACAGGGCGCGCAGGGTTTGTGCGTCTTCTTCACCAGCTTTGAGCTGGCTTTCAATGTGGCGGGCCAACTCAAACTCGCAATCGGTTTTTACGGTGACCAAAAATTTCGCGGTGGGCAACCAATCCAGCGCTTTCTGCAGGTTTTCGCCCACTTTGCCGCCGATTTTGTCGGCATTGGCCACCACTGCGTCCAGGGTCTGGTATTCGGCCAACCACTTTGCGGCGGTTTTGGGACCCACTTTTTCAACACCAGGCACGTTGTCCACGGTGTCTCCCACCAAGGTGAGATAGTCCACGATCTGCTCTGGATACACTCCAAACTTTTCGAACACAGCATCCCGGGTCATCACCGAATTTTTCATGGTGTCGACCAAACGCACCTTGTCGCTGACCAGCTGCGCCAAGTCTTTGTCGCCGGTGGACACCACCACTTCGTCAAACCCCTGTTCCACCGCAACGCGCGCCAGTGTACCAATCACATCATCGGCCTCAATCCCTGGCTCCATGATGATGGGCCAGCCCAAGGCGCGGGTTACGTCGTGGATGTGGGGGATTTGCGCCGCCAAATCCTCCGGCATGCTGGCGCGTGTGGCTTTGTATTCGGCGTAGACATCGTCACGGAAGGTTTTGCCAGGCGCATCAAACACACAGGCGATACAATGGGTGCTGATGTTCTCGCTGGTGTAATCTGCGCGGAGTCGACGCAACATGTTGACCATGCCATAAATTGCACCGGTGGGCTCGCCCGCGCGGTTGCGCAGGTCGGGCATGGCATGGAACGCGCGGTACAGGTAGCTGGATCCATCAACAAGGAGTAGACGCTTCATATGACAACCAAAAATAAAAACATTCCAACATTGCGCCATCTGCCCTCCAAAGAGCAGTCCACCGCCGTGAAGGCCAGGGAGTCGTGGCATGTGCTTGGCATTATGGCAGAGTTCATTGAAGCGACCGAAAAGCTGTCGGCAATTCGCCCCTCGGTCTCCATCTTCGGCAGTGCACGCACACCCACAAACCACCCGTATTACACACTGACAGAAAACATCGCCCGTGCGCTCTCGGACGCAGGGTTTGCCGTCATCAGCGGTGGGGGCCCTGGCATCATGGAGGCAGCCAACAAGGGGGCCCATGCAGGCGCATCACCCAGTGTTGGGCTCAACATTGAGCTGCCGTTTGAACAGCATGGCAACCCTTATCAAAACATATCGCTCACCTTCCGGCACTTTTTTGCACGCAAAGTGGCATTTGCAAAATACGCCAGTGCATACGTGGTCATGCCTGGAGGCTTTGGCACTCTGGACGAGTTGTTTGAAGCGCTCACCCTGATCCAAACCAGCAAAGGACGGAAAATCCCCATTGTGCTAGTGGGTTCGGCTTTTTGGGGCGGTTTGATTGATTGGATCAAGAGCCACCTGCTGGGTGAAGGGATGATCAGCCCAAGCGACTTGGACCTGTTCGAAGTGGTAGAAACCCCGGAGCAAGTCTTGGAATGTATTTTCCGGTTCTATGAGAAACGCACCTTCAATCCCTCCGACAGCGAAACCGAGAAGTTGCTTGATCTCTAAATTGGCGAACAAACCCGGGTAAAATCCAGCTTGCCCCGAGTTGGGCAAGCAATTGTTGGATTGACCCACCCAGGACATTGAATGGCTGTTTTTACCCGCATTACCCAAAACGAATTGCAGCAATGGCTTGAGGGCCGGGATTGCGGCGAGCTGCGCTCTTTCGAGGGCATTGAGTCGGGCATTGAAAACACCAATTATTTTGTTAACACAAGCGCAGGCCGCTATGTGTTGACCATTTTTGAAAAACTCACCGAAGAAGATCTTCCTTTTTACCTGGGGCTCATGGAGCATCTGGCTGGCAAAGGTCTGCCGGTTCCAGGCCCAGTGGCGGGCCCTGGCGACGTGCTGTTTTCGAAGTTCAAGGGCAAACCCGCCACGCTGGTGAATTGCCTACAAGGCCGTTCGGTGGAACACCCGAATGCCTCACAATGCGCGGCCATCGGTGACTTTTGTGCCAAGGCACATCTTGCCGTGCTCGACTTTGAGGGCCAATTGCCCAATCCCCGCGGTCTGTCTTGGATTGCCCAAGTGCAATCGGACCTCCATATCCATTTGCCGCCCACTTTACGGAATTTGTTGGGCGACGAAATTGCGCATCAGCAAGCCACAATGACAACCCCCTCTTACCGAGCACTGCCGGCTGGGGCAGTGCATGCGGATCTGTTTCGAGACAATGCGCTGATGGTGGGCGATGCACTGGGGGGCGTGATTGATTTTTACTTTGCCGGGATCGATACCTTTTTGTTTGATCTCGCTGTGACTGCGAACGATTGGTGCATTCATTTAGAATCCGGGGAACTCGATCCATCTCGCCTCAAAGCCATGCTGGATGCCTACCAACTGGTGCGCCCCCTCACGCCCCAAGAGCGTGAACACTGGCAAAACGCGTTGCGGGCCGCGGCCTTGCGATTTTGGACCTCGCGCCTATTTGACTTTTACATGCCCAGGCAAGCTGAAGTATTGAACGTGAAAGACCCCAGCCACTTTGAGCGTGTGTTGCTGGCCCGCAGAGCGGGCCTGCCTTTTTTGCTGTAACCGAACACCACCTACGAGGAATCACCGAATGGCAACCCACGTCAAAAGCTGCGCCCCGAGCACCGGGTGGGATTGGCTGATGCAAGGCGTGCGCCTGTTTAAACAAAAACCGGGCGAACTGTTTTTGTTTGGCAACACCTACCTTTTTATTATTTTGTTTGTGGGCATTTTGATCCCTTATCTGGGTGCTGCCATCGTGACGCTTGTTACGCCAGCCCTTGGATACGGCATCATGACTGCTGGACGAATGGCGCAAAGAGGGTTGCGTGTAACGCCCTCAATCATGTTCAACGCATTCACACAGGGCGAGCGCGCCAAGTTGAATCATTTTCTGTTGTTGGGTGCGATTTACACTGGTTTGTTTGCACTCATCAAACTCATGGCGCACTTGGTGCTTGGTGCACAACCCGAGGCCAATTTTGGCGATTTGCAAAAAGCCGACCCGCAGGCCAATGCAGCCCTGTTTGAATACGTGGTGTTGTACATGATGTTTGTTGGTGTGATGAGCATCCCTGTGCTGATCGCATTTTGGTATGCCCCGGTGCTGGTGGCCTGGCACAACATGAAACCCACACAAGCGCTGTTTTCCAGCTGGGTTGCCGTTTGGCGCAACAAAGGCGCATTTTTAATTTATGGCATGGGGTGGCTTATTCTTAGCCTGGGTTTTAGCTCGGTGCTGGTCACACTCTTCACGCTGTTGGGTTTGCCCGCCCCTTTTGTGAGCGCTTTGAACATGCTGACCATCGCTGTGGTGATGGCGGTGTCACTGTGCACTTTTTACCCCAGTTACGTGAGTGTGTTTGAGCACGACCCCAGCCTGGATCTGCAAGAACCAAGCACAAACTGAACCAATTCTTCGCCCGTGTTACGTAGTTGTCCGTTCAACAATCACAACTTAAGGACATCACATGGTAGACGTTTGCAAGCATATTGGGGCTGCCCTGGGCTCGGGAATTACTAGCGGAATTACCGCCGTCACCACCGGCACCTTGACCTCAGCCGCTGCACTTTTGGGCAGGGAGGTGATGAAGGCGGCAGGGGATCCAGTCGGCGACTTCACCTTCAAAGACATTGTGCTGCCCACCCTGGTGGGTTCCACCATTGTCCTTTCTGGCTTGGGCTTTTTGTATGGTGCCGTCACCGGTAGACAGATAAAAGTCACGTGGGTGTAAGCGCCGCACACGGCGGCCTTGGTCAAGTGCGTTGCAACTTGGCCAAGCTCAGCATCAACCACTTCATGCCTTGCCTTCCAAAATTAATCTGAATACGCTGGTCATCACCCTCGCCTTCATAGGCAACCACCACACCCGTGCCAAACTTGGCATGCTCCACGCCAGTCCCAATTGGGTAGGGGCGACTGCTCGCTTTGCTGGCATATGCAATGCCGGCGGGTTTCGATTGACCCCAAACCTGGCTGTCCAATGCATCCCAGCCCTGGCTGGCAATGTGTGCCCGCTTGGGCGTGAGCCATTTCAACACATCATCGGGAAGTTCATCCAAAAAACGTGAGCGCAAGTGATATCGAATTTGACCGTGCAGCATGCGCTGCTGAGCATGGCTTAAAAACAGTTGCTCGCGCGCGCGGGTGATGGCCACATACATGAGGCGACGCTCTTCTTCCACCGCCTCCACACTACTCCCATCGCCAGCTTCCACCGTGTTGCCTACGCTATTCTCATGCGGGAACAACCCCTCCTCCAGCCCGGTCACAAATACACAGTGAAACTCCAAGCCCTTGGCCGCATGGGCAGTCATCAATTGAACCGCCTGCTCGCCCGCGGCCGCCGCGTTGTCCCCGGCCTCCAGCGAGGCATGCGATAAGAAATCCGCCAGTGGCGTGATGAGTTTTTCTTCGTCCACCATGGTGGCCGCCGCGTCTTGGTAGTAACCCTCCGCCACTGCAAATGAAGCGGCCGCGTTCACCAATTCTTTCAAGTTCTCCACCCGGTCTTCACCATCTTTGTCAGCCTGGTAGTGGGTTAGCAAGCCAGAGTCTGCAATCACCTTGTCGACCAACGCGGCCAAGCCCAAACCTCGGGTCTCAAAACGCATGCGTTCCACCAGCTCTGCAAACTTGTTCAAGCTCGCCTGAGCGCGGCCCTCCATAAAACGAATGGCCCGAAACAGGGAGGTTTGATTGGCAGTGGCCAAATCTTGCAATTGCTCGATGCTGCGTGCACCAATGCCTCGTGCGGGGAAATTCACCACACGGGAGAAGGAATTGTCATCGTCGGC
>DASUDK010000210.1:0-9293 GCA_036275655.1 Limnobacter sp. | reverse complement strand
CAACGGGTTTGACATTGATGCAAGCAACAACCGGGGCTTTGCCCTGTTGAATGTGGGGGGCGCGATCACCTTCTATTCCATCGCGATTCCGGACTCCACCGCAGCACTGCCTGTGGCCGGCCCTGCGGCAACCGCCGTTGGCACCATCAACATCCAGGGTGTGATCGGCATGGCACTTGCCCTAGAAACTGCACCGCAAGTGGTGGCACTGGATGGCAACACAGCGGGCAGCCAACGTTTGCTGAAGTTTGGCGTCCGCACGCCCAACAACGCCACGGCCACCACCATCACCGGCCTGCCCAGCGGGGAGCGTTTGTTGTCCATCGACTTCCGGCCCAGCAATGGTCGCCTCTATGGTTTGAGCAGCGCGGGCAAGCTCTTCACCATCAACCCCGACACAGGCGCAGCCACCCTGGCTTCTACGCTGAGTGTGGCCACCGAGATTGTGAACGGCCTCACCGCAGGGAAGAACTACGCCATCGACTTCAACCCGGTGGCGGATGCGCTGCGCATCGTGAGTTCTGGGGATGGAGACAACATCTCCAAAAACTACCGCGTGCCAGGTGCCAACCTGGAGACCACCGGGGCAACCAACACAGACACAGACCTCACCTTGGCTGGCTCGGGCACAGGCTTTGGAATTGCGCAAATTGCTTACACCAACAGTTTTGCCAACCCCGCGCCCACAGCCACCCGGATGTTTAATATTGATGCGGACAACAACCGTTTGTTGCGGCAAGACCCGCCCAACAATGGCACACAAACCGTGATTGGTGGAACCGGGCAAACTTTCAACGATTACGGTGGGTTTGATGTGTCTGGTGGAGACAACGGCATGCGCTTGATTGCAGGCCGCGCTGGCGCCACTGGGGTGTTTGGCCTGTTTAACATTGACCTTGGAACCGGCGCTGTGGCTGCAGCCACCGCAAGCACAGGGGACAACGCCATTGGCAGCGGCACCGTGGTGAGCACCGATGTTCGTGCCTTGTCTGTGCGCTTCCAGTAAACCGGAAAGTGTCACAAAAAACCCAGCCCTCGGGCTGGGTTTTTTTATGGCTTCACTGGTTCAAGGCCACCGCAGTGCCAATAAACATCACTGGTCCTGTGGGTTTGTCCGGGTAAGGTGAGCCCTGTTCAGGCTCAAGCGTGACCTCAAACAACTGCCGGTCCACCAGGGTGTGCAGCGCATCGGCGGGCAACTCCAAGGGTTCTCCCAACTTCAAAAAACCCAGTGAGGTGGGTGCTGCGTCACTGGGGGCTTTGGTCCAAAGCTGCAAGGATTTGCCCATGGCCTGTGGGTTGCCCTCAATGGGCAGACCGCCAATTTGGTATACGCGCAGCATGCCGCCAGGTCGTGCCTCCACCAGCCACTCGGTGGATTTGTCTGGGCTCTTCATGACCGCCACATACCGAGGCCCTTGAGCCTCCTGCGCAGGCTGGCTGTTGAGATTCATGGCCAGCACAAACACCGCTGCGCTTGCTGCAATCGCCCAACCCTTCCAGAGCCAGGCAAAGGGGCCTGCTGCGGCTTCTTGCGAGTTGGGTTTGCCCAAGGACGCGTGGACGCGATGCCACACAGCCGGATTGACGGGTTGCTGTTCAAGTTTTCTGGACATGGCAGAGAAATGCTCTGTCCATTGGCGTACCTCACTGGCCAGCTCAGGGTCTTGCGCCATGCGACGCTCAAAATCCTGGCGTTCAGCGTCTGACATGACGCCGAGCACGTACTCGCCAGCCTCAACCACTTTGGCCTCTGCTTGCGACTCGGTCATGACAAACACTCCTTCAATTTCAACAACCCCCGACGAATCCATGATTTCACACTGCCCAGGGGAGAATCCAGTTTGCTCGCGATTTGTTCATGTGTATAGCCATCTACAAAGGCCAAAACGATGGCGTTTCGCTTGGTTTCATCCAATTTGCCCAAGCATGCGCTGAGCTTTTGCGCATCCTGCGCAAGTTCCAGATTGTCCCGGCTGGCCTGCTCCGGCAAGTCGAGATCTTCTGAGGACACCTCCTGGACTTTTTTGCGCACAGCATTCAACGCTTGATTGCGCACCACGGTGTACACCCACCCACGGGCCGAACCCAGGGCCGGGGAGTATAACCGGGATCGGTTCCACACTTTGAGCATGGCGTCGTGCAACACCTCTTCGGCCAGCTCACGCCGCTTCACAATTCGGTAAGCCACAGCAAATAACCACCGACTGTCTCTGGCGTAGATGGCTTGCAATGCGAACTTCTCCCCGCGGGCACACGCCAGCAAGGCGGCCTCGTAGTCGAAGTCACTGGGGTCAGGATTGGCTTGGTCGGTCACGACATTACTACGCTCGAGGCGGCTCCGTGGATGCATGGACTCACCCGCCGTTGGGTGAGGACGTGAAATTACATCGACAATCAATCTTCAAGCAGGGCGCGCAACATCCAGGCTGTTTTTTCGTGGATGTCCATGCGCTGGGTGAGTACATCGGCCGAGGGCTGATCGTCGGCGGCATCCACCACAGGGAAAATTTCGCGGGCAGTGCGCGCAATCGCTTCATGGCCCTTGGCCAACATCTCGACCATTTCCATGGCTTTGGGTGGCTTGGCGGGTGCATCGGGCAAAGTGCTCAATTTGGCGAACTCTGCATACGATCCCGGCGCATGAAAACCCAATGCACGAATGCGCTCCGCGATGGGGTCCACCGCGTTCCACATTTCGGTGTACTGGGCCATGAACATGGTGTGCAAGGTGTTGAACATCTTGCCCGTCACATTCCAGTGAAAATTGTGTGTGGTGAGGTACAAGGTGTAGGTTTCGGCCAGCAAGCGGCTCAACCCCTGTGCAATGGCGGCACGCTGTGCGTCCGGAATGCCGATATTGATCGATGGCATGTCGGGCTTTTTGGGCAGTTTGGCAGGCAATTTGGATTTGTTGCCTGTGGCGGGTTTACTGCTTGCGGCTTTGGCCATGAAATGAAATCCTCCTGTTTAAATTCAACAATATTTGTTTACAGACCCAAAGGATTGGAAATAGTTGCAAAACCAGGGATGTGCACCGAGCCCAAGAGCAACTTGCCATCCCAGGGGGTGACCTGCGTGATGTAGTGATAGTAACCGCCCGCTTTGGGTGCCTGCAAATTGGCCACCACCTCACCCTGTTTGTTGTAGGCCACCGCCATGGCGTATGGGCTCACCGGAAACTGCACAAATTGCAAAAGTTTGGCGATGAACGCGCGAGCACCTGGATATGCAGCCAAGCCATCCACAAGCGGGTCGCGCAGAGAGGGCACCGCCACCCAAAAATGCCCCTGGGCGTCGCGACGTATGTTGTCGGGAAAGCCCGGCAGGTTGTCGGCGAAAACATCCGACTGGCCTGCCTTGCTGCCCTCAAGCCAATGCCTCGCAATGCGGTATGCGCCTGTTTCGTTGACCAACACATAATCTTCGTCGTGCGACAACACAACGCCGTTGGCAAATTGCAGGCCGCGCATCAGGGTGGTGGTTTGGCCGGTGGCAAAGTCATAGCGCAGCAGCCGGCCATTGCCCGCGTGTTCAAGAATATCGAGCACGTAATTGTTTAAATCAAATTTGCTCGATGCATCCGAAAAGTAAGCGTATCGACCATCGGCACTCACATCCACATCATCCACAAACTTGAAAGGCAGGCCTTCAGAGGCTGTGCTCAACACCTTCACATCGCCTTGGAGGGTAAAACTCACCAAGCCCAGCAGGGCATCGGCCACGACCAAAAAGCCATCGGGATGAAACACCAAACCCAAAGGCCGCCCTCCTGTGCTGCCCAACACTTGCATGGGCAAGCTCGCCTGCGCATTGGGTACCGAAAGTGCGGCGGGCTCGATGCGCACAATGTCTCCGTTGCTCAAACCGGTATAAGCCGCGCCATCGGGCCCAATGGCAAAGGATTCTGGGTGCAACACATTGCTTTGGCCAAACAACTGAACCTGCTGCAAAGCCAAGTTACGGGCATAAGGACCATCGTCTGCGCTTGGCGGTGCAGAAGGTTGCCAAGCGATGGGCTGGGCGGGCGATTGGACAAACACACCCAGCGCCACAAGGATGGTCACCACCAAAAGGGCCAAGGCCCCAAACACTTTTGCAACTGCACGCATGCTGTCGAGTCTCCTGTTTTTGCTTTAGCATGCATCATATCGGAGGACCACAAGCCGAGAGCAAACAAGAAGGAGACACGGTGTGAATTTTGAGCCAAGCGCAAAAGCCAAGGATTTTGTAAAACGCGTGCGTGATTTTATGCGCACAGAAATTGCCCCCCTGGAGGCCGCCTACTGGGACAAGATTGAAGCCCAATGCCATGGCAGAGAATGGGTGAACTGGCGAATACCCACCGAGATGGAGGCGCTCAAATCCAAGGCGCGGGCCGCAGGCTTGTGGAACATGTTTTTGCCAGACGACACATTGGGTGCTGGCTTGAGCACACTGGAATATGCGCTGGTGGCCGAAGAAACAGGCCGAAGCCTGATGGCGCCAGAAGTCTTCAATTGCAATGCACCAGACACAGGCAACATGGAAGTGCTTTGGAAGTACGGCAGCGAGGCACAGAAAAAAGAGTGGCTAGAGCCCTTGCTTGCTGGCGAAATACGTTCTGTGTTTTGCATGACCGAGCCCGATGTGGCCAGCAGCGATGCCACCAACATGCAGGCCACCGCAACGCTGGAAGGCAATGAGGTGGTGATCAACGGCACCAAATGGTGGAGCAGCGGCATTGGCGATCCGCGTGCAAAAATTGCGATCGTGATGGCCCGCACCGAAAATCCAGACCTGGACCGTCACCACCAACACACCATGGTGCTGGTGCCATTGAACACACCGGGCGTGACCATCAAGCGCATGCTCCCAGTGTTTGGCACCTACGACGAACCCCATGGCCATGGTGAGGTTGAATTCAAGCAAGTGCGCGTGCCAGTTGACAATGTGATTGCCGGCTTGGGCAAGGGCTTTGAGATTGCGCAGGGCCGTTTGGGTCCAGGTCGGATTCACCATTGCATGCGTTGCATCGGCGCCGCCGAAGAATCCCTGGACTTGATGATCAAGCGGGGCATGGGTCGGGTGGCCTTCGGCAAGCCGCTGATCAATCTGGGCGGGAACCGCGAGCGGGTGGCAGAGGCACGGCTGGCCATCGATCAGGCGCGCCTGCTCACCCTGTACGCCGCCTGGAAGTTGGATCAACTGGGCGCATTGGGTGCAATGACTGAAATTGCTGCCATCAAGGTGGTGGCCCCCAATGTGCTGGAGCAAGTGGTGGACATGGCCATCCAGATGCACGGCGGCGCAGGGGTGAGCCGCGACACGCCACTGTCCGGCTTTTACATTCAAGCCCGCAGCCTGCGCTTGGCTGACGGACCAGATGAAGTGCACAAAGGTTTGATTGCCCGCATCGAGTTGATGAAGCGGGGCTTCAAATGAGCGCAGCTGGCCAAGTGATTGACCAAGGCGGCGCGGTGCGCCCTGGCGAAGATTTGAATGTGAACGCAGTCACAGCTTGGCTTAGAAGCCTTGGCCTGCAGCTGGACGACGCGGTGGAGGTGACGCAGTTTTCAGGGGGTGTATCCAACTGGACCTACCGCCTGAAATACCCACAGGCCGATCTTATTTTGCGCCGCCCACCCAAAGGCACCAAGGCCAAAGGGGCCCATGACATGGGGCGAGAGTACCGCATACAGTCCATGCTCAAACCGGTGTACCCCATGGTGCCCACCATGGTGGGGCATTGTGCAGACGACACATGGATTGGCAGCGAGTTTTATGTGATGCACCGGATTGAAGGCATCATTCCCCGCAAACACATGCCCAAAGGCTTGCAATTGGACACGATGCAAACCCGCACCCTGTGCACCCAGGTGTGGAACAAGCTGATTGAGCTTCACCAGGTGGATGTTCACGCCAGCGGTTTGGATGGCCTCAGCAAAGGGCAGGGCTACACACGCCGGCAATTGGACGGCTGGAGCCAGCGCTTTGACAAAGCACGCACTTGGAATGTGAGCTCCTTCAATCGAGTGCGGCGATGGCTGGACTTGCACTGCCCAGAGGATGTGAAGCTGTGCATGATCCACAACGACTGGCGGCTGGACAATGTGGTGCTCAACCCCAAGGACCCCACACAGGTGATTGGTGTGTTGGATTGGGAGTTGGCCACCGTGGGCGACCCACTCATGGATTTGGGCAGTGCACTGGCGTATTGGGTGCAAGCCGATGACAATTTTTTGATGAAAATGCTTCAACGCCAACCCTCCAGCCTGCCAGGCATGATGAGTCGGCGCGAGATTGTTGAGCATTATTTGCAAAGCACTGGATTGCAGACCAGCAACTGGACCTTCTATGAGGTGTTTGGTCTATTCCGCTTGGCCGTGATCGCACAGCAAATTTATTACCGTTACCACCACAAACAAACCCGCAACCCAGCATTCAAAAACTTCTGGATCATGGTGAATTATTTTGATTGGCGCTGCAAAAGGCTGATCGCTCAATCGGGGCTTTGAACATGGCCAGCATTTACTTGATTCGCCACGGGCAGGCCAGTTTTGACAGCGCCGACTACGATGAACTTTCCCCTTTGGGCCACACACAGGCAGCGCAACTTGGGGCATGGTTCAAGGCACGCAAAATTCGCTTGCACGGTTTGTTCAGTGGCACCATGAAACGCCATCGTCAAACAGCACAGGCCTTTGCCAACAGCCATGGCATGGCGCTGGACCCGGTGGAGCACGCTGGTTTGAACGAATACGACCACGAGGCGATTCTGCAAGCTTTCATCGGCCAATACAACGACCCGGATTTGTTTGAACGTGAGGTGATGCACAACGCCGACCCTCGCAAGGCATTTCAGCATATGTTTGAACAGGCCATTGCCCGATGGGTGGGTGGTGAACACGACACGGAATACCCCGAGACCTGGAAAACTTTTAAGTCTCGAACCATGGCAGGCCTGGGCATGGTGTCTGCCCAAGCCATGCAGCTTAAACACGCCAGTGGCAGGGCCAATGTGGCGGTTTTCACCTCTGGCGGGCCCATCACAGCCATTGTGCAGCAGTTGTTGCACATCCCAGACTCACAGGCCTTTGCACTGAACTGGATGATCACCAATTGCAGTGTGAGCAAACTGATTGTGGGGCAACAGGGTGTGAAGCTTGCGAGCTTCAATGAGCAAGCGCACTTTGAGGGGGAGATTGCCGGTGTGCTGCCAGAGCAAGCCACGGGTTTGGAGGCCTACGCGGCCAAACCCAATGGCCTGCTCTCATATCGCTGAGTGCGATTGCGTTTATTGCGCCTTTTGGATGGTGGTGATGGTGTAATTGCTGCCCTCTTGCTTCACATCAAATTTCACCTTGTCACCTTCTTTCAGTCCATCCAGCAGGGACTTGTCGGTCACGCCAAACACCATGGTCATGGGTGGCATTTCCACACTCTTGATTTCACCGTGCTTCACCGTCACCTTGCCCGTGTTTTTATTGATCTTGCGAATCTCGCCATCGGCCATGCCAACAGCGGCAGGCTTGGACTCCACCGCTTTGGCTGCACCATGGTCGTGGTTGTGCCCACCCGCGTGATTGCCCGCAAAGGCAAGGCCACTGCCCAGCAGGGCCAGGGCGACTGCACTCAAATTGAATATGTTTTTCATGGTTTGCTCCTTTAAAAATCAATCTGCAAGCACGGTGATGTTGCCCACCATGCCCGCTTGAAAATGACCTGCAATCAAACATGCAAACTCAAAGTTGCCCGCTTGGTTGAAAGTCCACACAATCTCGCCTGTTTTGCCCGGGTCCACGTGCGCCATGTAAGGCTCGTCATGCTCCATGCCCGGAAACTTCAGCATGAGCTCGGCGTGTTTGGCGTTTTCTTCGGGCGTGCCAATTACAAATTCGTGCAACAAGGCGCCTGTGTTTTTCACCCGAAACCGGATGGTTTCGCCCCGCTTGACCTTCAGGGAGGCTGGTTGGAAGCGCATGTCATCGCCCATGGACACATCCACAGTTTTCTTGACATTCGCCGCATCGCCTGCAATGCCCCACGGTTTTTGCTCTTTCACCACTGGGGCCTGAGCATGGGGCTTGCTGCCATGTGCGTATGCAGCGCTTGACCATGGCAACGCACTCAGCGCAAATGCCGATGCAAGCAGTGCAATATTCATCGCGTGATGTTTCATGTTTGTCATCCTTTAATGCCCCACGTGGCCTTTTGGTTTACGCACCTGCAACTCAATGTGGGGCTGGTTTTTTTGAGCCAAGTTCATCCCGGCTTGTCCGGCACTGCTGCTGCGCTTTGGTTTGGCCAACTCCCCCGTGAACTCATAGGCCACCGTGCCCTCAGGGTGCTTGTACCAACCGGGGTCGGAATAATCGCCAGGCTTTTGATCTTTGCGCACTTTCAACATGCTGAACATGCCGCCCATTTCAACCGAACCAAACGGACCATCACCGGTCATCATGGGGATGGTGTTGTCGGGCAGAGGCATTTGCATTTCTGCCATGTCGGCCATGCCGCGCTCGCCCATGACCATGTAATCCGGAATCAGATTGGTGATTTTTTTGGTCATGCCCCGGTGATCCACGCCAATCATGGTGGGCACATCGTGCCCCATGGCATTCATGGTGTGGTGGCTCTTGTGGCAGTGAAACGCCCAATCGCCCTCCTCGTTCGCAATGAATTCCATTTGCCGCATCTGCCCCACCGCCACGTCCACAGTCACCTCTGGCCAACGGCTGCCTTTGGGTGTTGGGCCACCGTCGGTGCCCGTCACCTCAAACTCATGGCCATGAATGTGAATCGGGTGGTTGGTCATGGTGAGGTTGCCCACGCGAATCCGCACACGGTCATTCTTGCGTGCAACCAAGGGGGAAATACCCGGGAACACACGGCTGTTCCATGTCCACAAGTTGAAGTCGAGCATGGTCATGATTTTGGGTGTGTAGGCGCCCGGGTCAATGTCGTAGGCATTGAGCAAGAAGCAGTAATCGCGGTCTACCTCACTGATGAGTGGGTTTTTATTCTTGGGGTGAGTCACCCAAAAACCCATCATGCCCATGGCCATTTGCACCATTTCATCGGCATGCGGGTGGTACATGAAGGTACCAGGCCTGCGTGCTTCAAATTCATACACAAAGGTTTTGCCCGATGGAATGCCAGGCTGATTCAAGCCTGTGACACCGTCCATGCCATTGGGCAGCCGTTGACCATGCCAATGGATGCTGGTGTGCTCGGGCAATTTGTTGGTCACAAAAATCCGCACCCGGTCCCCCTCCACCACCTCGATGGTGGGGCCTGGGCTTTGGCCGTTG
>DASUDK010000209.1:0-3981 GCA_036275655.1 Limnobacter sp. | reverse complement strand
GTCAACTCTGTCGCATACGGCAACAGCATCAATCTGTCTGCAGTCCGCTAATCATTCAAACCCTTTGAATTACTGACCGGATTGGAACCTTGCTTTGCGACCCAAGACTCACAGTCAAAGGTCGCAAAGCCAAAACACCAGCAACGCCTTAACCAGGACAACGCATGAAGCACCTCAACACACTATTCCTCGCCTTACTGGCCGTTGCCCCTGCAACCCAGGCACAAACCTTTGAAGGCAGCGGCGCCATCTTCGAAACCCCGTTCGGCATGCGCAGCGTGATCGACATCGAATCTCCATCTACCGTTCGTCGTGACGAAAACTTCAACCGCGCCTCTGTGGACGCTCCCGGTTGGGGATTCACAGCCACAGCCATCGGCAACCTCATCAACGTGCAAACCGAAGGCAGCAACAACACCGTGATCATCAATGCAACCCAGGTCAACAGTGGCATGCAGCGTGCCCACATTCAGGGCGGGTTTTAAAACAGCACCCCATTTGAGCAATTATTCCAAACAGGTTTACCCATGATCCCCAGTTCTTACATCCGCTCAGCGCTCGCCTTGTCGGTGGCCACCCTGGCCAGCGCTTGCACCACCTTGCCCTCCTTCAGCGAACACGAGTACGTGGACGCATTTGACGGGGCCAGTGTGCAAGAAAATGCGACACGCTACAGCCAATCCCTGGAATGTATTCAGCCCATTTTGCGGGCACATCCAGGTGGCAAAAAACGATTTGCGGTGGGACGGGTAAACGACTTTTCGGGCAAGGAAGACCTCACCAACGGCAAACGCATCACCCAAGGCGCAGGCTTGATGGTGATCTCTGCCCTGGCCAAGGCGGGCGTGCCCGTGGTTGAGCGTTTTGACACAGCCATCGCCGACATGGAATTGAAATACGCCGACAACAAACTGATCACCGACGACCCATCGGGTCCGGTTTACCGGCCCATCTTGTCCGGGTCTTTGCCCGGGTCGGATTACCATATTCTGGGTGGCATCACTGAGGTGAACTACAACATCCGAAGCGGCAGCCTGGAATCATCCATCCGCTTTATTGGCGCAGCAGCCCGCTATTTTGTGATGAACGTGGCCGTTGACCTGCGGGTTGTGAACACCAAAACCCTGGAAGTGGTCAACACCCAAAGCCTGCAAAAGCAGATCATTGGCACGGAGCTCAATGGGGGTTACTTCCGCCTATTCACCGATGGTTTGGTGGACATTGCCGCGGCAGAACGCACGCAAGAACCCATCCAAAAGGCGGTGCGCATGGTGATTGAGCAAGCGGTGTTCAACATGATGACCGAGATCAATCAATTGCCTGCACAACAGTGCGCACAACTGCCCATGGCAGGATTGCAGCCCAAAGGCGGTCAAGCCGCTGCAGCCAAAACAACAGCTGCACCATCGCAGCAAAAGTTCAGCAACGCACCCACGGCCACGGCCAATCCGATTGTGCTCACACCGCCACCAGCTGCAAATGGCTTGACTCAAGAGCAAAACGTGAGCATCGACCCATACACCGGTGAGATTATTCGACCCGCTTCCGGCACGCCTCAAAAACCGCAAACAAACGCAGCACAACAAGAAGGACAAACCCTGAAAGGTTTGTTTGGCACAAGCTCGCCTGCACAACAAGAGCAACCCACGGGCAACACCACACGGGAGATGCAAGAAAAACTGCTTTGGGGCTCAAGACCCATGTTGCGATAAATCGCTGTAACTCGCGCAAACAAAAACACCGACCTAGGGTCGGTGTTTTTTTATCACATCAAGCGGGGCAATTTAGCCATCATCCCCAATCACCTCACCTTCCACCGGCTCGGGCAAAGGGGTTGCCAACACCTTGTCTATCCGCTTGTGGTCCATGTCCACCACCTCAAAGCGCCAACCATCCCAATCCACGCTGTCGCCGGTTGCTGGCAAGCGCCCGGTGAGCAACATCACCATGCCACTCAAGGTGTGGTAACGGCCTTTTTCTTCCTCTGGAACGGTCTTGATGCCCAAGGTGTCTTTCAACTCAAGGATGGCAATCGCGCCATCCAACAACCATGAACCGTCGTCACGCTGAACCGCCCAGGAATCTTCCACGTTGCGGGGTTTGAACTCACCGGTCAGGGCTTCCATCAAATCGTGCAAGGTGACCAAACCTTCAAGCTCGCCATACTCATCGATCACAAAGGCCATGTCCATGCTGTTGGCGCGGAATTGATCCAACAATTCCATGCCTGTGAGTGTTTCGGGCACAAACACGCACGGCTGCAGGTTGCTTGAAAAGTCTGGCATCTTGCCCTGTGCGGCGTAGGCCAAGGCTTGCTTGGCATGGATCACGCCCAGCAATTTGTCGAGGCTGCCATCCACCACCGGGAAGCGGGAGTATTCCGATTCAATGACGCGCTTCAGGTTTTCCTCCTGAGGCAAGCGAATATCCAAAAACAGCACATCCGAGCGCGGGATCATCAAAGAGCCCAACTGGCGGTCGTCCAAGCGGAACACATTGCGCAGCATGGCATGCTCGCTGCTTTCAATCACACCAGACACCGAACCCTCGTCGAGCATGGCATGGATTTCTTCTTCGGTCACACCGCTGTCGGTGTTCTCTTTCACGCCCATCAGGCGCAACAACCCCCGGGTTGAGAATGTCAACAACAACACAAATGGGCGTGTTGCAATTGCGAGAATTTGCATGGGGCGCGCCACCAGACGCGCAATGGCCTCCGGGCTGATTTGACCAAGTCGCTTGGGCACCAACTCACCCACCACAATGGAGAAGTAAGTGACGCCGACCACCACCAGGGCGGTGGAAGCCACGTTGGCGGTGCCCTCGTCCATGCCCAGGCTGATCATCCAGATGGCCAGCGGCTTGGCCAGCACGGCCTCACCCACGATACCGCTGAGCACGCCAATCGAGGTGATGCCAATCTGGATGGTGGAGAGAAATTTGGTGGGATCCTCGCCCAATTTGAGTGCCACCGCGGCGGCCGAATCGCCCTCGGCGGCGAGCTTGGTCAGCCTTGCCTTGCGGGCGGTCACCAATGCAATCTCAGACATGGCGAACAGGCCATTGGTCACAATGAGGCCAATCAGTATCAGCACTTCCATGTTGTGGCTCCACAAAGGCTTGTTTGACGCGACAACGCCGCACCGGTCGCCGCACATGCGCCAGTGATCATGAAGGGATCGAACAAGGAATTGGGGGGTACTTGAATATTCGCGCGAGGCGAGGGGGTGAAGTCAGAACAACTTCGACAACTGGAACTGTCCATAAAGGATCGGGAAAGGCCCGAACACTCCTATTAAAAAAAAACACCGCCCAATGCTACAAAGCATTTGGGGCGGTGTCAATTTTTCATAAAAAACAGATGCTTAATCAGCAATTGGCCAGGTTCACCCGGTGCATCAAAGCTTGTGGTAAACCTGGGCGCCTGTTTTAACAAACTCAATGGACTTTTCTTCCATGCCCTTGTGCAAAGCGGCCTGGGCGTCCATCCCAAGCTTTTCAGCGTACTCGCGCACGTCTTGGGTGATTTTCATGGAACAGAAGTGCGGGCCACACATGGAGCAGAAGTGGGCCACTTTCATGCTCTGCTTGGGCAGGGTTTCGTCGTGGAACTCCCGCGCGGTGTCGGGATCCAGGCCGAGGTTGAACTGGTCTTCCCAGCGGAATTCAAAGCGCGCTTTGCTCAAGGCGTTGTCCCGCACCTGGGCGCCAGGGTGCCCCTTGGCCAAATCTGCGGCATGCGCTGCAATTTTGTAGGTGATGATGCCGTCTTTCACGTCCTTTTTGTTGGGCAAGCCCAGGTGCTCTTTGGGCGTGACGTAACACAGCATGGCACAACCGTACCAGCCTATTTGCGCAGCCCCAATGCCGCTGGTGATGTGGTCGTAGCCGGGTGCAATGTCGGTGGTCAATGGGCCCAGGGTGTAGAAAGGCGCTTCATGGCATTCTTTGAGCTGAATGTCCATGTTCTCTTTGATGAGC
>DASUDK010000208.1:0-7352 GCA_036275655.1 Limnobacter sp. | reverse complement strand
GAAAGTGGAGATGCATTTTTTGCCAGACCTGTATGTGCCTTGCGATGTGTGCCATGGCAAACGCTACAACCGCGAAACCCTGGAGATTTTGTACCGTGGCAAAAACATCGCCGAGGTGCTGGATCTCACCGTGGAACAGGCCTTGGGCGTGTTTTCTGCAGTGCCCACGATTGCACGCAAACTGCAAACGCTGATGGACGTGGGGCTGGGTTACATCCGCCTGGGGCAGTCGGCCACCACGCTTTCCGGTGGTGAAGCACAGCGTGTGAAGTTGTCGCTCGAGCTTTCAAAACGCGACACCGGCAAAACGCTGTACATCCTGGATGAACCCACCACTGGCTTGCATTTCCACGACATTGCCATGCTGTTGAAAGTGCTGAATCCGCTGGTTGAACAAGGCAACACGGTGCTCGTGATTGAACACAACCTGGATGTGATCAAGTGCGCAGACTGGATTCTGGACATGGGACCAGAAGGCGGGGACAACGGTGGGCAACTGATTGCTCAAGGTACACCCTCCGAGATCGCAGCCAATGCCCACAGCCACACGGGGCGTTTTTTGGCGCGCTTTGTCAACGATGAATTGCCACCGGGCTCGGGCAAAAAAGCCTCGAAAAGGGCTTGAAATTTGGGTCGTGTACAATAGGGGGTTCTTTCAAGCAGTGGAATACCCATGAACGAACAACTCGACACCCTCTTCAAGTACATCGAACCCGCCAAGCTTCTCGACCTCGGTTTACAGGCCACCAAATTTGTGTTGGTGATTGTGGCTGCGTTGGTGATCCTCAGAATCGTGAAGGCCGCCATTGATCGCATTGGCAACCAAATGCAAGCCCGCAGCAAATCCATCGACGACCAAAAACGCATCGACACCCTGATGCGCGTGCTGAAGTATGTGGCCAATGTGGTGGTGTTGCTCTTGGGTGCGTTAATCGCGCTGGGCACCATCGGCATTTCGATCGCGCCCGTGCTGGCCGCGGCCGGTGTGGTGGGCTTGGCGGTGGGCTTTGGCGCACAAAGCCTGGTGAAGGATTACTTCACCGGTGTGGTGTTGCTGATTGAAAACCAGATTCGCGCAGGCGACTTTGTGGAAGTGGGTGGCAAATCGGGCACGGTTGAAAACGTCACGCTGCGCTATGTGCGCCTGCGCGATGCGCATGGCAATGTGCACTTTGTGCCCAACGGGCAAATTGCCTCGGTCACCAACTCCACCATGGACT
The DNA here is from genome assembly GCA_036275655.1 of Limnobacter sp. Taxonomy (GTDB): domain Bacteria; phylum Pseudomonadota; class Gammaproteobacteria; order Burkholderiales; family Burkholderiaceae_B; genus Limnobacter. The sequence goes on along the minus strand of DASUDK010000208.1, from coordinate 6,132 downwards.
TTGCTTATGCGGTGGTGGATGTGGGCATTGCCTACAAAGAAGATGTGGATGCGTCGATCCAGGTGATGCAAAAAGTGGGGGCTGAACTGGCCAACGATGCAGAGTGGGCCAACAAAATCACCGAACCCATGGCGGTGTTTGGTGTGCAAGAGCTGGCCGACTCAGCCGTGGTGGTGCGTGTGCGGTTTAAAACCTTGCCCGGCGAGCAATGGGGCGTGCGCCGCGAATACAACAAGCGCATCAAGGCCGCCTTTGACCGGGTTGGCATTGAAATCCCTTTCCCACATGTGACCATGTGCAGCGCCAGCCCGACGCAGGCGCAATTGACGGGCTAAAAAGCCCGCCACCCCTACCTCGGCCGAGGGAATTGACAGGCTTGGTATAATTAAAAGAGAATAATTCTCATTTAATAAAATCATGCCTCGCTCAAAATCCCACACCGTTCAAAGCATTGCATTCAGCAATGCACTCGCTCCAACCCCCACACCCAGCCGTGTTTTTCGCCACGGCTTGGGCCACACCACACAAGACCTGGCAAACACCTTGCGGGCGCACACCAAGCACAGTGCCTGGGCCTTGAATGAAAGCAACACCCATTCACCCGCTGTCACCGATGAAATGCTTAAAAATGCCCAGCTTGCTTGCAAAAAGAGTTTGAGCCTTGCTTTTGAAAAGCAAATGGCATCAAGACACAACACAGCCTGCGAAAGGATTTCTATGGCGCACGCGCTGAGCCTCCAGCCGCACGCCAGCACCGCCTTGCTCTTGCCATTCAAAGCCCAGGCAGACTTGCTGCCAGACCTTGACACCTCTTCATCCTCGGCCGACACATGCTGCGAGCCTGCTGCGGCAGGCAACAAAGAGATACAGCACAAACAATCGGGCGGTTGCGAGCACGAGGATGGCGGCGGCATCGTGATTGACCTGGATGAGGCTGCACACGGGGCCTTTGCATCCACCAAGTATTTGAACGATGTGGCCAAGGGGCGTCCGGAGGCCGTTGCAGAATCTTTTAAAAGCGACGCAGCCGAAATGGGCAGACAACCCATTCAACATTTGGGCAATCAACTCACCCACGGGGGTGCGGCAGAGTTTTCCACTGCGGTGGGCGCTGCGGTGGTGATGTTGCCCCTTGCGGGCCTGGCCATCAAAGCCGGCATTGAGGAATGGCAACACGCCAGCCACACCTTGAAAGACCTGGAAGCAGAGCAGGCCACGCAGCGTGCCCACCTGGATCGCTTGAAAGGCGCCGCCCAGGCAGCACCCATCGCCGCGCTGGATGCGCATATTCAAGCGCAGGCGCTTCGGCTGGACAAGTTGAAGGAGGCCGAACAACACGCACGCAGCGACCGCGGGGCCGGGGCCATGTCAGCGGCTTCAGGGCTTAGCATTGGCCTCAAAGCGCTCTCTGACATTGGTCTGAAAATATCGCTGGGGGTCAAGGCCGCATTCACTGGCAAGGGCTTTTTTGCGTTGAGCGAGTCCGCCCAAGTGGGCACGGCCGCGGCGGGTGCTGCTGTGGGTCTTGGCATTGCTGGCACGTTTGTGCTTGGCCCCTTGGCCGGGATTTTTGCCACGGCATTGGGGGCATTTTTTACGGTCAAAAGCGTGCGCAAGCTCAAACAACTCCAGTCGGATTTCACCCACCTCCAATCCGATTTAAAAGCCACTGCGTTGGCCAGCGGGGCGGGCGTCCAATCCACGCATGCGCCGCTGCGGGCATTTTTGATCCGCCAAGGCGACAAACGGATCGGGTTTTTTAAACGCTTTGGCCGATGGAACAAAGCATTCATGGTGGGCAGTGGCCTGTACGCAGCCAGTGCAATCACCAAGGCGGTGGTGGTGGGTGTGGCGGTGGCTGGCATTGCGGCAGCGGCAAGCAATCCGATTGGCTTGGGTGTGATCACCGCGGTGGGCATTGTGGGGGCCTTGGCCATGGGCATCACCTCCTTCAGCTTTTTGCGCGGGCATGGCAAACAGGGCAAATACTCACGGGCCACCGCAGGCGATCACCCCTGGGTGGACCGCAAATTGATGACCGACTTGCATGCTGTTCACACACGGGGGGCAGCGTCCATGCCCATGGACACCCACCTGGGCTTTGACATGGCGGCCAGTTGCCTGCGCAATCTGGATGCGCAAAAGCAACTGCTGCGCAACTTCATGGCCGATGCAGCCCGCTTCGCAAACAAGCACTCACCGATGGAAAAAAATCTTTCATGGTGGCAACACCTGGGCAGGCAAGTGCTCAATAAAAAATCCGTTGAAAAGTTTTTGCACACCGACCAAGGGCTTGCCTCGTTGAACACTTTGGTGAAAGAAACACTGATGGCACATTTGGCGCTGCTCAAAGACAAGCTGACGCATCGCGACTTGGCCATGGCCCAACTCACATTGGATAAACGCCCTGTGCACACCACAAAAGACTCGGACAAGGTGGATGGCAACACAATGCTGCACCAGACCGAGCAGCTGGCCGAGACCTACGCGCGCTTTGAAGCAGAATATGCAGCAGACCAAGGGCGCATGGAGCTCACCCTGCTGCGGCTAAAGCAGCTGGAAGAGGCTCCCACCAACATCGGCGTGGTGGAGCTTGCCGGCCACATGGACGCGGGAACAAACCTGAAGGAGATCCGCGATTACCTGCATACAGATTGGGACCGGCAAATTCGCCATGCGCGTGGCGTGCTGTTTGAATCGCAACTGGAAGGAGCGCGTTTGCGGGACCAACAGTACCGCGCGCAAAAACTGGCGGTGTAAATAAAAAACCACGGCCCGGCGCTTGCACCGGGTCGTGGTTTTGCTTGCCATGAAGGTCTTGCTTATCGTGGCAACACGGTGGCGCCCATCAGGAACTCATCCACCTCGCGCGCGGCCTGGCGACCTTCGCGAATGGCCCACACCACCAATGATTGCCCACGGCGCATGTCGCCAGCGGCAAACACTTTGTCGACATTGGTGCGGTAGCAGCCGTCGCCATCGGTGGTGGCTTTGGCATTGCCGCGGTTGTCTTTCTCCACGCCAAAGGCGTCCAGAATGCTCTTGGCCGGGTTGGTAAAGCCCATGGCAAACAGCACCAGGTCGGCTGGGATTTCAAACTCGGAGCCGGCAATTTCTTGCATCTTCATCTGGCCGGTGGCCTCGTCCTTGACCCACTCCACTTTGGCACACAAAGCCGCTTTCACGTTGCCCTTGCCATCGTCGATGAACTTCTTGGTGGTTACCGCAAAATCACGCTGCACGCCTTCCTCGTGGGAGGACGATGTGCGCATCTTCATGGGCCAGTACGGCCACACCAGCGGCTTGTTTTCCTGCTCGGGCGGCTGGGGCATGAGTTCAATTTGAACCACTTGCTTGGCACCGTGGCGGTTGGAAGTGCCCACACAATCGGATCCGGTGTCGCCACCGCCAATCACCAGCACGTTTTTCTTGGTGGCCAGGATTTGATCCTTCAGCTTGTCACCCGCATTCACGCGGTTTTGCAATGGCAAGAATTCCATCGCAAAGTGAACACCCTTCAGTTCGCGGCCAGGCACGGGCAAATCGCGGGGCACTTCAGAACCACCGGTGAGAATCACTGCATCAAACTGCTGGAGCAGTTCTTTGGGGGTGATGGTCTCTTTGGCCAGGTTGGTGATGCCACCTTCGGCAAGCTTTTCACCCACAAACACGCCGGTCTTGAAGGTGACGCCTTCGGCCTGCATTTGCTCCACGCGACGGTCGATGTGGTGCTTTTCCATCTTGAAGTCGGGAATGCCATAGCGCAGCAAGCCACCGATGCGATCGTTCTTCTCAAACACGGTCACGTCGTGGCCCACACGCGCCAATTGCTGCGCAGCGGCCATGCCGGCTGGGCCAGAGCCCACCACAGCAACCTTCTTGCCAGTTTTCTGTGCAGCAGGCTGAGGCACCACCCAGTTGTTTTCCCAACCTTTGTCGATGATGGCGTGCTCAATGCTCTTGATGCCCACGGGATCTTCGTTGATACCCAAGGTGCAAGCGGCTTCGCAGGGTGCGGGGCAAATGCGACCCGTGAACTCTGGGAAGTTGTTGGTGGAGTGCAGCGTGATGAGCGCATTCTTCCAGTCTTGTTTGTACACCAGGTCGTTGAAGTCGGGGATGATGTTGTTGACAGGGCATCCGTTGTTGCAAAACGGAATACCGCAATCCATGCAACGGGCACCCTGAATTTTGGCTTCATCGTCGCTCAGCGTGATCACGAATTCTTTGTAGTGCTTCACGCGCTTTTCAGGGGCCTCGCTGGCCTCCTTCAAGCGTTCAAATTCCATAAAACCTGTGACTTTTCCCATTTCTTAAATCCTCATGCTCAGGCCATGTGCCAGGTTGTGATCAGGCTGCAACTTCCGCTTTGGTTTGTGCGGCCACGTACAGTTCTTTCAGTGCGCGGCGGTATTCGCTTGGGAACACCTTCACAAACTTTTTGCGTTCGGTCGACCAGTTTTCAAGAATTTCCTTGGCACGCTCGCTGCCGGTGTAACGCGCATGGCGCTCCACCAAGCCCTTCAGAATCACTTCATCGGGCTGACGTTCGCTGCCGCGGGCCAGGCTGTGCCAAATTTCCTTGTTGCCCAGGGCCTCTTGCTCGGTGGCTGGCACCACCTCTTCCAACTCCACCTGCGCCAGGTTGCAGCGTTTGGCAAACAGGCCATCGATGTCGTACACATAAGCCAGGCCACCGCTCATGCCAGCGGCAAAGTTGCGGCCAGTTTCGCCCAGCACAACCACGGTACCGCCGGTCATGTACTCGCATCCGTGGTCGCCAGTGCCTTCAATCACGGCAGCGGCACCGGAGTTGCGCACGGCAAAACGCTCGCCCGCCACGCCACTCAAGAATGCCTCACCCGCAATCGCACCGTACAGCACCGTGTTGCCCACGATCATGTTTTCTTCAGAGGCACCGCGGAAATCGTTGGTGGGGCGCACGATGATGCGACCACCACTCAAGCCTTTGCCCACGTAGTCGTTGCCCTCACCCACCAGGTCGGCGGTGATGCCATGGGCCAAGAAGGCGCCAAAGGACTGACCGGCTGTGCCTGTGAACTGGATGTGGATGGTGTCGTCGGGCAAGCCTTCGTGACCATACTTTTTGGCCACCTCACCAGACAACATGGCACCCACCGTGCGGTTGACGTTTTTGATGGGCGTGATGAAGGACACACGCTCGCCTTTGTCCAGCGCTGGCTTGGCCATGCTGATGAGCTTTTGGTCCAATGCCTTGTCCAGGCCATGGTCCTGCTCACCGGTGTGGCGCAGCGGCTCGCTGGTGCCAGTGGGCACCCACAGCAAGCGGCTGAAGTCCAGTCCCTTGGCTTTCCAGTGGGTGATGCCTTTCTTCATGTCGAGCAGGTCGGCACGGCCAATCAGCTCGTTGAAGCTGCGAATGCCCAGTTGCGCCATGATCTCGCGCACTTCGTTGGCCACGAAGAAGAAGTAATTCACCACGTGTTCTGGCTTGCCAGTGAACTTCTTGCGAAGCTCTGGGTTTTGGGTGGCCACACCCACAGGGCAGGTGTTGAGGTGGCATTTGCGCATCATGATGCAGCCTTCCACCACCAGCGGTGCGGTGGCAAAGCCAAATTCATCGGCACCCAGCATGGCACCAATCACCACGTCGCGGCCTGTTTTCATTTGACCGTCCACCTGAACGCGGATGCGGCTGCGCAGGCCGTTGAGCACCAAGGTTTGCTGGGTTTCGGCCAAGCCGAGTTCCCAGTTGGTGCCGGCGTGCTTGATAGAAGACACAGGCGATGCACCCGTGCCACCGTCCTGGCCAGCAATCACCAGGTGATCGGCCTTGGCCTTGGACACGCCTGCGGCAATTGTGCCCACGCCCACTTCCGACACCAGTTTCACCGAAATGGAGGCCTGGCTGTTGACGTTTTTCAGGTCGTGAATGAGCTGTGCCAAGTCTTCAATGGAGTAAATGTCGTGGTGCGGGGGCGGGGAAATGAGGCCCACGCCAGGCACGGAGTAACGCAGCTTGCCGATGTACTCCGAAACCTTGCCACCAGGCAACTGGCCGCCCTCACCGGGCTTGGCGCCCTGCGCCATCTTGATCTGAATTTGATCGGCGGAGGTGAGGTACTCGGCGGTCACACCAAAGCGGCCCGA
>DASUDK010000207.1:0-9166 GCA_036275655.1 Limnobacter sp. | reverse complement strand
GCCGTGCTTGGCCCAATCGAAGGCGCCATCAGTGGCGGTGGTGGTGCAGGCCTGCCCAGCTTCCCAGAAACTGGCACGCCCCTGGACCAAGTCACAGCAATGCTCGATCCGTCGGCACTGCCAATCTCTTCGTCTGGCAGCCCCCTGGATTCCATCACTGGCGCGCTGCCAACTGACAGCCTGCCCATCTGATTGACGGCACCCGGTTAAGAAGCCCAGCTTGCAGTATTGCCTGGGACTCCGACCCCCAGGCAAGTAAAAAGGCACCCTCCGGGGTGCCTTTTTACTTGGAACCTTTCACCAGCCGCCCCCCACCTAACCATCACTAGGAGTTTTTTACCCAACAAGGACTTGGCCATCATGCCAGATCACAGTGTTATTCAGCTCATCCCGCCAGCACTCGTGGTGCTCACCGTCAGCGTGGCATGCTATTTCTTTTACTCCCGCTTCGTCACCAATTCCAAACACCTGTGCAGTGAGCTTGAGCGCATTGGCAACACAATACGGAGCATGAGCGAGGGCGACGAGAATCAACGCCACCATGGTGTGGCAAAGGCATTCCAAGACACGCCGTTTGAATCCATTTGGCGAGAATTTTCCAAAACCCTTCACGCCCAAACCCAACACAGGCAGAGCAACAACAACACCCCCAAATACCGGCTCACGGTCCCTGCATCGCATTTTTTCTCGGCAGCGGCCATTGTGGATCGCCAGCTCGGCGTCGAGTATTTCAAACACCTGCCAGGCATCCTCACCGGCATCGGCATCATCGGGACATTTTCTGGCTTGCTGTTTGGCCTGTCCAATTTTGACGCGTCCGACGCCTTAAAAATGAACCAAAGCATTGCCACTTTGCTGGCTGGCGTTCGCGACGCTTTTTATGCATCTGCAGTGGCCATTTCAGCCGCCATGGTCATTACACATTGGGAAAAGCTGATCTATAGGCGCTGCCTCATGGCGCTGGATCATCTGGTGAATTGCCTCAACGGGCTCTTCGACGGCGCCGTGGGTGAAGAATACCTGGCAACACTTGTTGAACATTCTGCAAACACCACGGGCCAAGCCAGGCAAATGAAAGAAGAAATGCTGCAAGCCATGGTGCCACTGCTTCGCCAAATGGAATCCGTGCAAGCCCAACACATGGAAAGTTTTGCCAAAACCCTCGAGACAACCCTTGCAGAGAGCAACAAAAAACTTGCCATTCAGATTGAAGCCGCACTGGTCCGTCAGGTCAAAACCCCACTGGATGAACTCGCCCAACAACTGAACAGCCGCGCCCAAACCACGGGCAATTCCAACAATCCAATGCTCACAAAAGTGATCCGTGCACGCCAGGGCGACCAAGCCAAGCCATCGGAGCTTGCGCAATGAACAAATTCACCCCGCCAAGCCCGCCACGGGACGAAGGGGAACGCCCATTCTGGATATCTTATGCAGACCTCATGACAGCACTGATGATCCTTTTTCTTGTTGTGATGGTTGCAGCCCTGGGCCAGATCAGCCATTCCAAAGCTGGCACAACCGACCCGAGCAACCCTTTGGCCTCCGAACGAGAATCCGCGGTGCGCAGCATTTGTGCACAAATCGAAAGCGAAGCAAGCCGCATCAGTCAAGCCATCGTGGTGGACTGCAGCTTGAATCGAATCAGTTTTGGCGAGATTGGTACCTACAAAACAGCCGAATACACCCTCAGTCCAGAGGCACAAACCGCCTTGCATCAGCTCATACCCCATGTTTTGCAAACCGCAAACTCTGAACTGGGTCGGCGGTGGTTAAAACAAGTGGTGGTGGAGGGATTCACCGACACCGACGGTTCCTACTTGTACAACCTCAACCTCAGCCTCAAACGGTCCGAATGGCTGATGTGCGCCATCCTGGGCCATGCCAGCAACACCAACCCGGCGCCGCTTGATGAAACCCAACGTCGTCAAGTCAAACAACTGTTCTTGATTGGCGGCGTCTCTTTCAACAACAACAAATCCTCCAAAGAGGCCAGTCGCCGCGTGGAGCTTCGCCTGCAGTTTTATGGCATGCACGAAACGCCCACAGACTTGAGCTCATCGGACGAACTCGAGCCCGGTTCCCACCCCAGGGAACGCTGCCACGTTTAACCCCTCACCCCCCGTGTGGCGTACACACCCAATCGCCCGATGCAGGAACTTTCATGGATGCCGAGTAACTCAACAAGAGAGTTAAGAGGACCAAAAAATGAACCTTGTCGATCCAAGCACCTCCGGGCAACACAGTTGGCAGGCACTTCAGCCGCACGCCCCCCAAGAGGCGGTTGAGCAATTCAACAAACTGCTGGCAGGCACCAACCAAGCATTTGGCCAAGGCAACACCGCGCTGGCTCCTCAAACCGACCATGCCAAATCGTTCAAAGCAGATCCACTCCAAGACACCGCCAACCGCCTGCACAGGGCTGAGGTTGCACTTGAAGAACTGCAATCTGAAATCCGCAAAGACACCCAAACACTCGAGGCCACCAATCAATATGGCAGCGACACCATTCGGGCCGTGGCAGATCTCAAATACAAAACCAGCGCTTACTTCATGAACATCATGCGCACCGAAAGCGGCTTTTCAAGCCTGGCTGAAGAAGCCGAGTCCCTCACCAAAAAGCGTTCATGATGAAACAGCCACAGTCCACAATTCACCGCCTGTGCGCGCTTGTGTTGCTGTGCTTGCTGCAAGCCTGCAGCAGCAACACCACGCTTTTTAGTGGCTTAAACCAAGAAGAAGCCAACGAAATTTACGCCACCCTGCTGCAGGTGGGCATTCCCGCTGAGCGCAGCACCAGCAAAACAGGTGTGTCGGTGGCGGTGCCCGACAATCTTTCTGCAGAGGCATTGAAAGTCTTGCAATCCAAAGGTTTGCCACGCGATCAAAAATCCTCCATGGGCGAAGTCTTCAAAAAAGACAGCATGATCAGTTCGCCGCTGGAAGAGCGGGCCCGCTACCTGTACGCCCTCTCCCAAGAACTTGAACGCACCATCATGCGGATGGATGGTGTCATCGCCTCCCGCGTACACATGGTTCTTCCAGAACGCAGCACGCCCGGGGAACCCCTGTCGCCTTCCTCGGCGGCGGTGTTCATCAAATACGACCCCAGCACGTCTTTCCCAGCCTATGTGCCCAAGGTGAGGGAACTTGTTTTCAACAGCATTCCCGGGCTCACCGGCGACGCACACACCACCGTGTCCGTGGTGGCGGTGCCCGCCGAAAATCTTCAAAACAATTGCGTGGAGCTGCTGTGGTACGGCCCGATTGCCATACACCCAGACAATCGGTGGGCTGTTCTGGCCATGGCCTACGCCATGCTAGCCCTCTGGGCCGCCTCCCTGGGTGTGGTTTGGCTGCAAGCCAAAGACGCTGCCGAGTGGCCAGCTCCCCTGAAAAAACTTCGCGAGAGGTTCAGAAAAAATGGCTGAATCCCTGACCTACCTGTCAGATTGGTGGCGGTGGTGGAGCAACCCCTTGCAAGGCATGCATGCCTCTCACCGCGCCATGCTGCCTTACACCGAGGCACAGATGGAACAGCTCGACCATCTCATGTTCTTGGAGTTGCGTGGCCTGCTCAATCTGCACGATGTTCCCGACCAAGCGCTGCTTGATCACCCTGCGCTTCGCAGCCTGGCCCTGGCCGAGCAAGTGCACTGCAAAACCCTGTACACCGCCGCAGCCGCGCTGTGCATGGATGCCAGCATCCTCCAAACCAACGCCCAAACCTGGAAACTCACCTATGGGCTTGAACACACCGATGAAGTGCGTGCGCTGGTTCAAATGTGGGGGCAAATCCCCCTGTCACTTAAGCCTTTGCAGGGCACCCTTTCGACCCGTTTGGCACAACAAGAACAAGCCTTGCTAAGTCTGGAGCAGCGGGCCCAACTGGCGCTGGGCATACACCTGCGCAGCCGCTGCCCTCATTTTTACAGACGGTGGGCCTTGGGTGTGCCAAATGGCTTGGTCTGCCTCATCGACGCTCACGAAAAACCTGGTGAAGATGCTCAACAAGCGCTGGGTGATTGGCTTGAGGCTGGCATTGCGCAGGTGCATCAAGCGGTGACGGCCAAATACCCGGTGCATCCCATCGACGTGCCCATCGAAGCCGATGCTGACGAACAAGCCGCCCTGGATGGGCTGATGCGCCTGGAGGAGTTTGACGATGCTTAAAACACTGCGCCGTGTTGCCTTTCCTGCCGAATTGCAAACCAGCGGCCCTGTGATCAAGGCCGCATTGCTCAACCACGTGAGCGACCATCAATCCTTGATGGCGCATGCCGACCACACCGCCAAGCAAATCATCGAACAAGCGCAAACCGAAGCTGCGCAGATTCGCGACCGGGTGCAGCACGATGTGGCCCAGTCCATGCACAAAGACCTGACCTCTCTAAAGCAACTCACCCAGCAAAAAGAAGCGGCCTTGCGCCAACGATCCAGTGCACTTTGCACACAGGTGTGCATGGCTGTGTTTGAACAAGCCATCCAAGACCTGCCTGAGCAAAAAAAAATCCAAAGTCTGGTGGACATGTTGCTCAGCACCCACCACCACAGCCGCATGCTGAATATTCGCTGTCACCCCAGCCAAGAAACACTGGTTCACGCCGAAGTGGCGCAATGGATGGCGCAACAAATGAACCTGCGGCAATGGTCCATCCAGACCCGCGAGGAATTGCAACCTTACGAGATTGTGATCAGCACCACCAACGGCGGTGAAATCCAAGTGTCGCTGGACAACCTTCTGGCGCTCTACAACAACGAGCTTGAAGCCTTGCACAACGAGCTGGCGCCCCTGATTGACCTGCACGAGGAAACCCATGAAAACATGGATTAAATGCTTGGCCTGTTGCTTCATGGCTGCGCTTGTTCAAAGCCAGGTGCCCGTACTGGCCCAAAACGCCAACAACAAACCCAGCACCACCAAACCCGGCAGCCCCTTGCCTGCGCCCGGCAACACGGGCGAACTCAAAGTCTACCTGGCACAAGACGAAAGCGCACGCCGCGTGTTGGAGGGGCTAATCTCCATGTTTGGCTATCGCCTGGTCTCCAACAGCCTGCCCAACCGCCCGGTGAGCGGTCGGTTTGAGGTGCGCTCCATTGATGAAGTGATGTCTTATTTCAAAGGCACCTACGAACTCAACTACTTCATCAACGGGATCCATGTGCATGTTTATCGCGCCAGCGATTGGCAAACCGAACGGGTTTACGTGGGTGGCTCCGACCGCTCCAATGACGATTGGCGCGACATGCTCACCTCAGCTGGGTTGTACTACCGCGAATTCCCATCCATTTTCAACCGCGACAAAAAAGAACTGGTGGTCTCTGGCCCCAAAGCCTACATCAACCTCATCAAAAACACCTTTGGCGAAGACCTGCCAGACCCCTCCGAGGCAGAAAAATACGGCGTGAAACTCATGTCGTTTCCGCTCAAACACGCTTCTGTAGAAGATCGCAAGACCAAGGTGCGCGACGCCGAGATGATCACACCCGGTGCACTCAGCGTGCTGCTCAACTTGCTCGGCCTGCCGGCTCAAAACGGGCAAGCCAAAGCCAGCGGTGGCGGCCTTGGCGGCGACTTCGCCGGCATCATCGGCCACAGCCCAGAAGCGCTCAAAAATGCCGATCGCTTGAGCAGCCTGCCCAACACAGGCAAGCCCGACCCAGCCAACAAAAGCGGACAAAAATCACCCACCGAACAGCCGGTGAGCGTCACCGCCGACCCTCGCACCAACACCATTTTGATTCGCGACGCAGCCAACCGTTACGACTACTACAAAAGTCTCATCGACCAGCTCGACAAACCCGTGGCCATGATTGAAGTGGAAGCTTTGATGGTTGAAGTGAACCAACAAACCCTCAACGAGCTTGGTCTGGAATTTGGCTTGAACGCAGGGCGCGTGGCCTACAACTTTCCCGGCGCCTCGGTGGGTCGAGAAAACTTCGTCACCCCGGGTGCCAACTCCATTGTGGACCCCCAACGGTTTATTGCCCGCCTGCGCGCACTGGATGCAGACGAGGACGTCAAAGTACTGGCCAGGCCCACCATTGTGACGCAAGACAACGTCACCGCTTACATTGACCTCAGTCAAACCCTGTACATCCGCCTCACAGGCGAGCGTGTGGCCGATGTGCGCGAGGTCACCGCAGGCAGTCTGCTGCAGGTCACGCCACGGGTTGTGCGCGACGAGTTCGAGGATCGTATTTTTCTGCGTGTTGACATTCAAGACGGCACCATCGGTGAGGACATCAATGTCAGCTTGCCGCGGGTTCAAAACACCTCCATCAGCACACAAGCCCTGATTGAACGCGAGAAGGCCGTGCTGATTGGTGGATACAACCGCAACGCTGTGCAAGAAAAGGAATACAAAGTGCCCTTGCTTGGCAACATCCCCATTTTGGGCAAGGCTTTCACCACGTCCGAGAAAAGCAACGAAGAACTGTCACGCCTGTTTCTGATTGTGCCTCGGCTCATCGAACACCGTGCACCGATGCATCCCTCCACCCAAGGCGCACGCGGCGTGATTGAAAAAAACTTCAGCTACCGCAGCGAGAGCCTTCAACCTGAACCCTCGATGCGCTTGGACTCCACCCTGAGCTTGCCAAAACCATGAACCCCCAAATTGCCCCGCCGATTGCACATGTAAGCACCACCGAGGCGGCCCAAAGTGGCTTGTCTTCGAACAGCGTGCGCAAATTAAACGATGCACAAAAAAACAAAGTGGATCGTTTTATCAAAGCGCACATGGCCAAGGCCCATGCGCTTGTGTCCAGCCAAAACGAGAGCCCACAAGTCGCTGCGCTGGCCAAACCACAGGTGAGTGCCGAGGAGCAAGCGGCTGCGGTTGCGCTGGCGGGCGGAGCACGTCAATTCACCCGGCGCAACAGCAGCAAATTTGCATCGCTTTATGAAGCATTGTTCAAAAGCGATGAAGACTTTTTGATTCTGGATGTTCAAGACTTTAAAAAATCACTGCTGACACAGCACAAAAGCCTCGTGGACCTCACCGACTGGCCCGAGCCTGAAAAGGCCTTGCGCAAATACCTGCTGGCCGAAATTGCCCTGGAAGACAAAGGCAACCCCGAACCCATGGCTGCGCGCGCAAGCACCGTTCGAGACACCGTGCTTGCAGAGCATGGGGAATACATCCGAGGCAGCATCGCTGCCGTCGAAGTGGGCAACACCATGCGGCTTAGCCCACTGCGCTTAAAAGACTTTGTGCGCACTTATCAAATGTTGAACATGCCGGCCAGCGACGGTCGCACACCCGATCTTATTCTGCTCTTTAAAAATCTGCGCAAATCCATTGAAGCAGACCGTGGCACACAAGACATGGTGGACATGTGCAATGCGCTATACGCCGTGCTCAAGCGTGAGAAATCACAAAGCCCCACCAAAGCAACCTCCACCCGGCAACACTTGATTTTGTCGCGCATCAAGCAACTGCAAACCCTCACTGTGACCAAAAGCCGGCACAGCGACTTCATCCGCAACTGCAAAAAGGCCAAGCTCTATGGCCTGCCCTCGGTGGCAGACCTCATGGCCAATTTTTTACAAATCAGCGTGGGCGGGGACATTCTCTCTGGCATCAACCATTTGGTGAAAATGGCCACTGGTGTAGGCGCCGAACGGCCAGGTGCAGCCGACACATTTTTAACCCATTACAGCAAGTTTGTGATGCAACACACCGCATTGCTCCCCCTGTTTAAAAACAGCTTTCAACAAAAACAAGCGGGTGACCAGTTGATACGCTCCATGGTTGCCATGAGCATCATCAAAGAGGGCTCCAACTTTGTCTGATGCATTGGAGCAGCGCTCAATCACAGATGGTCAATGGGTGCTGATGCCCGCCGAAGAAGCGCAAACGCAGACGCCTGCGCAGGGCAAATCGCCCTTGCTTTGGTTTTTAGTATGGGCTGGGGAGCAAGATTGCCCACCCAGCATCACCCAAGCCTGCTTAAGGTTGCACAAAGACCCGCCCGCATGGCCTGGGGTCTCAATGGTTTTTCAAACCCAACCCACCCCAGGATTTGTATTGCGCATACAAGCGGAGTGGTCGCCCAAAACAACCGCGCAAGAACAAGCGCTGTTTGAAAAGTTGATTTGGGAAATTAACCGTGCCAAAGGACTAGCATGAGCAATATAAAAGGCAATCACGATCCACTGTCCATTGATCAACTTGTGAAGCAACGTGTGGCCAAACGGGCCCATGGCGTTTCAGTTGAACTCGTCCCCACATTGCACACCAGTGACGCAAAACCAAGCAAGCCAGCCAATTCAACTCACAGCGACATCGATAAAGACGAACTCGCAAACCAGTTTCTTGGATTGCTTTTTCCGGCAACAACCCAGAGCCAATCATCCCAAGAGGCCACCGGGCAGTCCACGCCAGAAAATTTGCAAATGCTGGGAACAAACCAATTTTTTTCTCCACTTAAAAAACAGGAAGACTCTGTTGATCAACGCAAAAATGAAAAAACACCTTTTTCCTTTTGCATCGAAAACTCGAGTCTGGGCGCAATTCAGCTCAATGGCCAATGGCGCGGTGGTGCACTCCAAGTGCAGCTGCAAATGCCAACAGCCATGACTCTTCAGCAGAAAAAGGCGCTTGCCGCGATATTGTCCAGGCGCTTGTCTTACGAACTGGGCGTGACCACGGAGATTGAAATTGATTGAATCGATTGCCAACTTAAACACTCCGCTGGGTCAGGGCCTTTCACACCAGCCCCCCAGCGCTGCAGATGTGAGCACCTTCTCCAACTTGATGCAGCCTTCCAACCAGGTGCAAGGCGCAGTCGAATCCTTTGTGGTCAAGGCAGAAAACCGCGTGGAGCGCGGCGAGCTGCAGGTGGCCTCCAAGCTCAAAGAATTTAGCTACAAAGACAATGTGATCAGCCTGGTCAATGCCATGCATGAGAGCTCCATGAACTCGGTGTCCATACAACTCACCGGGAAGATTGGCACCAAAGTGAGCGAGAACTTTGAATCGCTCATCAAACAGCAGTAACCCAAAGCGGAGGATGCAATGGAAGTTGTAAACGCAGGTGAAAAGGTCTTTTCAGTGGCCGACAAACACGGCCAGCGGGTGAGCGATATTTTGTCCATGCCCGACTTTGGCTCACGCCCGTCCGACGCCGTTCGGCTGGGTTATGAGCTGAACATGATGAC
>DASUDK010000206.1:0-7847 GCA_036275655.1 Limnobacter sp. | reverse complement strand
GTGCGTTTTGGTGAAATAAAAAAAGGGCCAACCGATGGCTGGCCCTTTGTGTGGTTTGGCAGGGGAGGAAGGACTCGAACCCTCGCATGCCGGAATCAAAATCCGGTGCCTTAACCAACTTGGCGACTCCCCTAAAAACTTCTCGATCCGATCTGGCAGCTAAACCAGCGCCCTTGTTGCAGCAGTGGCTCACGCGCTACACACTCCAGGGCTTCGCTGCGTTGGCTTGGGCTGGCAAACACAGCAAACATGGCAGAGCCGGAACCGGTCATGCGGGTGAGCATCGCGTTGGCCTGCGCTGTGCACCGAGAAAACGCCTCAAAGTGCTGCGCCCATTCTGGGAGCCTGTTTGCAACCACCGTTTGCATTGCGTTGCGCGTGTTTTGCTCAAGGAGCTTGTACAACGCTTGCAAAGCAGTGCCGGGGTTGCTGTCGCGATCCACCCGTTGGGCCGAATCGAAGACCGCTATTTTGACGTCACTTGCAGTGCGTGTCAATTGCGGATCGCTAAAAATTTGCGCTGTTGGGCAAGAAAGTGGCGGTTTGTACACAAGCACTGCACCGGAAATCCCTTGGATGGGGGTCAGTTGTTCTCCAATGCCCTCCACAAATGCGGCTTGTTCTTGCAAAAAGAAAGGAACATCTGCGCCAAGGCGGGTGGCCACAAGGTTCATTTGCTCGGTGGAGAGTGGATTGTCGAAGTGAGTTTGCAGCAGTTTGAGCACGGTGGCCGCATTGCTGCTGCCACCGCCAAGGCCAGCTTCTTCGGGGATTTGTTTGTCGACGTGCAATTGAATTGAAAAACCTCGGCGCTCTGCCAATGCAGAGGCTTCAAAGAAAGCCCTGCAAGCACGCACGGTGAGGTCCTTGTTTTCATCAATGTGCACGAGGTCGCCTGTGCGGCGGATTTCAAGTCCTGTTGGCAAGCCAGGCTCTTCAAGGCGCATGCGCACCGTGTCGCCCAAGGTGATGGGGCAAAACAAACTTTGCAACAGGTGATAGCCATCGGCCCGGCGCCCGGTGATGTGCAAAAACAAATTGATTTTGGCCGGTGAAAAGGCCTCCAGGTTGGATGACGCGGTCATGGTGGGCGTTCAGCGCTCCAACTCGCCCTTGGGTATGAGGTCGATTCGCCCAGAGGTGGTGTTTTCGACGAACAAAATGCGATAGCGCCCCTCTGTGTTTTGCCAAGCCCAGTTGGGCGGCAGGGGTGGAAGGTTTTCAGCGCTTGGGTTTTCCATCCATTGCACCAAGGCCTCTGCCGGCAGGGCGACCGGGAACATGAGGTCGAACAGGGCTTGCCAGTTTTGGGCCAAATAGACCCGACCGTCGGCGGCGCGCACTTCGTAAAAATTGCCAAGGCGCCGCGCGCTGCCCAGCGTGGGCCCCAGGTTGGATCGCACTTCCAAGTAGGCGATTTCAGGCGCTTGGCTGGGGCCAGTGCGCCCCGATCGCCATTCGTAACTGCCGGACACGGTGTCGGCCTCCACCTCGCCTTTTGCGTTGGTGGTTTTCCAGAGTAAACCAAAGCGGCCATGGTGGCAGCTGGATTGCATGGCGGCGCAGTCCACGCCGTGCTCTTCACCGCCCCCCAGTGTGCTGCATGCGCCCAGCAACAAGGTGGCCATGGCGGCCAGGCCCTTTTGCATGCGTAATTCGCTCATGGTTTTAAATGCCCTCCAGGCGCTGTTGCAGTTTTTTTAGGTCAGCGCTATCCGGGTATTGAACGCGCAATTGCTGGCCGAGTTGACGCGCCTCATCGGTTTTGCCGGCTTGAATAAGCACTTCCAACAAGTGCACGCCTATTTCCTCGTCTTGCCGCATGGCGAAGGCCTTGCGCAACGACTGCTCTGCATCTGCAAACTGGCCGAGTCGGTATTGAACCCAGCCCAAGGAGTCAAGAATGAAGGGGTCGTTGGGGGCCAGTTCGACTGCTTTGCGAATCAGCTCGAGTGCTTCGTCCAGGCGCACGTTGTTGTCGGCAAAGGTGTAGCCCAGGGCATTGTAGCCATGGGGATTGTCTGGCCGCACGGTGATGAGTCGGCGCAGGTACTGCTCCACATTGGGCAGATCGTTTTGGCGCTCTGCCACCATGGCCCGCTCATAGAGCAAGTCCGGCTGGTCGGGGTAGGTCTTAAGACCCTGCTCCAGCTCGCTTGCTGCTTGTGCAGGCTGCTTGCGCACTTCGGCCAATTGCGATTTGGCCAGCATGAGGCGCACGGCATCGTCCTCATTGCCGGCCTTGAATTGATTCAACACCCTGCTGGCGGCAAGCATATTGCCTTGCTTCTGGAACAGCCCGGATTTTTTGAGCTGAATGTCCAAGTCGCTGCTGGCATAAGGGGCGGCGTCCAGCCATCGCAGCGCGGCGGCGTAGTCTTGCTTTTGCAGGGCGAGGTCTGACAATGTGGCATGAATCAGCGATTCGTTCTGGCGCTCGCTGGCCGGCATGCGTTTGAGGTAAATCTCGAAGTGTTTGACCGCCTCAGGGTAATTGCCCAGCTTGCTGTAAACAAAACCCTGGCTGGAATACAGTGGATGGTTATCTGGCTGCAGGGCGATCATTTCAGCAAAACGGGTGCGTGCAAAATCCCATTGCTCCAGTTGCGTGTGGTTGCGGGCCAAATACAAGCGCGCACTGAACCAGGAGGGGTTGGCGTCGGCAAGCGAGCCCATCATTTGCATGGCCTGCTCGGGTGAGCCATCGCGCTTTTCCATGAATTGCGCCATTTGCACGTAAAACCGTTCTTGCGGAATACGCCGGATGACGTTTTGCATGTGCTCCACCGCCTGGCCATATTGCTCAGACGCGTTGGCAATTTGAGCAAGCAAGTTTTGCCCCTCCGCATCGTCTGCGTTGTTGCCAAACAGTGCAACGCCGGTTTGGTAGGCTTTGGCTTTGTCTGGGATGCGCATCAGCATCTCAAGCGCAACTTTCTCGGGTGTTGCTGTGGCGATGCCAGGGTGTGCGGCTTCGCTTTTTTGCAGGTTGGCCAAATAGGCTTTCAGGGCTGGCAAGGCCTCTTCCACACGGTTGGTGCCCAATTGCAGCAGCATCACGGTGCGGCGGGCCTGGTTGTCGTTGGGGGAGAGCTCTGCCCACACCTGCGCGGCTTGCAGGCCCATCTCTGCCTGGCCTTCGGTGAGCGCGATTTCAACGGCGCGGCGGGCCAGCTCCGGGTTTTTTTGCTGTTTGGCTGCTTCGGTGTAGGCCAGGGTGGCTGAATAGGTGTCGCCGCGTTGGCTTGCCAGTTCGGCGGTGAGCAAGGCAAAAAGCGGATCCTCCTTCACCAGTTGCGCCACGCGGGCCTCATAGGCCTTTTGATTGAGCTCTGGGAGATTTTGCCCATCGGCCAGAGTGCCCTCAGGGGTGGCCGGCGCGGTGGCGCAGCCTGCTAACATAGCGCCTAGCAGCAACAACCCAAAGCCAGGTGCAGGCCATTTGAAACAAGTCATACTGATGAACCCAATTGAAATTCTGGTCAAACCCATTCCTTTTTTATCACATTAACCCTTGCAGGTGGGTTGATGCCCCCGGCAGCCTGAGTTTGTTATCACTATGCCCGAATTGCCAGAGGTAGAAATCACCAAGCGGGGCGTGGCCCAGCACTTTGAAGGGCGACGTTTGCTCAAATGCACGGTGCGTGAGCCGCGTTTGCGTTGGCCGGTCTCGGATGCGGTGCACCACTGCGAAGGCGAGGTGCTGGAGTGTGTGTCACGGCGATCCAAATACATGCTGATGCATTTTGGCGCGCATGCCTTGGTGGTGCATTTGGGCATGTCGGGCTCCATGCGGATTGTGGATGAACACACCCCATGGGAGAAGCACGATCACATTGAGTGGCACTTTGGCACCAAGGTGCTGCGTTACAACGACCCCCGACGGTTTGGCAGTGTCGAATACGTGCAGGTTGTGCCTGAGTGGCAAACCCGACATGCCCGTTTTGCGCGTCTGGGCCCCGAGCCTTTGGATGGTGCATTCACGCCAGCGGCGCTGTTTGCGGCCACGCGTGGCAAAAAGGTGTCGATCAAAGCCCTGCTGCTCAGTGGCGAGGCGGTGGTGGGGGTTGGCAATATTTATGCATGCGAGGCGTTGTTCCGCGCGCGGATTCGGCCTGGCAAGGCGGCTGGTCGCATCAGCCGTTTGCAAGCCCATGCCTTGCATGCGGCGGTGGTGGCGGTGCTCGGCGAGGCCATTGAGCGCGGCGGATCCACCTTGCGGAACTTCCAGGCCATTGATGGCGAGCTGGGGCATTTTCAGTTGCACTGCGATGTGTACGGACGCGAGGGCGAATTGTGTCACCGTTGCCATGCGGTGATTAAACGCAGGGTGATGAACCAGCGCAGCACATTTTATTGCGCTGCTTGCCAAGTGTGAATGCAACAATGAATACAACGCTTTTGACCGGTGAGGCCTTTGCGCATGTTTTGGTGACGTGGCAAGCCAGGCACGGACGCCAACATTTGCCATGGCAACACACAGGCGACGCTTACAGGGTGTGGCTCAGTGAGGTGATGCTGCAGCAAACCCAGGTGAGCACCGTGTTGGCCTATTACGCCCGGTTTTTGGAAACCTTCCCCACCGTCGCCGACTTGGCCGCTGCATCCGAAGAGACTGTGATGCACCTGTGGGCTGGGTTGGGGTATTACTCCCGCGCGCGCAATTTGCATGCCTGTGCCAAACAGGTGGTGGAACGTTTTGGTGGGCAATTTCCGCGCACAGTGAGCGAGTTGGCCAGTTTGCCTGGCATCGGGCGCTCCACCGCGGGCGCAATTGCCTCGTTGGCGCATGGGCTGCAAGCCCCAATCCTGGATGGCAATGTGAAGCGGGTGTTTTGCCGCTATTACGGTGTGGAGGGCAATCCGGAGCAGAGTGCGGTGCAAAAGCATTTGTGGAATATTGCCTCTGCCAACGTGCCCGTGGAGCGCGCTGGCCAATACAACCAAGCCTTGATGGACCTGGGCGCCACATGTTGCACCCCCAAAAAACCCAATTGCAAAGCCTGCCCGCTGATGCAAAGTTGCGAGGCTTTGCGCAAGGGCATGGTGGATTTGCTGCCTTCGCCAAAACCGAAGAAGCCCAGGCCCAATTTGTATTTTGTTGCGTTGCTGTTGCGCTCGCCCACCGGTGGTCTGGGGATGCGGATGCAAACAGACAAGGGGGTGTGGTTCAAGCTGTGGACACCGCCTTTGCTGGCTTGTGAGCCCGCCGTGGATATTGGCACACTGCATGCGGCGTGTGATGTGTGGCAGCAGGCGTTTGCTTTAAATGCCCATCAACTGGCGCAATTAAAGGCGCAATGTGAACCCTTGTTGACACAGCCTTGGTTGGTGCATGAGCTGACCCACCGAAAGATGCATTTCAGGGTGCTTGCTCTGGATTTGATGGATCAAGAGGTGCCCAGTGGATTGGAAATCGCTTTGCCGAAGGATCGACCTGTGCCCAAAATTGTGCACAAACTGTTGGCCCATGCCGTGGGATTGGCGACTTCAAACAATCATGGAGCGGTGCCGAAGCAACACACTCTCAATCTCGGCCAGCGGTAGCGCCAAGAAGCGTTTGGCCAGGGTTTCGGCCACATACACCGACCGGTGTTGCCCACCGGTGCAGCCAATGGCCACGGTGATGTAACTGCGCTGTTCATTGAGATACGAGGGCAACCATTTGCGCAGGTATTGCTCAATGTCTGCAATCAGATCGTTGCTGCGCGCATCGGCTTGAATAAACGCTTGCACGGGGGCGTCTTTCCCAGTGAGCGGGCGCAGGTTTTTGTCGTAATACGGGTTGGATAAGCACCGCACATCAAACACCAGGTCCGCGTCGCTGGGCAGGCCTTTTTTAAATCCAAAGGTTTCAAACACCAAGGTGATGCGAGCGGTTTTGCTCTCCACGGTTTCTAGCACCCAGCGGCGAAGTGCGTTGGGCAAGAGGCCTGTGGTGTCGATGCCGCTGGCCAGGGTTCGCAGGGGCTCCAGCGCTTCACGTTCGGCTGCCACGCATTCTTGCACCGTGGCTTGCTCCCCCAGTCTTGCGCTCATGGGGTGCCTGCGCCGAGTCTCGGAGTAGCGGGTCACCAGGGTTTCGTCGTCGGCGTTTAAAAACAGCACGCGCACATCGGTGCCATTGCCTCGCAAGGCGGCCACAATTTGCGGCACGTCCACAATGTCGCGCCCTGTGCGTGCGTCCGCAGCAATGGCCACGTGGTGCATGCCCTCGGATTCAAGGCGCCCAACCACTTGGGGAATGAACGAGGGGGGCAGGTTGTCGATGCAATAAAAGTCCGCATCTTCCAGCGCGCGAATGGCCACGGACTTCCCGGAACCAGATAGACCTGTGACCAGCACGACTTTCATGTGGACCTCGCTTTGTTCAATCGTGACCGTGGTCTAGATCGTGATCATGTTCAGGCACGGGCGCTGGCTCGTCAACACCACCCAACTCGGCCAGCATGGCTTTTTGCTGGCGCACCATGAATTCGTCCAGCGTGTTAATACCGCGCATTTGCAAGATGGTGTTGCGCACGGCGGCCTCCAACAACACCGCCAGGTTGCGGCCGGCCGCAACCGGCAGCGTGACCTTGCGAATGGGCAACCCCAGCACTTCTTGAAACTGCGCCTCAGTCACCAGCCGCTCTTGTTGCAATTCCATGGAGGCGCGTCGCATCAGTTGCACAATCAATTTGAGTCGCATTTTGCGACGCACGGCGGTTTCACCAAAAATTGCTTTGATGTCGAGCAGGCCCACGCCGCGCACTTCCATGAGGTTGCGAATCAGCTCTGGACAACGCCCCTCGATGAGGTTGGGCGCCACGCGCGAGAACTCCACCACATCGTCAGCCACCAAGCCGTGGCCTCGCGAGATTAACTCCAGCCCCAACTCACTTTTGCCCAGCCCAGACTCGCCGCAAATCAGCACGCCCATGCCAAGCACATCCATGAAGACACCATGCATCATGGTGGTGGGGGCGAGCCACTTGTTGATGTACACCCGCAGGAAGTCGATGATCTCGGCGGCGGACAGTGGCGTGGCGAGCAAGGGCACGTTGGCTTGGTCGCAGGCGGTGCTCAAGAGTGGATGTGGCGCAAAGGATTCGGCAACAATGATGGCAGGCGGATCGCCTTCCATGAGTTTGTCGATTTGATGTTTTTTGCGTGCGTCGTCGATGCGCGAAAAATATTCGATTTCTTGCCGACCAAACACCTGAATGCGGCCCGGGTGAATGGTGTTGAGGTGACCCACAAGGTCGCTTGAAGCAAAGCACTGAAGATCAAGGTGGCGATCACCGCCGTTTTTACCGGCCAACCAATCGAGTTTAAGTTTGTCGCGGTTGGCTTCGATGAGTTCTTTCAGTTGCTTCACAGGCGTTTAGCTCGCGGTTTGGTAGGGCTCCCAATTGGCGATGAGCTGGTGGGTGGCACCTGGATCGGTTTCGGTCATCAGTTTGTCGCGGAAGTCTTTGTCCGACAACATCTGCGCCAGTTCTGACAGTATATCCAGATGGTGCTGGTTTGCACTCTCGGGCACCAGCAAAAACATGAGCAGCTTAACGGGCTGGCCGTCTGGGGCGTCAAAAGGGATGGGATCTTGCACGCGAACCAAGCTTGCGATTGGCTCGCGCAGGCCTTTGATTCGACCGTGGGGCACAGCCACCTGTTGGCCAAGACCGGTCGAGCCCAGGCGCTCGCGGGCGAACAGGCTGTCAAAAACCTTGGAGCGTGCGATGCCCTGGTTGTTCTCAAACACCAAACCGGCTTGTTCAAAGACGCGCTTTTTGCTGGTGACTTGAGCATCCAGCATGATGTTGGATGGTGGAAGAAGATTTGCGATCAAGTTCATCGCGTTGATT
>DASUDK010000205.1:0-3043 GCA_036275655.1 Limnobacter sp. | reverse complement strand
AACAATGTGGCTTCGGCGACAGATTCGGACAGTTGTGGGACCACCACTTCTACGATTGCCATGGAATTTTTTCCTTTTTGATTCTTTGTTCAAATGCAGGCGGGGATGATTCACCCGCCCGCGTGTGTGTTATTTGGTGATGACAAAACCTTTGAGCTTGCCAAACGCCGCATCAATGAGCGCTTTTTGCTGCTCATTGTGCTTGGCGTAGTAGCCCACCGCTGGGGACGCAGAGGCTGGACGCCCTGCATAACCCAAGCGCTGGCCCTCGGTGAGGTTCTCCAGAATGTTGTGCTGAATCTGGAACCAGGGGCCCTGGTTTTGAGGTTCGTCCTGGCACCACACCACATCGGTCACGTTGGGGAACCTGCGAAGTTCGGCACTCAGTGATTTGTGCGGGAATGGATAGAGCTGCTCAACCCGAACAATCGCCACGTCTTTCACGTTGCGCTCGCGCCGGTTGGCCACCAGGTCGTAGTACACACGGCCTGAACAAAGAATGACACGCTTCACTTTGGAGGCTTCCAGCTCACCCTGATCGCCAATGACTGTCTGGAAGTGGCCCTTGGACAAATCCTGCAGGGAGGACACCGCCTCTTTGTGACGCAACAGGGACTTGGGCGTGAAGATGATCAAGGGCTTGCGGAACAAGCGAATCATCTGACGACGCAACAAGTGGAAAACCTGTGCAGGTGTGGTTGGCTGGCACACCTGCATGTTGTTCTCGGCGCAAAGCTGCAGATAACGCTCTATGCGTGCCGAGGAGTGTTCGGGGCCTTGCCCCTCGTAGCCATGCGGCAACATCATGGTGAGGCCCGAAGCACGCCCCCACTTCACTTCACCGCTGGAGATGAACTGATCGATCACCACCTGAGCGCCGTTGGCAAAGTCGCCAAACTGCGCTTCCCAGATCACCAGGGTGTTGGGCTCTGCGGTGGAATAACCATACTCAAAGCCAAGCACAGCCTCTTCAGACAACACGGAGTCGATGACGGTGAACGGTGCCTGACCGTCAGACACGTTTTCCAGAGGAATGTAGGTGCCCTCGTTCCACTTTTCACGACCCTGGTGGTGCAACACAGCATGGCGGTGCGTGAAAGTGCCACGCCCACAATCCTGTCCAGTGATGCGCACGGCATAGCCGGAGGACACCAGGGAAGCAAACGCCAGGTGTTCGCCCATGCCCCAGTCGAGCATGGTCTCGCCCCGGCCCATGGCAGCACGGTCTGCAATCACCTTTTGAACCAGTGGGTGAACCTTGAAGTTCTCGGGCACGCTGGTGATTCGTTCGGACAAGCGGCGGATTTCAGACAATGGCACCGAGGTGTCAGCCGCGTCGGTCCATTTTTTGCCCAAATACGGCGACCAATCCACAGCAAACTTGCTCTTGTAATTGGTGAGCACAGGGTCGGCCCGGTTGTGCTTGCCTTCATCCATGGCAGCACGGAAGTCGCTCACCATTTTTTCGGCGTCGTCTGCACTCAAAATGCCTTGCATCACCAAGCGCTCAGCGTACAAGGCACGCGTGCCGGGATGCTGACCAATTTTCTTGTACATCAAGGGCTGGGTTACTGCAGGCGTGTCTTGCTCGTTGTGACCGAGTTTGCGGAAACACACGATGTCGATCACGACGTCCTGCTGGAATGCCATGCGGAAGTCCAGGGCCAACTGGGTCACAAAAATCACGGCTTCGGGATCGTCACCATTGACATGGAAGACAGGGGCTTCAATCATCTTGACCACATCGGAACAGTACAACGTGGAGCGGCTGTCGCGAGGGTCGGATGTTGTAAAGCCAATTTGGTTGTTGATCACGATGTGAACTGTGCCACCCGTGCCATAGCCACGCGTGTGCACCAGGTTCAAGGTTTCCATCACAACACCCTGGCCGGCAAATGCGGCATCGCCGTGCACCAGCACGGGCAATACTTGCTTGCCTTCTTTGTCACCACGGCGTTCCTGGCGGGCCTTCACAGAACCTTCCACCACTGGGTTGACGATCTCAAGGTGTGAGGGGTTGAAGGCCAGGGACAAGTGCATGGGGCCACCGGGGGTGGTCACATCCGAAGAGAAGCCCTGGTGATATTTCACGTCACCCGCTGGCAAGTCATCTGCATGTTTGCCTTCAAATTCTTCGAACAACACGCCAGGGCTCTTGCCAAGGATGTTCACCAACACGTTCAGACGACCGCGGTGGGCCATGCCGATCACGGTTTCCTGAACGCCCAAGGTGCCTGCGCGCTGAATCACCTCGTCCAGAGAGGCGATGAATGACTCCCCACCTTCCAGGGAGAAGCGCTTTTGCCCCACATACCGTGTGTGCAAGTAACGCTCCAAGCCCTCGGCCGCGGTGATCCGCTCCAGGGTGCGAAGCTTCTGCTCTTTGCTCAGTTGGGGGTTGCCGAGATTGGTCTCGATGCGCTCTTGCAACCAGCGCTTTTGTGCTGGGTCGCTGATGTGCATGTATTCGATGCCGATGGACCGGCAGTAGGTGTCGCGCAATGCCTTCACGATGTCGCGAAGGGTCATTTGATCTTGGCCAAAATAGGTGTTGGTGGCCGAGAAAGTGATGTCCATGTCGGCCTCTGTGAGGCCATAGAACGCAGGATCAAGCTCTGGAATCACCGGGCGCTCCTGGCGCTTGAGTGGATCCAGGTCTGCCCAACGGGAACCTAGAAAACGGTAGGCCGCCACGATGGACTGCACATGCACCTGCTTTTTGGCCACTTCCAAGTCTGCAGACTGAACCTGTGGCTGCAAAAAGCCTTTTTTGGCGCGTTGCGCAAAGGATTGGACGACCGGGGCATGCGCCACGTCTTTCTCGTTCACGTCGCCGTGAGCCGAGGGCACCAATTGCATTTGATCAAAGTAGGCGCGCCATTTTTCGGGCACGGAACCTGGATTGTCCAGGTAGGCCTCGTACATTTCTTCGACATAGGGCGCATTGCCCCCGAACAAATACGAGTTTTGCTGAAAAGATCGCATCATTTGCGCTTCACCTTTATCCGAGTTTCTCGTTCAAGATGTGGGGTTCGGACTCGAC
>DASUDK010000204.1:0-6909 GCA_036275655.1 Limnobacter sp. | reverse complement strand
TGAATTAGAGATTGATGGCATCAAGGTCGAAGTGGCCGAGGGCAGCATGCTGATGGATGCGGCTGTAAAAGCCGGCAAGTATGTGCCTCACTTCTGCTATCACAAAAAACTGTCGATTGCGGCCAATTGCCGCATGTGCCTTGTGGATGTGGAAAAAGCACCCAAGCCCCTGCCTGCGTGTGCCACGCCCGTGTCGCCCGGCATGATTGTTCGCACGCAATCTGAAAAGGCGGTGAACGCCCAGAAAAGCGTGATGGAGTTTTTGCTCATCAACCACCCGCTGGATTGCCCGATTTGCGATCAAGGCGGTGAGTGCCAACTGCAGGATATCGCCGTGGGGTATGGGGGCGTCTCGTCCCGGTATCAGGAAGAAAAGCGTGTGGTGTTCTACAAAGACATCGGCCCGCTGGTTTCCGCTCAAGAGATGAGCCGTTGCATCCACTGCACCCGTTGCGTGCGCTTTGGTCAAGAAATCGCTGGCGTCATGGAGTTGGGCATGGCCAACCGTGGCGAACACTCTGAAATCCTGAGTTTTGTCGGCAATTCGGTGGATTCTGAATTGTCTGGCAACATGATTGATCTGTGCCCTGTGGGAGCGCTTACGTCCAAGCCTTTCCGCTACAACGCACGCACTTGGGAAATGGCCCGCCGCAAATCGGTGGCCGCCCACGATAGCCTTGGCTCCAATGTGGTGGTGCAGGTCAAGGCTGACAAAGTGATGCGCGTGGTTCCTCAAGAGAATGAGGCCATCAACGAGTGTTGGATATCTGACCGCGACCGTTTTAGTTACGAAGGTTTGCAGGCTGAGGATCGCCTCACCGAGCCCATGATCAAGAAAAACGGTCAGTGGGTGGCGGCCGATTGGCAAACGGCGCTCAACGTGGTGGCCGAAGGGTTGAAGAAGGCACGCCGCGAGTCTCAAGACCTGAATAACATCGCGATGCTGGTCTCCCCCAACAGCACCTACGAAGAAATGGCGCTGGCCAAGGCTTTGATGCAGGGCATTGGTTCCACCAGCATTGATGCGGGGGTTCGCCACCACGCCAATCTGAACCTGCAGGGAACCACCCCTTGGCTGGGTGGCAGTGTCGTGGAAGTGGCCGACGCAGACGCCATCGTCGTGGTGGGCAGTGATTTGCGCAACGATCAACCGCTGTTTACACAGCGCATTCGGCAAGCGGCCAAACAGGGGGCCAAGGTGGTGTTGGTGAATGCGGGTGGCTTAGACCCGCTGATGCCCAAAGCCTCTTGGGTGAAGGCTGCGCCTAGCGCATGGACCTCCAGCCTGGATGATGCAGCAGTGGCCACAGCGTTGGCTGGTGAGGGCAGCAAGTTTGTCTTGGTGGGCCAGCAGGTGCTGATGAGCCCGTTTGCAGGGCAAGTGCTTGCCAAAGCTCAAGCCGTTGCCAAGGCATCGGGCGCCAAATTTGGTTTCTTGGGCGATGGTGCCAACTGGGTGGGTGCATTTGTGGCTGGTATTCAGGCCGCATCACACGGCGGCAACTCGTTTGCGCAAGCCGTGGCCAACAAAGCGAAAGCGGCTGTTGTGTTTGGCGCTGAAGCTGACTTGGACACCGGTTTGGGTCAATCGCTGGTGCGTGGCCTGATCGATTCCGAGTTCGTGGTGTATGCCGGTGCATTTGTTGGCAATGCCAAACAGTACGCTGATGTGCTGCTGCCAATCGCGCCCAGCACCGAGACTTCTGGCACGTTCATTAACATCGCGGGGCAGGCGCAAACCTTCAAAGCCACTGTGCGTCCCGCTGGCGAGACCCGTCCTGGCTGGAAGGTGCTTCGCGTGATGGGCAACTTGTTGGGGTTGGAGGGGTTTGATTTCAACAGTTCTGAAGAAGTATTGAAGGCCACACTGCCAGCCAATCTTGCCTTGAACAACACCGTGGGTGAGCAGGCGGTGACCGGCGTCGCCCTGGGTGGACAACTTGAATTGGCGGCTTACTTGCCAATTTATGACGCAGATGCGCTGGTCCGTCGGGCCGCATCGCTTCGCCAAACCAAGGCGGCCAAGCCCGCGCTGGCCCAGCTTAACGGTGCCACAGCCCAAAGGTTGGGTGTTCAGTCGGGTGACAGAATCAAACTAACAGACTCCGAGGGCGGCACCCTGCAGGTTGCCGCGGTGGTGAACAAACACATAGCCGACAATGTGGTGCTGGTGCCCGTGGCCCGCGCAGAAACACAGAGCCTTCGGGCGGCGTTTGGCGGTGTGGATGTGGTTGCCATGGTGCAAAGCGAGGTGCAGGCATGAGCTCTCCCATCGACATGATCACCACCTTGGGTTCGGACCTTCTGGGTCCCGCTTGGCTGCCAGTGTGGACTTTGATCAAGATCCTCACCATCACATTGCCCTTGCTGGGGTGTGTGGCATACCTCACGTATTGGGAACGCAAAATGATTGGTCGCATGCATATCCGCATGGGTCCAAGCCATGTGGGCCCCATGGGTCTGCTGCAGCCCATCGCCGATGCGGTCAAGATGATGTTCAAAGAAATCATTGTGCCGATCAACGCCAACAAGGGTTTGTTCATCATCGCGCCCATCATGACCATCATGCCGGCGTTGGCGGCGTGGGCTGTGATCCCGTTTGGACCTGAAACCGTGTTGGCCAATGTCAACGCGGGCCTGCTCTACCTGATGGCCATCACATCACTGGAGGTGTATGGGGTGATCATTGCGGGCTGGGCGTCCAACTCAAAGTACGCGTTTCTGGCAGCCATGCGTGCTTCGGCGCAAATGGTGTCGTATGAACTGGCGATTGGTTTTGTGTTGGTCACGGTGCTGCTGGTTGCTGGCAGCTTGAACATGACCGACATTGTGATGACACAGACCTCAGGCCAGTTCGCAGACATGGGATTGAATTTCCTGTCTTGGAACTGGTTGCCACTCCTGCCATTGATGGTGATTTACATGATCTCCGCCGTCGCAGAGACCAACCGCCATCCGTTCGACGTGGTGGAAGGCGAGTCCGAGATTGTGGCTGGTCACATGGTTGAATACTCCGGCATGACCTTTGCCATTTTCTTCCTGGCCGAATACGCCAACATGATTTTGCTGTCCTGCCTGGCGGCCATCATGTTCTTCGGCGGTTGGGATGCGCCCGTGGCTTTCTTGAGCTTCATTCCGGGTTGGATCTGGCTGGGCATCAAGACCTTCTTGCTGGTGTCTATGTTCATTTGGTTCCGCGCATCGTTCCCACGGTACCGCTATGACCAGATCATGCGCTTGGGCTGGAAAGTGTTTATCCCCCTTACGCTGGTGTGGTTGGTGGTCGTGGCCGCGTGGATGCAAACGCCCTGGAATATCTGGAACTAATCGAGAGTCAACATGGTTCAAGTCATTAAAGATTTTTTTGGCAGCCTGCTGTTGCGGGAAATGCTCAAGGGCATGGCCCTGACCATGAGCTACATGTTCAAGTCGCCCATCACCATCCTGTACCCGATGGAAAAGACACCCATGTCACCTCGCTTTCGTGGGCTGCATGCCCTGCGGCGCTACGCGAACGGGGAGGAGCGTTGCATTGCTTGCAAATTGTGCGAAGCGGTTTGCCCTGCCATGGCCATAACGATTGAGTCTGAGCAGCGGGCCGATGGCACGCGCCGCACCAGCCGTTACGACATCGACCTCACCAAGTGCATCTTCTGCGGTTTTTGCGAGGAATCTTGCCCCGTGGATTCGATTGTGGAAACACACATCCACGAATACCACGGTGAGAAACGCGGTGATTTGTACTTCACCAAGGAAATGCTGCTGGCTGTGGGTGATCGATACGAGGCTGAAATTGCAGCCAACCGCGAAGCAGATGCCGCTTACCGTTAAACCGAAATAAAACAAAGAAGACCCCAAGTCATGGATGCAATAACCGGTTTCTTTTATGTATTTGCCGCCATTCTGGTGTTTGCAGCACTGCGTGTGATCACTGCACGCAACCCTGTGCATGCAGCGCTCTATTTGGTGCTGTCGTTTTTCTCGGCGGCCGCCATTTGGATGTTGCTCGAGGCAGAATTCTTGGCCATTTCCCTGGTTCTCGTCTACGTGGGGGCAGTGATGGTGCTGTTCCTATTTGTGGTCATGATGGTTGACATCAACATGGACAAGGTGAGGGCAGGTTTCTGGAAAAACCTGCCGATCGCAGCCATTGTGGGTTCTCTGATTGCATTCCAAATGTCTGTTGTGCTGTTGCGTGGTTTTTGGGATCCCAACATGGAGACGCCAGAACAGGCTTCCAACAACACCCTGGCTTTGGGCAAATTGCTCTACACAGAGTACCTCTACCCCTTTGAAGTGGCCGCTCTCATTTTGTTGGTGGCCATGGTTGCTGCGATCGCACTCACCCTGCGCAAGCGCAAAGACACCAAAGGCCAAGTGCCCTCAGAACAGGTACGCGTAAAAGCCGCTGACCGGGTGACCCTGGTGAGCATGCCGGCCGAAGTGGACCGCAAACAGACCAAAGACGGTCAACAAGGCTGATTGGGGCCAACCAAGGAACTAAAAACAATGATTTCACTTGCTCATTTTCTGGTGCTTGGCGCGATTCTGTTTTCGATCAGCGTGATTGGCATTTTTCTGAATCGAAAAAACTTGATCGTGATTTTGATGGCCATTGAGTTGATGCTGCTCTCGGTCAATATGAATTTCGTGGCCTTCTCTCACTACCTGGGTGACCTGTCCGGGCAGTTGTTCGTTTTCTTCATCCTTACAGTGGCCGCCGCTGAATCCGCCATCGGCTTGGCGATCATGGTGGTCCTATTCCGCAACATGAATTCAATCAACGTCGAAGACCTCGACCAGCTCAAGGGGTAAGCGCGAATGAATCCTTTGTATTTGATCGTTCCGTTTGCACCCCTGGTCGGTTCTATTCTGGCTGGATTTTTTGGCAAGCAAATCGGCCGCACTGGCGCTCACACAGTGACCATCGCAGGCGTGGCCATTTCTCTGATTGCGTCCATTTTGGTGTTTATGGATGTGATGGAAGGCAACACATTCAACGGCACGTTGTATCAGTGGGCCGTGGTGGGTACCTTGGTGTTTGAGGTCGGTTTTCTGATTGATACTCTCACGGCAACCATGATGCTGGTGGTCACCAGTGTGTCGCTGATGGTGCACATCTACACCATTGGCTACATGGAAGAAGATGAGGGCTACCAACGCTTCTTCTCTTACATTTCCCTGTTCACTTTCTCGATGCTGATGCTCGTGATGAGCAACAACTTCCTGCAGTTGTTCTTTGGCTGGGAGGCTGTGGGCTTGGTGTCGTATTTGCTGATTGGCTTTTGGTACACCAAGCCGACCGCCATTTACGCCAACCTGAAAGCTTTTTTGGTGAACCGCGTTGGCGACTTCGGTTTTATTCTGGGCATCGGGCTGTTGATGGCCTATGCAGGATCCATGAACTACACGGAAGTGTTTGCGCAGGCCGATAGTCTGGCCGCTCAAACCATGCCTGGCACCGACTGGCCGTTGCTCGCAGTGGCTTGCATTTGCTTGTTCATCGGCGCCATGGGCAAGTCCGCCCAGTTTCCTCTGCATGTGTGGTTGCCCGATTCGATGGAAGGCCCAACGCCAATCTCTGCCCTGATTCACGCGGCGACCATGGTGACCGCTGGTATTTTCATGGTGAGCCGTATGTCGCCTCTGTTTGAACTCAGCGACATTGCCTTGAACTTTGTGTTGGTGATTGGCTCCATCACAGCGCTGTTCATGGGATTCCTGGGCATCATTCAAAACGACATCAAGCGCGTGGTGGCTTATTCCACATTGTCGCAGTTGGGTTACATGACCGTGGCCCTGGGCGTGTCTGCTTATCCCGTGGCCATTTTCCACCTCATGACGCACGCGTTTTTCAAAGCGTTGCTGTTCCTGGGTGCTGGCTCAGTGATCATTGGCATGCACCATGATCAGGACATTCGCCACATGGGTGGTCTGTGGAAGTACATGCCGATCACTTGGCTTACTTCGTTGTTGGGTTCTTTGGCGCTTATTGGCACGCCTTTTTTCTCGGGCTTTTATTCCAAAGACAGCATCATAGAAGCGGTGCACTTCAGCAACTTGCCCGCTGCCGAGTTTGCCTACTTCGCAGTAACGGCTGGTGTGTTCATCACTGCGTTCTACAGCTTCCGGATGTACTTTCTGGTTTTCCACGGCAAAGAGCGTTTCCACGATATTCAACATGATCATCACGACGACGCGCACGACGACCATGCTCACCATGGCCCCGTGCAGCCGCACGAGTCTCGCTGGGTGGTGACGTTGCCGCTGGTGCTGTTGGCCATTCCGTCTGTCGTCATTGGTTACATCGCCGTGGAGCCCATGTTGCATGGCACGTTTTTCCAGGGCGTGATCACTGTGAATCCCGAACATGGCGCAATGGCTGGCTTGAGCGGTATTTTCCATGGCGCAGCGGCCATGGGCTTGCATGCCATCCACACGCCAGCATTCTGGCTCGCACTGGCGGGTGTTGTGTCTGCTGCGGTTTGCTATCTGTGGGTGCCCGCCATTCCGGCGGCGTTCATGAAGGCTTTGAGGCCTGTGCACACCCTGCTGGACAACAAATACTACATGGACAAAATCAACGAGGTGGTGTTCGCAGGCGGAGCCCGTGCACTGGGTCAAGCACTGTGGCGCTTTGGCGATCGCGTGCTGATCGACGGCTTGGTCGTCAATGGCAGTGCTCGACTGGTTGGTCTGGTTGCTGGGGTGGTGCGTTTTGCGCAGAGTGGTTTTATCTACCACTATGCGTTCGCCATGATTCTCGGTGTGTTGGCCATGATCATCACTTTCATCAGTTTGAAATAAACAAGGCGGGGCGCAAGCTCTTGAGATCGGAACTTATCCATGCATAACAATATTCCTTACCTAAGCCTGGCGATCTGGTTGCCCATCCTGTTTGGTGTGCTC
>DASUDK010000203.1:0-7811 GCA_036275655.1 Limnobacter sp. | reverse complement strand
GCCCGCACAGTCTTTTCGCAGCTTGCGCACCGTGTCTGGCGTGGCCTTGTCGCAAGCCTTGCCCACTTGGTACACATACGCACGGGTGGCCATCATGACTGAATACATGTCTGCCAGCTTGCCCTGAATCAGCTGAAACTCACCAATGCTTTGGCCAAACTGTTTGCGGTCGTGCACGTAGGGCACCACCACATCCATGGCTGCCGCCATGATGCCCAGGGGTCCACCGCTGAGTACTGCGCGCTCAAAGTCCAGACCGCTCATGAGTACATTCACACCACGGCCCACCTTGCCCAGCACATGGGTTTCCGGCACTTCGCAGTCCTCGAACACCAACTCGCCGGTGTGGCTGCCGCGCATGCCCAGTTTGTCCAGCTTCTGCGCAATCGAAAAACCTTTGAATCCTTTTTCAATCAAAAAGGCGGTAATTCCATGGGGGCCTGCGGCCAAGTCCGTTTTGGCGTACACCACCAACACATCGGCGTCGGGCCCGTTGGTGATCCACATCTTGCTGCCGTTGAGCACATACTTGTCGCCCTTTTTGTCGGCACGCAATTGCATGCTGACCACGTCTGAGCCCGCGCCGGGTTCGCTCATGGCCAAGGCACCAATGTGCTCGCCAGAGATGAGCTTGGGCAAAAAAGTTTTGCGCTGCCAATCGTTGCCATTGCGGCGAATCTGATTCACACAGAGGTTGGAATGCGCACCGTAGCTCAATGCCACCGAAGCGCTGGCCCGTGAAATCTCTTCCATGGCCACAATGTGGGCCAGATAGCCCATGCCACTGCCGCCCAACTCTTCTTCAACCGTCAGCCCCAAAAGGCCCATCTCACCCATTTTTCGCCACAAATGCATGGGAAATTGATCGGTTTTGTCCATTTCCGCCGCCAGAGGGGCAATTTCGGCCTGGGCAAAGGTTTGTACGGCATCGCGCAGTGCGTCGATGTCCTCTCCAAGATCAAACTGAAGTCCTGGCAAATTCAACATGTCAAAGTCTCCGCTGAAGTTATGCTTTTCCGAAATGATGCCCTACAATCAGCCCCTTCACCCACACAAATGACTGAAAAGTCACCATAAAACACATGGGAATTGAACGTTTGTTTGAACCACCCGTTTTGGGCCAGCCCACCCCAGTTGCACCAGGTGTGCTGTGGCTGCGTTTGCCACTGCCCTTTGCGCTCGACCACATCAATGTGTGGCTGATTGAAGAAGAAAACCAGTACACCTTGGTGGATTGCGGGGCTGGTTTGCCCGAGGTGGCCGCCATGTGGGAAGAGATCGAACAAACCCTGTTTGTGCGCAAACCGCTTGGCCGCATCCTCGTGACCCACGCCCACCCCGACCACATTGGCATGGCCGGCCCATTGGCCCGCCGCCACGGCGTGCATGTGCACATGTCCACGGGCGAGTACTTCATGGCCCGCGGCCTGTGCGCCAACCTGCCGGGCTTTGATGCCAACACGCTGGCCGCCTTCATGGGCAGCCACGGCCTGGTGAACGAGAAAAAAGCCGACGAAACCAAAGAGGCCCGCGGCGGCTTGTTCTCGCGCCTTGTGCCAGAACCCCCACTGAACTACCAACGCATTCAGCATGGGGACGAGATTGAGATTGGCGGCCATGTGTGGCAATGCCACGCCGGTTTTGGCCATAGCCCGGAACACATCAGCCTGGTGTGCAAAAGCCTGGATTTGATGATCAGCGGGGACATGCTCTTGCCCACCATTTCAACCAATGTCAGCGTGTACGGCATTGAGCCCGAAGGCAACCCGCTGCTGTTGTTTTTACAATCGGTACAACGCATGGCGCAACTGCCCAACAGCCTCACCGTGCTGCCTTCCCATGGCGTGCCCTTCAAAGGCGTGCACGACCGCTGTGCGCAGTTGCTGCGCCACCATGAGCACCGCTTGAGCGAGTTGCTGGAAGCGCTGAAGGCGCAAACACTCACGGCGCGCCAAGCCATCGCTGTGCTGTTCAGGCGCGAGATGGATGGCCATCAAATGAGCTTCGCCATGGGCGAGGCCATCGCCCACCTGCACTACCTGTGGTACAAAGGTTTGGTGTTGCGGACTCGCGTGGACGGGGTGTGGACCTTTGCAGCCAGGCCCCCGCACTGAGCCCCGCTGGAGCGCACTGTATTTGTGCGGCACCTGGGTCGGCACACATATTGCCTTTAAATTTTGGGAATCGCCTCCACCTGAAGGCATTCATCTTATTCAGCAGCAGACAACACCATGAACAACGCGCCTCACAAACTTGTGCCGGTCACCATCCTCACCGGCTTTTTGGGCAGTGGCAAAACCACCCTGCTTAACCGCATTCTGAAAGAAAACCACGGCATGAAAATCGCCGTGATTGAAAATGAATTTGGCGAAGAAGGCGTGGACAACGACCTGCTCATGCAAAACGAGCAGGAAAATATTGTTGAAATGAACAACGGTTGCCTGTGCTGCACAGTGCGCGGCGACTTGGTGCGGATTTTGGGCGAAATGGCGGCCAAACGGCTGGCGGGCACCATCAAATTTGACCGGGTGGTGATTGAAACCACAGGCATGGCCGACCCTGGACCGGTTGCGCAAACCTTTTTTGTGGACGACCTGGTGGCCGAGAACTACATGCTGGACGCCGTGATCACCGTGGTGGACGCCAAGCACGGCATGCAGCAATTGGATGAGCACCGTGAAATCCAGCAGCAGGTGGGCTTTGCCGACCGGATTTTGCTGTCCAAGACCGACCTGTGCAGCGAGGACGAGGTCACCACCTTGAAACGGCGCCTGGTCAAAATGAACGCCCGCGCAGAAATGATGGTGAGTGACCACGGCCAAGCGCCTGTGGAACGTTTGCTGGACGTGCGTGGCTTTAACCTGAATTCCATTTTGGACATTGCGCCAGACTTTTTGGATGAAGACAAACACACCCACAACGACGAAATCCAGAGTTTCGTATTCAAGAGCATCAAGCCTTTCGACGGTCAAAAATTTGAAGAATTCATGGGCTCGGTGACCCAGGTGTATGGCCCCGACATGCTGCGTTACAAAGGGATCTTGGCCATCAAAGGCAGCGATCGACGGGCGCTGTTCCAGGGCGTGCACATGCTCATGGGGCTGGACTGGGGCAGAAAATGGGAAGGCTCCGAGAAAAAAGAAAGCAAAATCGTGTTCATTGGGCGTAAACTCC
Source organism: Limnobacter sp. (assembly GCA_036275655.1). Classification (GTDB taxonomy): domain Bacteria; phylum Pseudomonadota; class Gammaproteobacteria; order Burkholderiales; family Burkholderiaceae_B; genus Limnobacter. The sequence goes on along the minus strand of DASUDK010000203.1, from coordinate 4,637 downwards.
CCAAGGACTTCATCACCCAAGGGCTAGAACTCTGTTTGGCTCGATAGGGGATATACTGGTATATAGTCAATAAAAATCCAAAGGACTAGAGGCTGTGCTATGACCACTGAAAAGACGCCAATCATCAGCGAGCAACAATTGCTGAAGATGTCAGAAGACGACTACATGAACGAGGTGCAGCTTGCCTTTTTCCGACAGCGTTTGCAGGACATGGAAAAGGAATTGCTGGCCAATGCTGGCGAAACCACAGAACACCTGCGTGAAACTGTCGTGGTGCCCGATCCCGCTGACCGCGCCACCATCGAAGAAGAACACGCGCTGGAGCTGCGCACACGGGACCGCGAACGCAAGCTGCTGAAAAAGGTGCAGCAGTCCCTGCAGAAAATTGAAAACGGCGAGTACGGCTGGTGCGAAGAAACTGGCGACCCCATTGGTGTGGCACGCTTGCTGGCCCGCCCAACTGCCACACTCTCCCTAGAAGCGCAGCAGCGCCGCGAATTGAAGCAGCGCATGTACGGCGACTGAGCGCACCGTGGCCATGTACCTTTGCGTGTTTGCTTGCTCCTCGAAGTCACCGGGGCCAAGCCCCTTTGCGACGGCCAATCTGTGATTCCCTCCCTGAGCCTGGCCTGAACTGAGGCCCCCCCTCGAAAAAAGAGGTCGGGCTGGGCCTCTGCCCCGTTGGGTCACCGTTCATGCACGGCACGGTCGGGCAGATTGTCCTGAAGGTCGCTGCAGGGGCACTGGCGCCCGGTGGCCTCTGGGCGCAAGCCAGGCTGCGCAGGTGCATGGCGAGGCACGCAGCAGCCCTGGGCCCAGGCCGGTGCAGAGGGCTTGGTGGCGAGCATCCAGAAAACCTGCCCTTGCGTGCCGCAAAGGACCGGTGCCAGGCAACCGACAGGTTGCCGGCAGGGGCCGAGCCCGACCGCGCAGTTTTGTCGGGGCGGACCCAGGCTCCTTCAGGCCCAGCAAGGGAGACACAGGTTTTCAGCGAGAAACAAGCCTCTGCTCGGCCTGTGGCCATGGAGAAGCTCGGCCTGGGCCAGTAGAGAGGCCCGGCCTGTGGCCATAGATGTAGCTCAGCCCATGGCCAAGCGGTGTGCGCCCGCTACAATGAGTGCAGTAGCAACCACCGCAGCATGCAGCATGAACACATGGCAAGCAGGCCGATTCAATCTCCAATGGATGACTGGTCAACCTCTGGTGATGGGCATTGTGAATGTCACACCCGATTCTTTCTCGGATGGGGGTGACCATGCCCGTGCAGCGCAGGCAATCGCCCATGCGGAGCGTCTGGTGGGTGAGGGGGCCGATATTCTGGACCTGGGGGCGGAGTCGACGCGACCTGGTGCTGAAGGGGTGAGTGCCGAGGAGGAATGGTCGCGCTTGCAGCCGGTGCTGCAGGAGCTTGTGCGCTGGCATGTGCCGCTTTCTGTGGACACTTTAAAGCCTGCCGTGATGCAACTGGCTTTGGACGCGGGCGCCGACATTTTGAATGATGTGAATGGCTTTCGTGCACCAGCCGTAAACGGCACACCCAGTGCACTCGAAATTCTTGCTGCAAGCCCCACAGCGGGTGCGGTGGTGATGCACATGCAAGGCGAACCGCGCAGCATGCAAAACAATCCCAACTATGTGGATGTGTGTGCTGAGGTGCTGGGTTTTTTGCAAGAGCGCTTGGCGGTGCTGGGCACTGCGGGCGTGGCCGCGCAACGCGTGTTGGTGGACCCTGGCTTTGGTTTTGGTAAAACCTTGGCGCACAATGTGAGTTTGATGCGGAGCATTCCCCGTCAGGCCGAGTTGGGCGCGGGGGTGTTGATTGGGGTGTCCCGCAAACGCATGATTGGTGAGCTCACCGGTCGGCAGAATCCGAAAGAACGTTTGGGTGGCTCTGTGGCAGCCGCCTTGTATGCGGCAAGGGCTGGGGCCGCGGTGGTTCGGGTCCATGATGTGATGGCCACACGTGATGCGTTGGTTGTTCAAACGGCAATCATGGATGGCCTTCAAGGCTAGAATAGGTTTGCTTGCAAATTCATATTGATCATTTTTATTTTTTCTTATCTCCATGAGCGTACGACAATACTTTGGCACCGATGGCATCCGCGGCACAGTGGGCCAACTTCCAATGACTCCCGATTTTGTGCTTCGTTTGGGTCAAGCGGCAGGTGCCGTGCTTTCTCGGCATGAGGGGTCTGGGCGTCGTGCCAAGGTGTTGATTGGCAAGGACACTCGCGTGAGTGGCTATTTGCTCGAAAGTTGCCTTGAAGCAGGTTTTACATCGGTTGGGGTGGATGTGGTGATGGTGGGGCCCATGCCCACGGCTGGAGTGGCTTATTTGGCGCGTGCGCTGGACATGTCGGCCGGTGTGGTCATTAGTGCGTCTCACAATCCTTACCCCGACAACGGCATCAAATTCTTTTCTGGCCAAGGCACCAAACTGCCAGACCAATGGGAACTGGAAATCGAAGAGCAGCTTTCCAAAAGCGTGGCTTGCAAGTCTTCTGAGGCATTGGGTCGTGCCAAACGCCTTGACGACGCCGCCGGCCGTTACATTGAGTTCTGCAAGGGCACTTTTCCGCGCGACAAGGATTTGCGTGGCCTCAAGATTGTTGTGGATTGTGCCAATGGCGCTGCTTATCACATTGCACCAGCCGTGTTTCGCGAACTGGGGGCTGATGTGGTGGTGCTGGCCGACAAACCGGACGGTTTGAATATCAACAAAGGCGTGGGTGCCACGCATCCTGAGGCGGTGGCCAAGGCGGTGCTTGAGCACAAAGCGGATTATGGGTTTGCGCTGGATGGCGATGCCGATCGTTTGATCTGTGTGGATCACAGTGGGCGCATTTTCAATGGCGATGAGTTGTTGTACGCCCTGGTGGCGGAACGTTTGCAAGTGCAGGGCAAGGTGGCTGGTGTGGTGGGCACATTGATGACCAACTTCGGCTTGGAACTGGCTTTGCAACAGGATGGCATTCCTTTTGAACGCGCCAAGGTGGGTGACCGCTACGTCTTCGAAAAACTGCAGGCCAATGGCTGGAGCCTGGGTGGCGAAAGCTCTGGCCATTTGTTGGTGCTGGACCGACATTCCACCGGCGATGGCATTGTGAGTGCTTTGCAGGTGTTGCGGGCGGTGCGCAACTTGAATAAATCCCTGGCCGATATTTTGAGCCCGGTGCGCATGTTGCCGCAGGTGCTGAAAAATGCGCGCCTGCCGGTTGGATACGATTGGACCAACGATGTGAAGTTACAGGGTGTGTGTGAGGCGGTGAAAGCCGACTTGGGCACGCAAGGGCGATTGCTGATCCGCCCTTCTGGCACCGAGCCTGTGTTGCGGGTGATGGTGGAGGCTTCGAGCAAAGAGATCGCTTCCACCATGGTGGATCGCGTTTTTGGAGTTTTACCCAAGGAGTGATTGTTTTTGTTACGTGTGGCCCCGACAGAGTTTTGCAAGGTGTCTGCATGCAATGTAAACAATTGTTAATCTCCTTTGTCATCACTTCGCTGGCGCTTTTTGCTTTATTTGTTCGATGTTTTCTGGAAGCGTAATCGTAGGGCTCTGATTTGATTGGCGTTTTCTGCCATGCAACTCGTCCAAAAAGCCTTGTGCGTAATGTTGGGTAGGGGCGTCGGATTGTTCAATGGACTGAATCTGCAGGCCGATTTGCGACAGTAGCAACTTTGTATTTCTTACCAAGTTGCCCAGGTTGAACCCAATGTCAGTCTCACTCGCGGCTTGCCGGCCGAACACCTACCAGCCTATGCCCAGTTGTGGTGTAAGCGGTGGGGAGGCCATTGGCCACTCATCTGCCGATAGGGCGAGGAATGAATCCGCGCACATGGGTCTTTTGCTTCTGCAAATTGCGATTGCTTGCCGTGCCTCCACAGATTCCGGCAGTTTGGCGGCCGACACAACACCCACCTTGGGTGGCTGGCAACAGAATGTTCGCATTGACCCTTGGTCAACCTATGGCCGAGCCGAGACGGTTGCTCTGGAGGCCTCCTCATTGGCGTTGATTGCGACGCCCAATGCCGCGGCGTCGAACAGCCTTTTCCAACAATTTTCTCCTTTGCCGGATGCAATGGTCCAAGATGCGGGCGGCACTGCAACAAGTGGGATGTTGTTCATGGGGGCGGCAGAGGTTGGTGTAGAACGGTATTTTTTGGGTTTACAAAACATGTTCGACACATCAAGTGGCCAGCAACTTGCCGGAGGGGCATCAACCAGCGCCGGATTTGATGTTGAGACAACGCCCAATGTGAGTTCGGCGCTTGTGGCGCCGCCTTCGATCGTAGACTCTTTGGCCCTGGATTTGCAAAGCGGGCCTGCAGCGGAGCGATCTGTTGAACCCTCCGCGCCACAACAAGGGCAGCTTGCTGTGTTGGTGGCAGACTTTGTAGATCCTTTGACTGATCTTCTTCCAACTGCAATAGCGAGCGTTGCGTCTTTGGATCCGTACATGCATGCCCAATCTCTGCCGAATTCTTGACACATCGCGGATTTCATACTAATATCCCGCTTCTTTGTCGGGGCATAGCGCAGTCTGGTAGCGCATCTGGTTTGGGACCAGAGGGTCGAGGGTTCGAATCCTTCTGCCCCGACCACCGAGTTTTAGGATGTTCTATCCATTTTTCTGCCC
>DASUDK010000202.1:0-4916 GCA_036275655.1 Limnobacter sp. | reverse complement strand
CTTGGCGCTGTTGACGCGCAAACCCGAGGACAGGCGGGCAATCGAGTTGTTCAAGCCAAGGCCAGAACCCGAGAGGTTCTTCTGGGCGGTCAGCGATGCAACGTTGGTGTTGATTCCTAGCATGATATTTCTCCAAGCAGTATTTAAGTGTCTTTGGGTCAGTCGCCTTCAGTGTCAAGCACTGTCGTGCGCTGCCTTGTGACTCATATAACGCTCAGAAAAAATCAAACTTGAGGGTGGTTGAAAAAAATTTTGCCACCCCCCCTTTTTTGGGCAAGAGGGGATGAAAGTGATTTATCCAGCCAAACGACTCACCCAGGCTTGCAGGGCTTTGGCCATGCCATCCAGGTTGGCCTTGATTTTGTCGTCCATCACTTGGCCCTGTGCATCAAAGCCGCCAGCAAAAGCGTTGCAAAACACCTCTGGCTTTTGCAAGGGGAGCAAGTTGACGTACACACACACTTGCCGCAAATGGTACTGGGCGCGGGATGTGCCCATGCCACCACCCGCACCACAAATGGCAACAGGCTTGCCATTGAGCAATGCGTTGTCGGGGTAGCGGGAGGCCCAGTCGATGGCGTTTTTCAAGGCCGGTGCCAAGGAGTAGTTGTACTCTGGGCAGGCCAGCACCAAGGCATCGGCCTTGGCCATTTGATCAAACAGCGTTTGCACGGCGGCAGGCCGGGTGGCCAGGTCGGCATTGTAGAGCGGAACCTCGCTGAGGTCTGCCATCTGAAAAGTAACACCTGCTGGCAGTTGGTCTGCTACAGCGCGCAGCAAGCCGGTGTTGCAAGATGCCTTGCGCAGACTGCCAGAAATACCCAACCAGTGTTGTGGTTTGCTCATGGCCTACTCCTGAAAAAAATTAGTCTCGCTTGGGCGGAATGGCATAGGTGCCCGTGGCATGCGCCACTGGCTCATCCACCCCATCGGAATACACAGTCACCTCACCAATGGCCAAGAGCTTGCCCAACTTGATGAGCCTGCATTCGCCAATGATGTCTCGATCGGCCGCCGGTTTGCGCAAAAAATTGATGTTCATGTTCGTGGTGACAGCCAGTGGCACAATGCCAATGCGACCCAATATGGCCACATAAAGGGCGCAATCGGCCACCAGAAACATCACTGGGCCGGCCACAGTGCCGCCAGGGCGCAAATCGGCCTCGGTGATGCGGTAGCGGACAATGGCCCGCTCCGCATTGATCTCTTCAACCACGCAACGCGATTGTGGAAACTGCGTGGCCATGAATTCGTTCAACACCGCTTTGTTGACCAAGGTCTGTTTCTCCAGAATTACTTCAAGAACAACTGCACGGCCAGGCCCAAGCCTGCACACACACCCAACACTTCCATCACGCCACGCTTGAATTGCATGAGTGCTACAAACGCCCCCACGGTGATGAGCAAGCTGACCCAGTCCATCGACCCTTCGAAACCTGCGGGCCAGATGACATGGTACGCAAAAAACAAGGCCAGATTGAGAATGACCCCCACCACCGCCGCTGTGATGGCGGTGAGCGGCGCGGTGAACTTCAAATCATCGTGCGTGCTTTCAACCAGTGGCCCACCCGCCAAAATAAACACAAAGGAGGGCAAAAAAGTGAACCAGGTGACCAGCGCCGCTCCCAGCGCCCCTGACCAAAAAGACAGGCCTGGACCCAACAGCTCTTGCAAATACGCGCCCACAAAACCCACAAAAGCCACCACCATGATGAGCGGCCCGGGTGTGGTCTCCCCCAGTGCCAGACCATCAATCATCTGCGTGGGGTTGAGCCAGGCAAACCTTTCCACCGCCCCTTGGTAAACATAAGGCAACACCGCATAGGCACCACCAAACGTGAGCAAGGCGGCCTTGGTAAAAAACCAGCCCATTTGTGTGTAGGTGTGTTGCCACCCCAGCACGGCGGTGAGCAACCCCATGGGCAGCAGCCACAGCGCAGCCCCTGCCAACACAACCTTGAGCAAACGCGGCTTGGTGAACCGGGCATGGGCCGGTGTGGGGGTGGTGTCGTCAATCAGTGCTGGGCCGTAACTGGCTTTGGCTGCGCCATGGCCCCCACCCATGGCAAACAAGGCTGGGCGAATTTTTCCGCCAACATACCCCACCAACCCGGCCGCAATCACGATGATCGGGAAAGGCACATTGAGTGCAAAAATGGCCACAAAGGCTGCAGCCGCAATGGCCCACATCCAGCCATTTTTAAGGGCTCGCGATCCAATCCGGTGGGCGGCATGCACCACGATGGCTGTAACAGCAGGCTTGATGCCATAAAAAATACCCGCCACCACCGGCACATCGCCAAAGGCGATGTACACCCAGGACAGGGCGATGAGGATGAACAACGATGGCAATACAAACAACCCACCGGCCACCACCCCACCCCAGGTTCGATGCATCAGCCAGCCAATGTAGGTGGCCAGTTGCTGGGCCTCGGGGCCGGGCAACACCATGCAGTAATTCAGCGCATGCAGAAACCGACGCTCAGACAACCATCGCCGGCGCTCCACCAGCTCTTGGTGCATGATGGCGATTTGCCCGGCTGGCCCACCAAAACTGATGAATCCCAACCTGAGCCAAAACCGGAAAGCTTCCCAGAAGCTCACCGGGGCGGGTGGGGATGTGATTTGATCGGGTGAGGAATTGCTGGGCGTGTCGGACATCGTGTTGCTGTGAACATAAAGCTGGCGATGCCCGATTCTAGCCTGTGCAGATTAAAAAAATCTTAGGCGGCTGCAACCACCTTGATTTGGCGATAGGCCGCCAGATCAAACCGCCGCATTTGCTGGGCGTACTGGGTGGCAAAACCGGGGAACATGGTGGCGTTGAAGCCATCTTCAGTCAAATACCAACTGGTGCATCCAGAGTTCCAGTTCGTCTTGGCCAAACGTTTTTGCAGCGCGCGGTTGTGTTTGTCTTGCACGTCAGGTTTTACATCCAGCAATTTGTGCTCACCATCCAGAATGGTGCGTACGCCTTGCACGGCATAGGCGATTTGTTGCTCCATGTAAACCAGCGCCGAGTTGTGCCCCGGCCCACTGTTGGGACCAAACATGATGAACAGGTTGGGATACCCACTCACATTGATGCTTTTGTAAGCCTGTGCACCGCGCGACCACTCCTGGGCCAGCACGCGACCACCCACGCCATGGATGGGGTAAGGGGTGCCGCTTTTGGGCACATCAAACCCGGTTGCAAAGACCAGGCAATCAAATTGGTGTTCAATGCCTTCGGCGGTGCGTATGCCTTGCTCCACAATGCCAGCGATCGGCCAGGTGATCAGCTCACAGTTGGGTTGTTGCAGCGCAGGGTAATAATCGTTGCTCACCAGAATGCGCTTGCAGCCCAAGGTGTAATCGGGCGTGAGTTGACGACGCAGCCAAGGGTCTTTGACCTGCGCATTCAAAAACGCTCTGCCCAAGCGCTCGCCCAGCCGGGTCACTGGGGAATCCCAAATCACGGCCAAGGCCATGCTTTCATGGGTCCAATACAGAGCTTCGCGAATGGCCTTTTGGGTGAAGGGCAATTTGGCAAACAGGGTTTTACTCAAGGCTGAGGTGTTGAAGTCTGGCCGTGGCATGACCCACGGCGGTGTGCGTTGAAACACCTTCACACTGCCTGCCTTTTTGACCAACTCGGGCACAATCTGGATGGCGCTTGCACCCGTGCCAACCACGCCCACCCGCTTACCGGCAAAGTTGTAACCGTGGTCCCAACGCGCAGAATGGATTTTCTTGCCCTGAAAACGCTCAATGCCACGAATGTTCGGGAAGCTGGCATTGGCCAGCGGACCAGAGGCCATGATGATGCTGCGACCACGCCACACCGAGCCCGCCTCGGTGTGAACCACCCACAAACCCCGCGCCTCGTCCAGTTCAACCTGGGTCACATTTTGCTGAAAACGAATGAACGGTTGCAAACCAAAATCATTCACCAGGCTGTGTACATAAGCCAGAATCTCGCGAGCGCCCGAATAGCTTCTTGACCACGCCGGATTGGGGGCAAACGAGAAACTGTACAGGTTGGAAGGAATGTCGCAGGCAGCGCCTGGATACTGGTTGTCCCGCCATGTGCCCCCCACCTCGGAAGCGCGTTCCAAAATGGCGATGTTGTGCACACCCGCCTCGCGCAGTTTGATGGCGCTTCCCAAGCCTGCAAATCCGGCACCAATGATGAGGGTGTCAAACACCTGCTCGCCCGCTGGCCCGGTGCCAGCCTTGCGGGCTGTGGAGTTGCGCCTCTGCGCCGGCTTGGCGGTGTTGCGTGCTGCGCCGCTGGCGTGCAGCGCCCGGGATTGAACCTTGCTTGTTGTCATGGTGAAGATGTTGTGTGAGTGGATTTCAATGGTTTTGTTGTCGTCGCTCAGGCTGTGGGTTGCCAAGTGAGCTTGTTCACCCAACTGGGCACCGCTGGCAACCAACGCTTGGGGATGTAAGCCGAGGCTTTCACGGCAGCATCCACCGGCACGTGGTAGAGCCGGTTGCTGCGGTCAATCACCCAGCGGCCATGCATGCGCATCAATTGGTACCAGGGGTTGCGTCGCCCTTCGGGCGTCTCGCCACCGTACTTTTCAAACTTCGCCATGGCCTGGTACAGCTTTTCTTCTTTCAAACCCATGGCCACAATGTTGTCGCGCATCTTGTTGAGCAAGGGGAAGTAAACCGCCACGCCCAGCAAGAGTTTGGGGTTGATGGCGGTGGCAATGCTTTCCAGGGCGAGGCGGTAGGCTGGGCCGTGGCCCAGCATTTCCAGCACATGAAAGTCAACGCCCAGGTGACGAGCCTCATCGGCATTGATGTGCTTGAAGACCTGATGGCACAGGGGGTCCTTCACCTCGTCGAGCAAGAACTTGCACAAGGCGCCATCCAGGGTCACTTCCAACATGGGGATCACGCTGCCCAGCACATTCAAAGGCATG
>DASUDK010000201.1:0-3592 GCA_036275655.1 Limnobacter sp. | reverse complement strand
AGCCAGGGGCCGGAACGGCGCTGTCGACAAGCTTTGCTTGGCGACAAGACGGACCGGATGCAACAGCGACACTTTCGCTTTGCATGCCCCCTGGCCAGGGGCAAGAAGGGATACTCGGGCTGATCCAAGGCCAACAGGCTCGCACCACGGGTCTATGAACACGCACCACGGGTCTTCAAAAACGAACCAGCCACATGCGTGGCCAGGCTCAGGGAGGTCAAATACAGATTGGCGCACGCCAAGGGGCGTGGCCCCGCCGCCGCAGGGAAACAACACTTGTTGAGCAATTTGCTCCCATTGTTCCACGTGAAACATCACTTACTTGGGGTGTGACGGCTTCGCCTTTATAATGCGGCATGCAGCCGCACCAGTGGCGGTTTTCTGTTTTTCCGAGGTGATCCATGTTTTATCCCGATGTGTTTGATGTGATTGTGGTGGGTGGCGGCCATGCAGGCACCGAGGCCGCTTTGGCTTCAGCGCGAGCGGGCTGCAAAACATTGTTGCTCACACACAGCATCGAAACCTTGGGTCAAATGTCTTGTAACCCATCCATCGGGGGCATCGGGAAGGGGCACCTGGTCAAAGAAGTGGATGCCTTGGGTGGTGCAATGGCGATTGCCACCGATGAGGCGGGCATACAGTTCCGCATACTCAATGGTTCAAAAGGGCCCGCCGTTCGTGCCACGCGGGCGCAGGCAGATCGAGTTTTGTATCGCCAGGCCATTCGCAGCCGGTTGGAGAACCAGCCCAATTTGAGCTTGTTCCAACAGGCGGTTGAAGACTTGATGCTGGATGGTGATCGAGTGGTTGGTGCGGTGACCCAAGTCGGCGTGAAGTTTCGTTCCAAGGCCGTCGTGTTGACTGCAGGTACATTTTTGAACGGCAAGATTCATGTGGGCCTTCAAAATTACTCTGGTGGCAGGGCGGGAGATCCACCTTCGGTGGGGTTGGCCCTGCGCCTGCAGGAAATGAAACTACCCCAGGGGCGTTTGAAAACTGGCACGCCACCGCGCATTGATGGTCGCAGCATTGACTTCAGTGTGATGCAAGAGCAGCCGGGTGACCTAAGCCCCGTGCCTGTGTTTTCATACCTGGGCAATGCTGGCATGCATCCCAGGCAGCTGCCGTGCTGGATTACGCACACCAACCAAAAAACACACGACATCATTCGGAGTGGCTTAGACCGCAGCCCGATGTACACGGGGGTGATCGAGGGGGTGGGTCCCAGGTACTGTCCATCCATCGAAGACAAAATTCATCGGTTTGCCGACAAAGAATCCCATCAGATCTTTCTGGAACCCGAGGGCTTGACGACCAATGAGTATTACCCCAATGGTGTTTCCACCTCCTTGCCGTTTGATGTGCAGCTGGATTTGCTCCATTCCATCCGTGGGCTTGAAAATGCCTACGTGCTCCGCCCAGGCTACGCCATCGAGTATGACTACTTCGATCCACGCGGCTTGAAAACCACGTTGGAGACCAAGGCGATTGAGGGTTTGTTTTTTGCCGGCCAGATCAATGGCACCACAGGCTATGAAGAGGCGGCGGCCCAGGGCTTGCTGGCAGGTCTCAATGCAGCCCTCAAGGCGCAAGACAAGGCGCAATGGACCCCTCGACGAGATGAGGCTTATCTGGGCGTCTTGGTGGACGATTTGACCAGCAAGGGCGTGGCTGAGCCGTACCGAATGTTCACCAGCCGCGCCGAATATCGACTCAGTCTTCGGGAAGACAATGCGGATCAGCGCTTAACACCCATAGGCCGAAAGCTGGGTATTGTGGATGATGTGCGTTGGGCGGCGTTTTGCGTCAAAAGGGAGTCCATCGAGCTGGAAATGCAACGACTTCGTTCCACGTGGATCAATCCCAAGGTGGTTGCACAGGCCGAGGCCGAGCGTGTGCTGGGCAAAGGCATTGAGCGGGAGTACAACTTTTATGATCTGTTGAAGCGGCCCGATGTTGATTACGCAAGCTTGTTAACGCTCACCAAAGACAGCGGCGAGCCCGCCTTGTCGGGGCCTGGTTTGTCTGGGGACTTGGTGACCCAGCTCGAGATTGAGGTCAAATACGCGGGCTATGTGGCACGTCAGCAGGCCGAGGTTGATCGCGGCCTCGGCAACGAAACCATTCGATTGCCGCAAGAACTGGATTACAGCCAGGTGTTGGGTTTGAGCAAAGAGGTGCAGCAAAAGCTGAACATCCACAAACCTGAAACCATTGGACAAGCGGGGCGCATACAGGGCGTCACCCCAGCCGCGATTTCTTTGTTGTTGGTCCATTTGAAGAAACGCAGCCTTCTTGGGCGTGCAGCTGGTGAAGGCGCGGAGCAAGTGGCGTGAAATCTCAAGCCCGTGGGGCGGTGCCAACCCGATCTTTGTTGGGGCCCGATGACTTGACACGCTTGAATTTGGGGTTAGGCAAGCTTGGTCTCGATTTGGGCGATGAACAAGTGGCCAAGTTGTTCCAGTATGGTCAGCTCATCCAAAAATGGAATGCCGTCTACAACCTCACCGCCATCCGCACGCCCGCTGAACTGATCAGCCATCACTTGCTGGATTCCCTTGCCGTGGTTCCGGCTGTCTCAAGCGCTGTTCAAGGTCAGGCTGGGCCCAATGTGCTGGATGTGGGGGCAGGGGCTGGCCTGCCGGGCTTGGTGTTCGCTGTGGCAAGGCCAGACTGGCAGATCACCCTCATCGACACGGTGCAAAAAAAAGCCGCATTCATGCAGCAGGCCATTGCCACTTTGGGTTTGAAAAATGCACGTGCTGTTCATGGTCGGGTTGAGCAGTACAAGGTCGAATCGCCCTTTGACCTCATTTGCTCGCGCGCTTTTTCAACCATGGGGCAGTTCATTGGGCTCACCGAACATTTGTTGCGCCCTGGTGGCGTGTACGCTGCATTGAAGGGCCGAGTGGAAGTGGACAACACCGTGCCCCCGGGTTGGCGAATTGACTCGATTGTCCCGATTGAAGTGCCTTTCCTGGATGAAGAACGGCATTTGTTCGTCATTCAACGATAAAATCAAACCATTCAAATTCAGGACAGAACCATGGCGAAAGTTTTCTGCATTGCCAATCAAAAAGGCGGCGTGGGAAAAACCACCACCGCAGTGAACTTGGCCGCAGGCCTTGCCTTGGCCAAACAACGCGTGTTGCTGGTTGACCTGGACCCACAGGGCAATGCCACCATGGGTTGTGGCATTGACAAACGCAACCTGAAGCACACGGTGTACCAAGTTCTGGTGGGCCTGGCCAGTGTGGCCGAGTCCACGGTGGCCGCGGAGGGCTTTGACGTGTTGCCCGCCAATCGCGAACTTGCCGGTGCCGAAGTGGAGATGGTGGAGTTTGAATCCCGCGAGATCAAGCTTCGCGAGGCCTTGGCGGAGGTGGATGAGCAATACGACTTCATCCTCATTGACTGTCCGCCGGCGCTCTCCCTCCTCACCCTCAATGCATTGTGCTGCGCCCATGGCGTGGTGATCCCCATGCAATGTGAATACTACGCTTTGGAGGGTTTGAGTGATTTGGTCAACACCATCAAGCAAGTGTGTAAAAACCTCAACCCCAATCTCACCATCATTGGCTTGCTGCGCGTC
>DASUDK010000200.1:0-6007 GCA_036275655.1 Limnobacter sp. | reverse complement strand
TTCGATTTCCTTGCTTTCCATCAACTCGGCTTGGTTGTCGTTCTCGTGCACGTAGCCTTGCGCGTGCAGGCAGCCATGCACCACCAAGTGGGCCAAGTGGTCCACTGGCTGTTTGCCTTGTTCTTTGGCTTCCTTTTCTACCACGGCGGGGCAAATCACAATGTCCGCCATGAAGGTGGGCAGCCCGCTGCCAGGCCCCAGGTTGGGCATGTCCATGGGGAAGGTGAGCACGTTGGTGGCATAGTCTTTGCCCCGGAAATCCCGGTTGAGCTGACGCCCTTCGTCTTCGCCCACCATGCGGATGGTGATCTCTGCACGGTCCATGAAGCAGGCTTTGGCCCAGCGGCGGATGCGGCTGTTGTCCACCTCAGAAAAAGGCGGGTGATCCGCCTCCACCGCCCATTGGATGGCAACGCTGACCACGGGTGTTTCGGTTTTTTTCATTCGTTCTCGCTGTCGTCGTCGGTTTGCAGGGCAGTGCGCGCGCGCTCGGGATTGTTGTAGCGCTCATAGGCTTCTACAATGCGCGCCACCAAGGGATGCCGCACCACGTCTTGTGCTGTGAAGTAGGTGAACGCAATGCCTTTCACATTGCGCAGCACATGCTGTGTTTGCACCAAACCACTTTGCTGGCCCTTGGGCAGGTCGATCTGAGTGACGTCGCCTGTGATCACCGCTTTGCTGCCAAATCCAATGCGGGTGAGGAACATTTTCATTTGTTCCGGGGTGGTGTTTTGCGCCTCGTCCAGAATCACAAAGGCGTGGTTGAGGGTGCGGCCTCGCATGTAGGCCAACGGGGCAATTTCAATCACATTGCGCTCAAACCACTTTTGTACACGGTCATAGCCCGCCAGGTCATACAAGGCATCGTAGAGTGGACGCAGGTAGGGGTCCACTTTTTGGTTCAAGTCACCAGGCAAAAAGCCCAGGCGCTCGCCAGCTTCCACCGCTGGGCGAGTCAGGATGATGCGCTTGATCGCATCGCGCTCCAGGGCATCCACGGCGCAGGCCACAGCCAAATAGGTTTTGCCCGTGCCTGCGGGGCCAATGCCAAAGGTGAGGTCGTGCTCCAGCACGGCCTTGAGATAATCTTTTTGGCGCGCGGTGCGGGGTTGTAGGTCGCCACGTTTGGTGCGCAACACAATGCCTTCGTCTTGCCCCAGCACCACGGTGGGCTCTTGGGGGCTGGCCAGGGTGTTGGTGTTTTTGAGTTCCACCAGCGCCAACTGGATCTCATCGGTGGTCACCGGGCGCTCGCTTTTGCCAAAAAAATGGTTGATGAGCAGGATGGCCTGGCGGGCGTTCTCGCGGTCGCCTTGCACATTGAGCATGCCGCCACGCCGTGCAATTTTGACTTGCAGGGCTGATTCAATTTGTCGAAGGTTGGCATCCACGGGGCCACACAAATTGGCCAGTTTGTGGTTGTCGTCCTCGGGGGCTTGCCATTCGCTGCTTTTTGCTCTCATGCGGGGGTGGGGTGCTGCTGTTGATGTTGACTCTATTGTAGTCAATCACTCCTCGGGTTGCCGCTGGTGCGGCGGGAAACTCACCCGCATCACCGTGCCGGGGCGATCGGCGTGGCTGGAACGCGGGTTGTTGTGGATGCTCACATGCGCGTCATGGCGATCGGCGGTTTCCTGCACAATGGCCAGGCCCAGCCCGGAGCCGTCTTCGCTGGTGCCCAGCACACGGTAAAAGCGGTCGAACACCAGGTTGCGCTCCCCCTCGGGAATGCCCGGGCCATCGTCCTCCACTTCCAGCACAATGGCTTCTCGCTTCAGGCTGTCGTCCACGCGCACAGTCACACACCCGCCCTCGGGGGTGTAGCGCAGGGCATTTTCCACCAAGTTCTTCAACATTTCTGTGAGCATCAGGGTTTGCCCATTCACATACACGGGGTGGTCTGGCACTTCCACGCCCAAGTCGATGTGTTTGTTCATGGCCTCGGGCACAAAGTCGCGGGTCACCGTGCGGGCAATGTGCGTGATGTCTAGCCTCTCGAACTGTAAAACCGAGGGCGCCTCGGTGCGTGCCAGGGCGAGCAGTTGATTGACCAGTCGCGTGGACCGCTCCGTGCCCACTTTGAGCCGACGCAGGCTGCGCGCGCGGGTGACGGGGTCGGCTTCGTCGCTGAGCAGTTCCACTTGCATGCGCAAACCGGCCAACGGGGTTTTAAGCTGGTGGGCGGCGTCGGCCACAAAGCGTTTTTGCGCGTCAATGGTGTGCTCAAGTCGCTGCAGTTGCTCGTTCAGTGCGGTGATCACGGGCAGCAGTTCTTCGGGTGTGTCTTTGGTGTGCAGGGCGCTCAAGTCGTCGGGTTTTCGGTTGCGGATCACATCAAGCAGGCTGTTGAGCGGGGCAATGCCCCTGGACAGACCAAACCACACCAGCAGCACCGCCAGGGGGAGAATCACAAACTGCGGCAAAATAACGCCCTTGATGATTTCGTTGGCCAGGCTTTCGCGTTTGCCCAGGGTTTCGGCCACTTGGATGAGCATGAAGCGCTGATCGCCCACCACTGGCAGTTCAATCCAGAGGTGCCCGGCGCGGAAGTCTTCGCCGTTGACCACAATGTCGCGAAAGTTGACCACACCAATTTGCCGAGCCTCGCGCTCGGGCACTGGCAGCGTGCGTTCATCGCCAAGTAAAAAGGCACCGTCTTTGCCCACCACTTGGACTCGAATTTGATCCGTGCCATCGGCCATTAAGATTTCCATGGCCTCTGTGGGCAGGATTAGGCGGTTGCTTGGCGCCTGGGCCGCCACCTCTTGGGCCAGGGCGGTGATTTTGTCGTCCAGGATGTGGTCAAAAGGGTCGTTGGCAATGGATTTGGCCACGAGGTAAGTCACGCCGATGCTCATCGGCCAGAGGATGAGGAGCGGGGCGAGCATCCAGTCCAGAATTTCGCCGAACAAAGACCGACGCTGCAGTTTGCCAGTGGCCAGTGGGTTGCGTTTGTACCAGGCCAATCCTCAGCCCCACCCTGGAAAAATCCGGTGCTCGCCTGCGGGGCTATGCATTGGAGGCGGGCTCTTTTTCGGTGTACTTTTCAAGGCAGTATCCCAAGCCGCGCACCGTGGCAATTCGAATGCCGTTGACTTCAATTTTTTTGCGCAGGCGGTGTATGTACACTTCAATGGCGTTGTTGCTTACCTCTTCGCCCCATTCGCACAGGTGATCAACAAATTGTTCTTTGCTCACCAGCCTGCCCACACGCTGCAGCAGCACCTCCAGCAGGCCCACCTCGCGTGCAGACAGCTCCAACATGTCGTCGTTGATGTATGCAATACGCCCGACTTGGTCGAAGGTGAGTGGGCCGTGCTTCCAAACGCTGGCACCACCGCCATTGCCCCGGCGGGTGAGCGCTCGCACGCGAGCCTCCAGCTCTTTGAGGTCAAAGGGTTTGGCCATGTAATCGTCGGCCCCGGCATCCAAGCCTTGCACGCGTTGCTCCACGCTGTCGGCGGCGGTGAGGATGAGCACAGGCATGTTGTTGCTTCTTGATCTCAAACGTCGAAGCACGTCCAGGCCACTCATTTTTGGCAGGCCAAGATCAAGAATCAGCAAGTCGTAATTCATGGTGGTGAGCGCGGTGTCTGCCTCCCCCCCGTTGAACATGCAGTCCACGGCGTAACCCGCTTGGCGAAGCGATTGCGACAAGCCTTCCGACAACAGGCTGTCGTCTTCGGCCAGAAGTATTTTCATCCCATGTCTCCCCGCGAATGGCTGGCCCTTGATTTGGGCTTCTGTGTGCCGTGCGATTGGTGTGTTGGGTTTAATTCTAGCCTGAAAGCGCTGCGGCTTTGGCGGCCGCGATTGCGTCACGGGTGTTTCGCGCCTCACCTGCGGCCGCGCTGGCGAAGTTGGCTTTGCCGCTTGCGTACAAAATGGCGCGGGATGAGTTGATCAAGAGGCCCCAACCTTGGCTGCACAAGCCGTTTTTCACGGTGTTGGCCAGGTCGCCGCCCTGCGCGCCAATGCCAGGCACCAGCAAGGGTGCATCGCCCACCAATGCGCGCACTGCTTTGATTTCTTCGGGGTAGGTGGCACCCACCACCAATCCGACTTGCTGGTGAGGGTCCCAAGCGGTGGTGGCCAGTTTGGCCACGGTTTGGTACAGCGGCTCGGCCTTTTGGGTGTTTAAAAACTGAAGGTCGTTGCCACCCGGGTTGGATGTGCGGCACAACAAAAACAGACCGCGATCAGGGTAGGCGTGATAAGGCTCCACCGAATCATGGCCCATGTAGGGGCTCAGCGTCACACTGTCGGCCTGGTAACGCTCAAAGGCTTCAATGGCGTACTGTTTGGCGGTGGCGCCGATGTCGCCGCGTTTGGCATCGAGGATGGTGGTGGCGTGGGGCGCCACTTCGTTGGCGTAAGCGAGAATATTTTCCAGCGCGGCTTCGGCGCGGTTGGCTGCGAAGTAGGCAATTTGGGGTTTGAAGGCGCAGGCAAACTCGGCGGTGGCGCGAATGATCTCTTTGCAAAAACGTTCGATCTCTGCTGGGCTGGTGCCGTACCCTTCGGGCATGCGGCCAATGTCAGGGTCGAGGCCAACACACAGCATGGATTGGCTGTGTTGCCAGCTGTGGGCCAGGCGATCGGCAAACGAGGTGAACTGGGAGAATCGGGGGCTGGCCATGGCGCGCAAAGGAGGATCATTGGGTTGGGTGCATTGTACAGGATCAGGGCAAGCCCCTAGGGGCAAGGTCTGGGTGATGCACTACACTGGGTTCCTTTACTGAACGATCATTCATTTTCTGTGCCTGCTGCCCGATTGTCTTTGCCCCAAGTCCAGCTTTTGCTGGGCATCACCGCCATTTGGGGCCTGAATTGGCCTGTGATGAAGTACGCGGTGACTCAATACCCACCGCTGCATTTCCGCACTTTGTGCATGGTGTTCGGCATGGTGGCCATGTGGTTTGTTGCCCGGCAAATGAAGGTGACGCTAAAAGTGCCAAGGGCCATGTGGGGTCGCTTGGCGGTGTTGTGTTTGCCAAACATGATTGGGTGGCACCTCTTTTGTATTTTGGCCGTGAAGGAGTTGAGCTCCGGCCGTGCTGCGATTCTTGGTTACACCATGCCCGTGTGGGCGGTGCTCTCTGGGTTGATGTTTGCGCATCCTGTGGGGCGGCGTGGCTGGATTGGGCTTGGCTTGGCCATGGTGGCGGCCATGCTGTTGTTGTCTTCCGAGTTTGCTGCGATTGCCGGCAGCCCGCAGGGGGTGTTGCTGATGTTGATTGCGGCGGCCTGTTGGGGGTTTGGCACCACCCTGATTCGCCATTACCCCACCGGCTTGCATGCACTCACCTTCACGCACGCCATGATGCCGCCCACCATCATTGCCATGGGCTTGGCTGCATTCTGGTTGGAAGGCGGGCAGGTGGGAGCGCCGCAATCTTGGTCCCAGTGGTGGCCCATTTTTTACAACGCGTTTGGCGTGTTTGCGTTTTGTCAGGTGGCTTGGTTCAGTTTGGCCAAATCCTTGCCACCGATTGTGTCGAGTTTGTCCATCATGATCATCCCGGTGGTGGGGGTGATGTCTGGCAGCGTCTTCTTGGGAGAGGTGCCGCATTGGCCAGACTTTTTGGCGTTGGTGCTGATTCTTGGTGCGATGGCGGTGATTTTGGTGCCGGGGCGCAGTCGTTGAGGCCACGCGTGTGGGTGGTTCGTTTTTGAAGATCCATGGTGCGTCCTCATAGACCCGTGGTGCGTCCTCATAGACCCGAGGTGTGAGCCTGTTGGCCTTGGATCAGCCCGAGTATCCCTTCTTGCCCCTGGCTATGGGTCAAACCGGGCGGGCTGCCCTGAATCGGCCAGCCAGACATCACACCGCGGGTCTTGTGCCGCACCGGGCCCAGGCCGTTGCAGAGGGCTTGGTGCGAGCATCCAGAAAACCTGCCCTTGCGTGCCGCAAAGGACCGGTGACACCGCACCGCAGGTGCGTGGCAGGGGCCGAGCCCGACCGCGCAGTTTTGTCGGGGCGGTCCCAGGTCTCTTTAGGCCC
>DASUDK010000199.1:0-4780 GCA_036275655.1 Limnobacter sp. | reverse complement strand
ATGCCTTGGTGGCGTAATACACGGCCATGTAGGGGCCAGGTTGAAACGCTGCGGTGGAGGCCACGTTCATGATCTGCCCGCGTGTTTGCAAAAGCTGGGGCAGCAGCCGTTTGCACAGCACCACCAGGCTTTGCATGTTCAATTGCATCATGGCCAGTTCTTCTTCCAGCGAGTTGTCTTTGAACAGGCCAAACACACCCACACCCGCATTGTTCACCACATGGTTCAGCACCACACCACGCGCTTCAATTGCTTGCACCAAAGCATCGGCTGCACCAGCTTGGCTCAAATCGCTGGCCACCACGTGCACCTGCACGCCATGCCGTTGCTTCAATTGGCTTGCCAGTGCTTGCAACTTGTCGGTGCTGCGCGCCGAGAGCACCAGGTTGGTTTTGTCCTTTGCAAAAAGCTCAGCCAAGTGCAAACCAATGCCCGAGGATGCGCCGGTGATCAATGCCCACTGCGTCATGTTGTTTTCTCCTTGTGTTCAGTTGATGGCCGCGCCGCGTATCACGGCTTTTAGGATGTTAACCAACTCTTGGCTCAGTGTTGCCACAGGCGGCGGGTTGTCCACCGTCAGCCACTCGGCCAGCAGCTCGTTCACACCACCCACCAATGCAACACTCAACAGGTGGTGGTTGCGTTTTGGCAAAATATTGCGTGCAGTCAGGCCGTCCAGGTAGGCCTCCATCAGCCCAGCCATGTCGTGGATGGCCGCACGGCGGCGGGTTTCCATCTGGGGGCTCACGCCCACCACCTCCAGCACCCCCACGCGCGCGCGTCGGCTGTCGTCCAGGTAATGTTGCACCATGGCCTGCACACCCAGGGATATTTGTTCTTCAAGCCCCAAGCCAGGTTTTTGCATGGCTTGCAGCACGCCAATCCGCAACGCTTGCATCAATTGGTCGTACAAGGCGTGGAGCAGTGCCTCGCGGCTCTCAAAGAGTTGGTAAAAGTGCCTGGCGGTCACCCGCGACTCGGTGCACAACGCTTCAATCGTGGTGCGGGCGTAACCTTGTTTGGCAAACAATTCAAGCGCAGCCGCCAGCAAGCGGGCCTTGCGGTCCGCTTCACGTTGCTGGGCATCAATGCCGCCATAGGCGCGTTTGGGCGTGGGTTGTGTGGTGCGGCTCATAATATTTTGACAATGCTTCTTGTCTAAATTATATGAACCGCCGGTTGAATTTTGCAAATCTTATTTGATGTAGCTGCAGCAGTAATCGACGGGGGTTTTTACCTTCAGCTGAAACTTGGCATTGGCCGGCACTTCAAAAGATTGCCCCCCCACAATGGCTTGCCAATCTTGGCCGGGCAGCTTCACATCCATTTCGCCCGCCAAAATTTCCATGATCTCTTTTTCAGCGGTGCCAAACTCATAATCGCCTGGCAGCATCAGGCCCAGGGTTTTTTTGCTGCCGTCGGCAAACAGCACAGTGCGGCTGCTCACCTTGCCATCAAAGTAAATATTGGCGGCTTTCACCACAGAAACATTGTCGAATTTGGACATGGCGGAATTCCTCGCAAAGGTTTCAGAATGGCTGCATGATGCCTGAAATTCCGCCCGTCCGGGGCGCACCGTGAACGATATCAGCCCAAGGTGTTGGTGAGATCTTGCAGGCCACTGAGCAGCCCGCCACCCAGCAAACCACCGCCATCGCCTGTCGCGTTGGAGCCAATCGAAGTGGGGAGGGCACCCAAGCCATCCGTCAAAGGGCTAAGCAGGTCATCCAGCACTGGAATACCACCCAGCAAGCCCCCGCCGTCGGTGGTGCCCACCACATCGCCCAGCAAACCAGTCACGGCTTCCAGCGGAGTGCCTGTGCCCACCGATGCAATGGAATCGCCCACCCCACTGAGCACCCCGCCCACAGTGCCCAGCACGGTGTTGGCGCCATCGCCAAATGCCTCTGCAGGGGTGCCCAGCAAGGCGTTTTCAAATCCATCGCCCAGCCCGGTGAGCAAACCGCTCACACCGCCATTGTTGTTCCCGGTGAGCACCGAGTCCAACAAGGTGCCCACGCCGCCCAACACATCCCCCAACACTGGCACCGGCGCAGCCATGTCGGCCAGTGAGTCTGTCACTGTGCCCACCGTCGCAAGCAGACCGCCCAGCGTGTCGCCGCTGGTGCCTGCAAGCAGGTCGGTCACAGCCCCACCCACACTGTCCACCACATCGTCCACGACTGGAATTGGGTTGGTGATCTCTCCAAGGTTGTTGGTGAGGTTGCCCACCGTCTCGGCCAAACCGCCAAGGTTGTCGGTTGGGCTGGTGGGTGCGCCTGGTGTGCCACCGCCTGCGTTGCTCTCATTGTCACCGCCAGCCAAAATGGCGGCAGCACCCACAGCACCTGCGGCGGGCAAAAAGGCCCCGCCACCCGCCGCCAGGCCCGCACCAAACAGTCCAAACGAATCGCCCTGGCCATCCTGACCTTCCAGCACGGCCGCCTGATTTTCGCCTTCCATGTCCGAAACCAGCGTCACTGTGCCGTCCGCAGTGTTTGTGCCCGATGTCACCACCACTTGCCCGTCATTGCCCAAATCGGGATCAAATTCCAATTGGGCAATTCCCCCGTTGGCCACCTCCAAAAAAGCCGGGATTTGCTGCTGCGTCCCTGGGATGCTCAGCACAGCCATGGAGTTTTCGGTGGAGCGAAGCACGTCGCCTGCACGCAGGGCCATGTCCTGCTTGAGCGGCGTCTCTACACCCTCGCGTATTACAAACACGCGGCCTTCAATCGAGGACACGGTGGCGACTTCAGATGTTTGAAAATTCATGGGGGTTCTCCTCAGGATGCAAAGTCAGTGGTGTGAACAACAATCGAATTCAGGTCAGCAGCGTTGCTGGCGATGGGTGAGCCGCCCTGCGAGAAGTCGGCAAAGTCTGCGCCGTTGGACCATGCCGCTTGCCCCAGGGGGGCGAGGCAGGCGTTTTGCGGATCAAACCCGTTGCGCATGCCAAACAGGGTGAGATCAATCTGCGTGATGAATTGGGCAATCTGTGCAAACAGGTCAGCGGGGATGACCGCCGACGCCAGCGACAGATCCACCCAGCCCGCAGCGGGCAGGCTGTCCATGGGCAAGAGATTTTCAGAATGCGTGTGCAGCATGGTTTCCTCAAAATGGTTAACCCAAAGTAGGTAAGGAGTATAGGCAATATGTCAGAAAAACGCTTACACCATGTCAGCGAAATTCATAAAAATATAAGTAAAAACGCCAAATCAACCTGTTTTGGGGGGTAAAAAAGAGGGGTGCTGGGGGGCAATGCGGGTGGTGTGCAGCCGTAGAGGAGGGTTACATCAAAAAGATTGGAAATTACTTTACAGTAACGAAATCACGATTCTTCCACACCGCCCATGTCGATCCAACTGCGCACACGCATCACCTCCCTGTTTGGTATTGAGTACCCAATCATTTGCCCGGGCATGACCCATGTGGCCGACTCCACCCTGGTGGCCGCAACCAGCGAGGCGGGGGGATTGGGTATTCTCGCGATTGGGCACCTCAGCCCCGAAGAAACCCGCGCCGAAATACGACGCGTGCGCAGCCTCACTCAAAAGCCATTTGCCATAGGCTGCGCGCTCATCATGCCCGGCGCCACAGAAAATCTGGAAGTGGCGCTGGAAGAGCAGGTGCCCGTGATCAACTTCAGCTTGGGCAGTGGCGCCGATGTGTGCAAGCGCGTGCACGCCTACGGCGGCAAAGTGATTGCCACCGTGGTGAGCGCCAAACATGCCTTGAGTGCAGAAAAAGCGGGCGTTGATGCCTTGCTTGTGACCGGGCACGAGGCCGCTGCGCATGGTGGCACAGTCACCTCGCTGGTGTTGGTGCCTGCCATCCGGCAAGTCACCCAATTGCCCATTGTTGCCGCAGGTGGATTTGGCACCGGGGCTGGTTTGGTGTCTGCCTTGGCCTTGGGGGCCGATGGCGTGGCCATGGGCACACGCTGGGCCGCCACCCAAGAAAGCCCTGTGCACAACAACACCAAGGATTTGATTGTGCACAAGCAGGTGGAGGAGACGATTTACAGCGCCAACTTTGACAGCATCCCATGCCGTGTGATGACCACTCCGTATGCACGCAAAGTGACTCGCAAAAAGTTCAATCCGCTGCGCGCCATGTGGCGGGCCTGGCAAGCAGCTCGGGAGATGAACCGCCCCATGCTGGCCATGATTCGCGATGTGCTAAAACTGGGTTTTGAGCAAGCCTTGCGCGTTGCATTTTTTGGCGCGGCTGTGCTTCAAATCAAGCGGGCCACCATCGAGGGCGATCACCAGCGCGGCATCCAGTTGATAGGCCAGGTGCAGGGTTTGGTGAGCGACGTGCCCACCGTGAAAGAACTTACCCAGCGCATCATGGCAGAGGCCGAGCAAACTTTGGCCCAACTCGATCGGCTTCACCGAGGGTGAGGTTTTACGCCTCGGCTGGCGCAGCCAACCCCGCCGTGAGCAAGTCAATCACAGCCTTGCCAAAGGCTTTTTGAAACGACTTGTCTTCGGGCTGAAACAAATATTGCATGGAGCCCGCCATCAACATGCCCACCACCGCCGTGGCGGTGGCCTTGGTGTCCAGGTTGCTGCGGAAAAACCCTTTCCGCTTGCCGTGCTGCAAATACTCACTGGCCACCCGTTGCCCTTCGGCGTGCATGGCGGCAATCCGCTTGGTCATTTCGCCATCAATCGAGGTGGCCTCCAGCAGCATCAGCCGCAAAGCGCGGGGGTTGGATTGCGCAAAGGCATACAGCTTTTTCAGGATGCTGGCCAACTGCGTTTTGTACTCGGCC
>DASUDK010000198.1:0-15142 GCA_036275655.1 Limnobacter sp. | reverse complement strand
TTCGCACACTTTTCCGCTATCCAGGCATCTGGGTTCCGCACCTTGAAAGAAGGTCAAAAAGTTTCTTTTGAAGTGGTAGACGGCCCCAAGGGCAAACAGGCTCAAAACATCACTGTCATGGACGCCACAAGCGCCGCCTGACCAGTAAAAAAGCCACCGATCAAGAAAAAAGCCGGCCCAAAGCCGGCTTTTTTCTTGTGCACTTGGCTTGAGCCACTTACATGTTTTCGATCATCACTTTGCCGAACCCGGAGCAGCTCACTTGAGTGGCCCCTTCCATCAGGCGAGCAAAGTCGTAGGTGACTTTCTTGGAGGCGATGGATTTTTCCATGGAGTTGAGGATGAGGTCTGCAGCCTCTGTCCAGCCCATGTGGCGCAACATCATCTCGGACGACAGGATCTGGGAACCTGGATTCACATAGTCTTTGCCCGCATATTTGGGCGCCGTGCCGTGGGTGGCCTCAAACATCGCGATGGAGTCCGACAAGTTGGCCCCAGGCGCAATACCAATCCCACCCACCTGCGCCGCGAGGGCATCAGAGATGTAGTCGCCATTCAGGTTCATGGTGGCAATCACGCTGTATTCTGCGGGGCGCAACAAAATCTGCTGCAAAAACGCATCAGCAATCACATCCTTGATCACAATGTCACCGTGTGCAGCTTTGATTTTCATCCAGGGCCCGCCGTCCAAGAGCTCGGCACCGAATTCGTTCTTGGCCAAAGCATACGACCAAGCCGCAAAAGCGCCTTCGGTGTACTTCATGATGTTGCCCTTGTGCACGATCGTCACAGAAGGCTTTTTGTTGTCAATGGCATACTGCACGGCCTTGCGGAAGAGGCGCTCAGTGCCTTCTTTGGAAATGGGCTTGATGCCAATGCCTGAAGTTTCTGGGAAGCGGATCTTGGTCACACCCATCTCTTCTTGCAAAAACTTGATGAGTTTCTTGGCTTTGTCGGTTTGGGCCTCGTACTCAATGCCCGCATAAATGTCTTCCGAGTTTTCACGGAAAATCACCATGTCCGTTTTGTGGGGCTCTTTCACTGGGCTGGGCACGCCTTGGAAGTAACGCACAGGGCGCAAACACACATACAGGTCGAGCTGCTGACGCAGGGCGACGTTGATAGAACGGATGCCGCCACCGACAGGGGTGGTGAGGGGTCCCTTCACAGACACCACATATTCTTTGAGCACTTCCAAGGTCTCGTCGGGCAACCAAACATCGGGGCCATACACCTTGGTGGATTTCTCGCCAGCGTAAATTTCCATCCAACTGATTTTGCGCTTACCGCCGTATGCCTTGGCCACCGCTGCGTCCACCACGTCGATCATGACTGGCGTGATGTCAAAGCCTGTGCCGTCGCCTTCGATGTATGGAATGATGGGCTGATCGGGCACGTTCAGCGAGTAATCGCTGTTGACAGTAATCTTCTCGCCGACTTTGGGAACTTTGATGTGTTGGTACATGGTCTCTCCGCTGCTTCTTTTGGGGTGTTAGAGGGAACACTCTAGTGTATCCGCTCACGTCCGAAATCACAATTATTTCACAATATGAAAATGCATTCCTTATTGCGCTAAGGCGTATAATAGCGTGATCTTCTTGCAGATCTCTGACAGCAGGAAAATTTTGAAACACTTGGACCAGATGACACAGCATACATTTGCAAACACAAACCAATTCCGTCTCACCGATCTGCTGCTGGTGGGCGCACTGGTGACCATTGCTTGGATTGCACCTGCAAAATCGCTGTGGGCTGAAGATGCTCATCCAACGGCGCCAACACACACCATCGCCCTGAAAGTTGGTGCTGCTGCCGTGAGTGCTGAGGTGGCGGACACCCCCCTCGCCCGCCAGCGGGGCTTGATGCACAGGGCTCACCTGGAAGAAAACCACGGCATGCTTTTTGTATTTGATCGCCCTGAAATCCAATGCATGTGGATGAAAAACACACTGATTGATCTCGATGTGGCATTTGCAGATCGGAAGGGGAAGATCATCAATGTGGCGACCATGAAAGCCGGCACCAGCCATGTTCATTGCTCTGCAGAGCCTGCACTGTTGGCACTAGAAATGAACGCGGGTTGGTTTGCAAAGCGGGCAGCGGGCCCCGGCACTCCAATCGAGTTGCCTGGCGGGATGACAAGCAAACCACACTCGAATTAATCCCAAGCAAACAAAAAAAGCCAACCCGCAGATCGCCACGGATTGGCCTTTTTACAAGACTTCAGCAAGCGGTGTTAAGTCAGCCCGCGAAGTTTTTGGAAGCAAACTCCCAGTTCACCAAGTTCCAGAAGGTCTCGATGTACTTGGGACGGGCATTGCGGTAATCGATGTAGTAAGCATGCTCCCACAAGTCGCAAGTCAGCAGGGGTTTATCCTGCGTGGTCAGGGGCGTGGCAGCGTTGCTGGTGTTCACGATGTCTACACTGCCGTCTGCCTTCTTCACCAACCATGTCCAGCTCGAGCCAAAGTTGCCGATCGCGCTCTTGGTGAATGCTTCTTTGAATGCCTCAAAGCTGCCAAATTTGGCGTTGATGGCGTCGGCCAACTTGCCTGTGGGTGCGCCACCCCCGTTGGGTGACAGGCAGTGCCAATAAAAAGTGTGGTTCCAAATCTGGGCGGCGTTGTTGAACACACCACCAGTGGACTTCTTGACGATGTCTTCCAGGTTGGAGTTTTCGAACTCTGTGCCTTTGATCAAATTGTTCAGGTTGGTCACATAAGCAGCGTGGTGCTTGCCGTAGTGATACTCCAGTGTTTCTTTGGAGATGTGCGGTGCCAAAGCGTCCATCGCGTATGGCAATTCGGGCAGGGTGTGTTGCATGTCTAAGTATCCTCTCTCACTTCAAACATTCGAATTGGGTAGCTGTGGGCATGCCCAAGATTTTCAACCCTTCGATTCTATCTTGAATTTGCGACGTCCACGCCGAACAACCCTCTGGGGGTGTTGCTCTCGTTGACAGTGAGCTTCAATTGACCGTCGGCCAAGGTGGCCAAGACCGATTGACCCGGGGTTGCCACCACCGCACTTCTCAAAACCTCGCCCGAATCTGCACGCTGTAAAAATGCGTAGCCCCTGTCCAGCGTGCGCTGTGGCGAAGCAGCATCCAAAACATGAGCAATTTGATCCAGTTGGGCATTCAACCGGTCCAATCGCACAGAGGCCTCTTGGACCAGAGCCTCTGCGCCAAACTGCAAGCGACTGGCGTGGGCCTGCATCTTGACGCCGGCCTGGCCTTGCAAACGCACAAGACAGTGATCCAAGGCCTGATCACTGAAACGCATGCGCTGCACCAGCGGCATCTGCAAACGTGACTGGGCGCCGGCCAAACGCGCATGGAGCGATTCCACGTAGGCCGTGGGTGTCACAAGGCCCAACTCCGCGCGATCCACCGACTGCATGCGATTTTGCATCTGCTGCCACACCCGACGCTGCAACTGCTGTGCAAGCCGGTCTATGTGGGCCAAAACATCGCGCGTGGGCACGCTCACCAGCTCAGCGGCGGCTGTTGGTGTTGCAGCGCGTACGTCAGCCGCGAACTCGGCCAGTGTGACGTCGGATTCATGCCCCACGCCAACAACAATCGGCGTGTTACAAGCCGCCACGGCACGAACCACCGGCTCGGTGTTGAAGCACCACAAATCCTCAAGGCTGCCGCCCCCACGGCAAAGTACAAGCGCATCATGACCCGCTGCATCCGCACGCAGCAAAGCCTCAACAATTTGTGCCGCCGCCAAATCCCCTTGGACGGCGGTGTGGTAAACGGTGTACCGCACATGGGGACTGCGGCGCGATAGCGCCTGCCGCACATCAGCCAGCGCAGCCGCCTGCAGGGATGTGATCACGCCCAGGCTGAACACCATCCCAGGCAGAGGCCTTTTGCGAGACGAGTCGAACAGGCCCTCCCCTGCCAGCCGGTTTTTGAGCTGCAGGTATTGCTCATGCAGACTCCCCTGGCCAGCTTTGCGCATCACGTCAATCATCAGCTGGAGCTCACCACGCTGCTCGTACACAGCCAATTGAGCCAGCACCTCGACCTGCTCACCGACTGCCGGGAAAAACCCGGCCAGCACATTGCGCTGGCGAAACATCACGGCCTTCAACTGTGCATTGGCATCTTTGAGCGTGAGGTACCAATGGCCCGATGCAGCTTTGGTAAAGCTGGCAACCTCCCCCTTGAGGCGGACGGCCCCGTGACTTGTTCTTAGCTGTTCATTAAGGAGGTGAACAAACTGACTGATGCTAAAAACAGTTTTGGAGTCAATCATTTATGTGCAAAAACGAGGGTTGGACAAAACATTTCCACAGCAGCTAGCAAAAAGAGCAAAAGCATGCAACACGCTCAAGACAATTGAAATATTCCACAAGCAATTGAAATTAATAGGAATTTTTTAATAAAACCCTGCATAAAAAATTCATCTTGCGTTGAAATATTAGCGCGCTCAGAAATTTAGCCTGCTTTTCCACAAAGTTATCCACAATTACATTTTTTTAAACCAATAGATGCATTTGTGTAACAAGCTGTTTTTCGCTACAGTCGCTGTCTTATTCAACAGGAGTCTACTGTGTGGGCGATCATTACAGCCGCAGGTTGGCCGATCTGGCCTTTGATTTTTGCATCCGTGGTTGCCTTGGCGATTGTGATTGAGCGCTGTTGGTCACTGCGCCAGCAAAACTGGCTGCCGAACCAATTGGTGACAGATGTATGCCGCACGCTTCCCAACTTTCGAGACAAACAAAACCTGGCGAGGCTGGCAGGCCACAGCCCCATGGGCGCCATGCTCGCAGCCGGGATTGTTGCTCACCAACGCGGCGAGTCGCCCCAGGACGCCATGCAAGGTGAAGCCGCCAGCGTTCAGGCGGGGATGGAGAAGCACTTGGATGTGCTGTCCATGATTGCCAGCGCGGCCCCGCTGATGGGTTTGTTGGGCACTGTCATCGGCATGATCGAAATTTTTGCTGTACAAGGCAGCAGCGTGCAATCGCCCGAAGCAATTGCGGCTGGCATTGCCGTTGCGCTCTACAACACGGCCTTCGGATTGATCGTTGCCATTCCGGCGCTGGTGGCGTACCGGCTTTTTCGGATTCGGATCAATAACCTGCTTGATAAAATCGGTGAAAGCCTCAAGCCATTCGAAGAGCTGCTAGAGCAACAGCGCAAAGCAAAACCATGAAAATACGACGAAGCCAGGCAGGCCCCGAGGCCCCCGACATCAACCTCATTCCCTTGATTGATGTGTTGCTGGTGATCGTGATTTTCCTGGTGGTGTCCACCACCTTTTTGAAGCCAAGCGCTCTGGCGGTCGACTTGCCTGGCACCAGCCAGGCAAAAGCGCAGAACGAGCAAGCTCCAACCTTTCGAATTCGGGTTGGCAAGGATGGCAATTACGGTTTTGGTACACAGGGCTCCCTAGACGCTCAACAACTCCGAAGCGAACTCGCGAAGGCCTTGGCCACCAACACCGACAAGCCAGAGGACCGCCGAGCCGTTGTGGAAGCGGATGCGGCAGCAACCCACCAATCGGTTGTCACGGTGATGGATCTGCTGGCCGGGCTTGGCGTGGCCCGAGTCTCAATTGCCACGGCAGCCACGCCTCGATGAACACCAAGATGGAACAAGGCCATCGAGCGCGTTTGGAACGCTGGTTGACCGATGTTTGGTATGGCAAAAGACGGGCCACTGGCGTTCTTGGTTGGGTGCTGTCTTGTTTGAGCGCAATTTATTCGTTTGCGCGCATGTTCACCCAGCAGGACAACAAAGCGAAACTGGCCAAATCAAACACCGAGCCAAAAGTTTTGGTCATCGGTAATTTGATTGCAGGCGGCGCCGGCAAAACTCCAATCGTGATGGCCGTGTGCCAACACCTCAAAAAGACAGGTCTGCGCGTGGGCGTGGTGAGCCGTGGCTATGGACGCAATGCCTCCAAGGTCGCCTTGATCGATCAATCCAGTGCAACGGGCGCCAATTTGACCGGGTTGGCAAAAGCCTTTGGCGATGAGCCTGTGTTCTTGATGCAAGTCACTGGATGCCCAGTGGCCGTGGGCCAAGATCGACCAGCGGCCGTGGCTTTGCTCCTTAACAAACACCCCGACCTGGATTTGATTGTTGCAGACGACGGTTTGCAGCACCATCGCTTGCAACGCAGCTTGGAATGGGTGGTGTTTGACGATCGGGGGCAAGGCAATGGCCGCCTCATCCCGGCCGGGCCATTGCGAGAGCCATTGCAGCGCTTGGATTGTGTGGACGCCGTGCTCGCCAGCAATGTGACCTGCGACCAACTCGAGAAACTGCTTGGCACGCCCAGGGGACCCAACTGGCATGAGGTGCGGGTGTCGCTTGACGGATTTGAGCAACCTTTGACTGGCAAGAAACTCAACCTGACCCAAGCTTTGGCCCAATGGGAAAGCCTAGGCATTGCGAGTTTCAGCGGCTTGGGCAATCCAGAAAAGCTGTTTGGTGCGCTCAGGCAGGCGGGCTTTGCTTTGACAAACACAGTTGCACTGCCAGACCACCACGACTACGCCGACGGATTTTGCCAGCGGTTCCAGGAGGACGTGCTCATCACGAGCGGCAAAGATGCCGTAAAATTGTGGCCTCATGATCCACGTGTGTGGATTGCCAACATTCAGGTGGTGCTGCCCGCCCCCCTCAAACAAGCGCTAGAGGACCACATTGGACGCTCAACTGATTGATGTACTGGTTTGCCCAATTTGCAAAGGGCCCCTGGAAAAACGCCTCACCGATGGCTATTTGGTCTGCAAGGCCGACAAGTTGGCTTTCCCGGTTCGCGATGGCATACCCATCATGCTGGTGGAGCAGGCTGAACCGCTGAATCACGCCTCCCCTTCCGCCTAGCCAATTCGGGAGCAACGTTCATGTTCAAAGCGGTCATTCCTGCCCGTTATGCGTCCACCCGCCTGCCAGGCAAGCCCCTGCTCGACATATCCGGCAAACCCATGGTGGTCCGCGTGGCCGAACGGGCGCTTTTGTCCGGTGCAAACGAGGTGGTGGTCGCCACCGATCACAGCGACATTGCAAAAGCTTGCGAGCAACACGGCCTGCAAGTGATGATGACCCGCAGCGATTGGCCCACGGGCACAGATCGAATTGCTGAGGTTGCCAGCAACAAGGGGTGGCCCGACCAAACAGTGGTTGTGAATGTGCAGGGCGATGAACCCTTGATTGACCCAAAGCTGATCGATCTGGTGGCCCAGGCACTGCTGCATGGCGAACAACACATTGCAACCTGCGCTCATCCCATTCACGATTGGGCAGAGTTTAAAAACCCCAATGTCGTGAAAATTGCGCTGCGAGACGACGGTGAAGCACTGTATTTTTCCCGTGCGCCAATTCCTTATCCCAGGGATCACTTTGCGCAAGAAACCTGGCCAAACAATGCGCCCACACCGCACTTGGGCCTTCGTCACATCGGCTTGTATGCCTACAAGGTCGAGTTCCTACAACGCTACCAAACCTTGGCGCCCGCGCCGGTTGAGCAGCTGGAATCACTCGAACAACTGCGCGCCTTGGCCAACGGCTTTCGCATAAAAGTGTGTATGATTCAGGATGCTCCGCTGCCCGGTGTGGACACAGCCGAAGACCTTGAGAAGGTTCGAATGCTGTTTAAATCCGCAGCGGCATAAAGAATTAAAAAAACACCAGCCCACAAGACGGGCGTTGCAAGCTGTGCAAAGGTAAGTTTGCTGCAAGATCAAACACCCATAATTGCAAGCTGCAAAAGGTGCCATGGGCCGTACGAATTCGTTCGGGGTTGCTGACGCATCCAACCCAAGAACACCAGATTTAAAACTATTGAGGCGACTATGCGTTTAATTTTATTGGGCGCGCCAGGTGCTGGAAAAGGCACACAGGCGACATTCATCAAGGAGAAATTCGGGATTCCCCAAATTTCAACTGGCGACATGCTTCGTGCTGCTGTCAAGGCAGGCACCCCGCTGGGCGTTGAGGCGAAGAAAGTCATGGACGCTGGTGGCTTGGTGTCCGACGACATCATCATCAATCTGGTGAAAGAGCGTCTCAAAGAGGCTGACTGCGCCAACGGCTATCTGTTCGACGGCTTTCCGCGCACGATTCCCCAAGCCGAGGCCATGAAACAAGCCGGTGTAAAAATCGACTTTGTGCTTGAAATCGACGTACCGCATGGCGAAATCATCGAACGCATGAGTGGACGCCGCACGCACCCTGCCTCTGGCCGCACCTACCACGTGAAGTTCAATCCTCCCAAGCAGG
The DNA here is from genome assembly GCA_036275655.1 of Limnobacter sp. Taxonomy (GTDB): domain Bacteria; phylum Pseudomonadota; class Gammaproteobacteria; order Burkholderiales; family Burkholderiaceae_B; genus Limnobacter. Next base: position 6,891 of record DASUDK010000198.1, on the reverse strand, counting down.
AAGGATTGGACGATGTCACTGGCGAACCACTGGTTCAACGCGACGACGACAAAGAAGAAACAGTCCGAAAACGTCTGGACGTGTACGAAAACCAGACCCGCCCCTTGGTGGACTACTACGGCCAATGGGCAGCAACCGGAGACGCCAGTGCGCCCAGATACCGAAAAATTGCCGGGGTTGGATCGGTTGAAGACATCAAACACCGCGCCTTTGACGCACTGAAATAAACAAGCCCCCGGCCAAGAAAAAAGGCACCTCAAAGAGGTGCCTTTTTTGTGAATACACAGATTATGAAGACTTCACAGGCTTGCGAAGCAAACGGCGTGGGGTTAGACCCAATCCAGCCAATGCACCGAAGTACACCGCACCTGCAACGCCAATCACCCCCAACACCAACACAACGCGCAACATGGCTGGCATGGCCAGCCAGTCAAACTGCGCATCCAAATAATACAAAGCCACACCCATGGCAAAGCAGGCCAATACAATCTTCAACAGGTAAGCGCCCCACCCAGGCATGGGGGTGTACATGCCCTTTCGCCGCAAGCCCACGTAAAGCACACCTGCGTTAATCAAAGCGCCAAGCCCCACGGACAAAGGCAAACCAGCATGGCCCAGCCATGGCACAAAAAGCAGGTTCAACAATTGGGTGAGCACCACCACCGCCACACCAATTTTGACTGGTGTTTTAATGTCTTGCTTGGCATAAAAGCCAGGAGCCAGAATTTTGACCAACACAAGCCCAGCAAGCCCAACACTGTAAGCCATCACAGCTTGGCTGGTCATGGCAACATCATGCGCATCAAACTTGCCATAGTGAAACAACAACGCCACCATCGCTTCGCTGAACAAGCCCAACCCCACCGCCGCTGGCAGGGCCAACAAGACGGTCAGGCGCAAGCCCCAATCCATCAAACCAGAATACTCCGAAGCGCTTTTTGAAGCGGCCGCCGACAGCGAGGGCAACAGCACCGTGCCCAACGCCACGCCCAACAAGGCCGTGGGGAACTCCATCAAACGATCCCCGTATGAAATCCATGACACACTGCCCTTTTCGAGGTGAGAAGCGATGTTGGTGTTGATGATCAAGCTGATTTGCGCCACAGAAACTGCGAGACTTGCTGGCACCATATTGGTCAACACACGGCGTACCCGCTCGTCTGCCCACGCTTGCCGAAGCTTGGCAACACCCCCCAAGGGATTGATAAAACAACCATGACGGCGCAAGCCATACCAAAGCACGCCCACCTGCAACACACCACCCACCATCACTGCAATTGCCAAAGCAAGCACCGGCTGGCCAAAGTGTGGCGCGAGCAACAAGGCACCCGCGATGAAACTGAGGTTCAACAGCACCGGTGCAAATGCTGGCAAAGCAAAGGACTTGAAGGTGTTCAACAGGCCTGAAGCCAGGGCCACCAAAGAAATGAGCAAAATGTACGGGAACATCCATTGCGTGAGGGTGACAGTCAATTCAAATTGAGGCTCCCCAGGCTCCAGCCCACTGGCCATGCCCAGCACCACCCAACTGGCACCCAAGGTTCCAAACAGCACAATCCACGACAACACCACAAAAAGCAAAACACTGGCGCGCTGCGCCAATTCCACAGCAGCCGCTTTGCCCTGCTGGGCATGGGTTTGGGCCAAAATTGGAATAAATGCCTGCGAAAACGCGCCCTCTGCAAAGAGGCGACGCAGCAGGTTGGGAATGCGAAAGGCAATAAAAAAGGCGTCTGACTCGGCGCCAGCCCCCAGCATACGGGCAGTCACGGTCTCTCGAACCAATCCAGTGATGCGCGAGAGCATGGTCATGGCGCTCACCGCGGCGGCCGACTTCAATAAATTCATATAGAGATTGTAGAAAGCCTGTTATTTTGTTAAAATTGCGGGTTTTCGAATTCTACACCCTGGAACCTAAGCAAGATGGCCAATACAGCACAAGCGCGCAAGCGCGCCAAACAAGCCGCGAAAGCAAACGCGCACAATTCAGCAATTCGCTCTGCCATGCGCACAGCCGTGAAAAAGGTACGCGCAGCTGTTCAAGCTGGCGACAAAGCTGCTGCTCAAGCAGTGTATCGTGAAACGACCAGCGTGCTGGATCGCGTGGCAGACAAAGACCTGATCCACAAAAACAAAGCCGCTCGCCAAAAGTCTCGCCTGTCGGCTCTCGTGAAAGGCATGGCCGCCTGAGGGCAGTTGTGCACCTGAAAGTGCCGGGCTGAGTTTGGCTCTGCCCTCTTTGGCCAGCAAGTTTGGCCACGCTGCAGGCCAAAGGCGCAAGCAAAACGCGGTCTAAAAAAACCCCGAAAGTCCAAGACTTCTCGGGGTTTTTGCACTTTTAGCTCGACAGATCCTCATCGGGCAATAGGCAAGCATCCAGGAGCTGGAGGTCATTGTCTCGCGCAAAGTTGAGCACAAACTTCAGCGCCATTGGCTCAACGTCCTGTAGACGCTCGTCAATCACCACACACTTCACGCCATTCATCACAATCGGCTTGGCATATGGGCTGTAGGCGAGGTGCTGTTGACTTGACTGACGCCCGGGCGGGCGGTAGCACGACAGCACACCGCACAGGCGCTCAGCCCAATCGGACGGGCGGAACACTCGACCCGTTGATGTGGTACCCACAATAAAAAACTCTTTGGCCTTGACCTTGGGTGGTTCAGCCATGTTCAACATGCTCCAGAGGAATGCGCTTGGGGTCGCTTTGTAATGGTGTTTGTATTGTCGCGACCCTGGCTTACAGCAGACTGATCTGCTGCAAGCCGGGCAGTATTAACGATCGATGCGCGCGTAGGCTGAGTGGTTGTGGATGGACTCGAAGTTCTCGGCCTCCACGGTGTATTGACCGACTTCTTCGAGCTTGTTCAGTGCAATGGCCACATCACGAACCAAATCCTCAACAAACTTGGGGTTGTCGTAAGCGCGCTCGGTGACATATTTTTCGTCAGGGCGCTTGAGCAAACCCCACAGCTCGCAGGAGGCCTGCTGCTCAATGGCCTGAATGAGCTTGGCAATGTCGATGTTGTCTTTTAGCTGTACGCGGGCGGTGACGTGCGAACGCTGGTTGTGCGCGCCATAGTCCGAGATTTTTTTGGAACATGGGCACAAACTGGTCACGGGCACCACCACGGTGAGGTGGATGTCTTGACCTTCGGCGTTGGCAGCGCCTTCGAGTGTGAGCTGGTAGTCCATCAAACTGGAAACACCGCTGATTGGCGCCACTTTGGAAAGAAAATAAGGCAGGTTCATTTTGATGCGGCCGGACGGGGCATCAAGACGCTGCAACATGTCGACCAACATGGCTCGGAAACCGCCAACAGTCAATGTATTGCCTTGAGACTCTTCGAGCAGCGCCACAAAGCGAGACATGTGGGTGCCTTTTTGATCGGCGGGCAAGAACACGGTCATTTCAAACTCCGCCACCGAGGGCATGGGCTTTTGACCCTGAAGTTCAATCAGAACGGGATACTTGACAGAGCGGATACCCACAGATTGGATCGCAATGTGGCGGGTGTCGATGCTGCTCTGGACATCTGGAATGGCTTGGTCGGTTGGGTTGACCACGGCGTTCTCCAAGCCTTTGTCACGTGTATTCATAACTTCCTCATGAGTTTGCGGTGCGCCCGGCTACATGGCGAACCACATTGGAATGGCGATCAAAAAGCTCGCCGTAGTGCTGCTTAACGGACGTTTCTATGCCTTGGGCGTCCAATCCAAGATTCTTGAGCAGGAGCACGGGGTCTCCATGATCGATGAATTCGTCGGGCAAGCCCAACTGCAAAACCGGGTTGATCAAACCTTGCGAATGCAAGAATTCGGCAACCGCCGAACCAGCGCCTCCCATGATACAGCCCTCCTCCACGGTCACAAAGCTGTAGCGCTGCTCTGCAAACTGCCGCAAAAGAACTTGATCAAGTGGCTTGACCCAGCGCATGTCCACCAACGTTGCGCCCAAAGCGCGCGCAGCAGTCATGCCTGGTTCACACATGGAGCCAAATGCCAGGATTACAAGTTTGTGGGGCGCATCGTTGGGTGAATAACGCACAATGGCCTTGCCGATTTCAACGGTGTCCAGCGACTCATCGGCCACCATGCCAGGGCCCGTGCCCCTGGGGTAACGCACCGAGGCACACCCTGGGTGTTGGTATGCGGTGGTGAGCAATTTGCGGCACTCGTCTTCATTGGATGGGGCTGCAATGACCATGTTTGGAATGCAACGCAGGTAGGCAATGTCGTAATTGCCTGCGTGGGTGGCGCCATCGGCTCCCACGAGTCCCGCGCGATCCAGTGCAAAAGTCACATCCAGGTTTTGAAGGGCCACATCGTGAATGAGCTGGTCATAGGCGCGTTGCAAGAACGTGGAATAAATGGCAACCACCGGCTTCATGCCCTCACATGCCAAACCGGCCGCAAACGTCACCGAATGCTGTTCGGCAATGCCCACATCAAAGTAGCGGGAGGGAAAGCGTCGTTCAAACTCAACCATGCCTGAGCCCTCACGCATGGCGGGCGTGATGCCAATGAGCTTGCGATCGACCTGTGCCATGTCACACAACCACTTGCCAAAAATCTGGGTGTAGGTGGGCGCCTTGGGCGCGGTTGACTTCTGGATGCCCACGGTGGGGTCGAACTTGCCTGGGCCGTGGTACAAAATTGGGTCTTGTTCTGCAAGCTTATACCCGGCGCCCTTTTTGGTGATGACGTGTAAAAAAATCGGGCCTTTCATGGCGCGCAGGTTTTGCAACGTGGGCACCAAAGCGTCCAAATCATGGCCGTCAATCGGACCGTAGTAGTTAAAACCAAACTCTTCGAACAGCGTGGCCGGCGTCATCATGCCCTTCACATGCTCTTCCAAACGATGGGCGAGTTCATACAGGGGCGGCGCAACACCCAGAATGCCTTTGCCCATCTCTTTGACATTGTTCATCATGCGGCCCGACAACAATTTGGCCAGGTATTTGTTCAACGCGCCGACCGGCGGCGAGATGGACATGTCGTTGTCGTTCAGGATCACCAGCAAATCAATGTCTGGCGTCACCCCGGCATTGTTCATGGCCTCAAAGGCCATGCCGGCCGTCATCGACCCATCGCCAATGATGGCCACATGCTTGCGATTAACACCCAAGTTGCGAGAGGCAACCGCCATGCCCAAGGCCGCAGAAATGGAGGTGCTGGAGTGGGCTGTGCCAAACGCGTCATATTCAGACTCAGAACGCTTGGGAAACCCGGAGATTCCACCGTACTGACGCAGACCTGGCATGGCGTCACGCCGCCCGGTCAGGATTTTATGAGGATAGGTTTGATGGCCGACATCCCAAACCAGACGGTCATTGGGGGTGTTGAACACGTAGTGAAGCGCCACGGTGAGTTCCACGGTGCCCAAATTGGACGACAAGTGCCCGCCAGTTCTAGACACCTGTTCGACGATGTAATTGCGCAACTCATCGGCAAGACGCGGCAACTGGTGAACATCCAGGCGTCGCAAATCCGCAGGGCAATCTATCTTTTTAAGCAGTTCAGTCATGATTTCCGGTTGGTGATGAGTTCTGCCAACGCCAGCAGGGGCGCATTTCTTTGGGCATCCAGCGCTTCACAAGCGTCAAAGGCTTTGTGTTTGAGTTCGGCAAGCAATTGCTTGGCTGCCTGCATGCCCATCAAACTGACCATGGTCGGCTTGTTTTGCAGGGCGTCTTTGCCGGAGGTTTTGCCCAGCTCCTCGCTGGTGGACTCCACATCTAATATGTCGTCTATTGTTTGATAAGCCAAGCCCAAACACTCGGCAAACACCTCTAAATGTCGCAGATCATCGGGGTTCGCATTTGGATTGCTCAAATACCCCATCCGCACAGAGGCAGCAATCAAATCGCCTGTTTTGCGGGCATGCATGTGCTTAAGTGCCCCAAGATCCATGGGCCTGCCCACATGCGCAAGGTCGATGGCTTGACCAGAGGCCATGCCCATCAACCCGGACGCACTGGCCAAGACACGGATCTGCGCCAGCAACACCGCGCTCTCTTGTTGGCGAGATTCGGCAAGCCATTGAAAGGCTGTGGTTTGCAAAGCATCCCCGGCCAGCAAGGCAAAAGCCTCTCCAAACCTGACATGGCAAGTGGGCTTGCCGCGGCGCAACACGTCGTTGTCCATGCAGGGCAAGTCGTCATGCACCAAAGAATAGGCGTGCATGGCCTCGATGGCGCAGGCGGCGTCGGTGAGCTTTTGCACAGGGGTGCCCACGGCGTGACCACTGGCCAGCACCAACAGGGCTCGAAGGCGTTTGCCACCCTCCAGCAAACCGTATCGCAGGGCCTCGTTCAAAGGCTGTGAAGGCCCTTCAAACCGAGCCAGTTTGTCGACCAGGGTTTGTTCAAAGATGGATCGGGTGTCCTCGACCCAATTGAGCGCCAAGGCCACGTTCACGTCGCTTCACCTGCGCTTGGGCTTTGCAGGCTGGCTTCGATTTGCTGAACTTCTTGGCGAACCTGGGTCAAACGATCTCGACAGTATTTCACCAACTGTGCCCCGCGTTTGTAATCGGTCAGCAACTGCTCCAAGCCAAGCTGCTGATTGTCCATGGCATGCACCAGGGTTTCTAGCTCGGCCATGGCAGCCTCGAAAGACTCCGGTGGCTCAAGGGCCTCCGTGGGCTTGGCAGACTTTGGTTTGTTGGTGCTCATTGGGACTTCAAAAGGTACAAAGTCTTTTATTTTACTGCGAGATTCGCCAAAGGCGTACCCAAAGGCGAAAACTCTTTGGCCGGAATGCAGAGTAAAGGGTACAATCCACTTTCTCTTTTTGTTCAACAAGTTAATCTGCATCGGCGTCGAACAGGACGCTGTTGAAGGGAGGTCCCCGGGATCATGTCCGATTTGAGTGATTTGTCCAATGTG
>DASUDK010000197.1:0-4853 GCA_036275655.1 Limnobacter sp. | reverse complement strand
GCCCGTGGCCGTGGGCTCGCCCACCCGTGTGCCATTGTGGGACCGGGGCAGAGAGTCTTTGCAAAAGGCCTTGGCCGATGGCGTGCTGCCCGCCTACCCAAACACCACGCTTTGCATGGACAAAGCGCGGTAACGCACCTCTACCGGCAGGGCGCTGGCCTGCGCCCCGGGGCCTGCCAATCTGCTCTACACTGGTTGCCGGTAACCTTTTGCACACGCCAGTCGAATAAACACGGTGCGTTTTCGCCCCTCCTCATACCCCACGGTTGACCATGAAAAAAATTGTTCTACTCCTTTTGCTTGCTGCTGTGGTGGCGGTGTTTGCATTTGATTTGCACACTTTGCTTACGCTGGAGAGTCTCAAAGCCAGCCTGGCCGATTTCCGTGCTTTTCAGGCCGAATCGCCTGGGTTGGTGATTGGTGTGTATTTTGCGGCTTATGTGGTGGTTACTGCGTTTTCTATCCCCGGTGCTGCGGTGATGACTTTGGCTGGCGGTGCATTGTTCGGTTTGTTGCAGGGGCTCATCATTGTCTCGTTTGCTTCCACCCTGGGTGCCACGCTGGCGTTTCTGGGTGCGCGCTATTTGTTGCGCGATTCCGTGCAAGCCAAATTTGGTGCGCGGCTTAAGGCCATCAACGCTGGCGTAGAAAAGGAAGGCGCTTTCTATCTGTTCACCCTGCGCTTGGTGCCGGTGTTTCCCTTCTTCCTCATCAATCTCTTGATGGGGCTCACCAGCATGAAGGCCTTCACCTTTTTCTGGGTGAGCCAGTTGGGCATGCTGGCGGGCACGGCCGTGTACGTGAATGCGGGCACCGAGCTGGCCAACATCAACAGTCTCTCCGGCATCCTATCGCCAGGGCTTCTCCTCTCGTTTGTCTTGCTGGGTATTTTCCCGCTGATCGCCAAAAAAATCACCGACAAAATCAAGGCCCGCAAGGTGTATGCACGCTGGAACAAACCCGCGCACTTTGACCGCAACCTGATTGTGATTGGCGCAGGCGCAGCCGGCCTGGTGAGTGCCTACATCGCAGCAGCGGTCAAGGCCAAGGTCACCCTGATTGAAGCGCACAAAATGGGCGGCGATTGCCTGAACTACGGCTGCGTGCCCTCCAAAGCCCTCATCAAAAGTGCCAAACTGGCCCACCAAATGCGGCACGCTCAGCATTACGGGCTGAGCAACACCCAACCCCAATTCAGCTTCAAAGCCGTGATGCAACGCGTGCACAGCGTGATTGCCGCCATTGAACCCCACGACAGTGTGGAGCGCTACACCAAGCTTGGCGTGGAGGTGTTGCAGGGGTATGCCACCCTGGTGGACCCGTGGACTGTCGAGATTCGCCACAACGATGGGCACACCAGCCGGCTGACCGCCCGCAGCATTGTGATTGCCGCAGGCGCGCAGCCTTTGGTTCCACCCTTGCCCGGCATTGAGCAGGCGGGCGTACTCACCAGCGACACCCTCTGGGATCAACTCGCCCAGCGTGACGAGCCACCCAAGCGGCTGGTGGTGTTGGGCGGCGGTCCCATTGGCTGCGAGCTGGCACAAAGTTTTGCACGCTTGGGCAGCCAGGTCACCCAGGTTGAAATGGCCCCACGCATCATGATCCGCGAAGACGAAGAGGTGTCTCAATTGGCCCGCGAGTCGCTGGAGCACGATGGCGTGCAAGTGCTCACGCAACACAAGGCCGTGCGCTTTGAAAACCAAGAGGGCACCAAATGCCTGGTGGTTGAATACCAAGGCCAAGAAAAGCGAATTGCTTTTGATGACGTGATTTGTGCCGTGGGCCGTGTTGCACGTTTAAAGGGCTACGGGCTGGAGGCCCTGGGCATCGAGACCAACCGCACCGTGGTCATCAACGAATACTTGGAAACCCTTTACCCCAACATCTTTGCCTGTGGCGATGTGGCTGGCCCCTATCAGTTCACACACACCGCGGCTCACCAGGCCTGGTACGCGGCGGTCAACGCGCTCTTTGGGCAATTTAAAAAGTTCAAGGCCGATTACTCCGTGATTCCCTGGGCCACCTTCATCGACCCCGAAGTGGCCCGCGTGGGACTCAACGAGCAAGACGCCAAGGAGCAAGGCATTGCTTACGAAGTCACCCGGTATGGCATTGACGACCTGGACCGCGCCATTGCTGACAGCGATGCGCACGGCATGGTCAAAGTGCTCACCGTGCCCGGCAAAGACAAAATCCTCGGTGTCACCATCGTGGGTGTTCATGCAGGCGACCTCCTGGCTGAGTTTGTGCTCGCCATGAAGCACGGTTTGGGTCTCAACAAAATTCTGGGCACCATCCACACCTACCCCACCTTGGCCGAGGCCAACAAGTACGCCGCAGGCGAATGGAAACGCGCGCACGCACCACAAGGCGTGTTGACGTGGCTCGGCAAATACCACGCATGGCGATTGGGCTAACACCGCACAAGGAGCAGAGCATGAGCAGCAACACAGTCTACGACCTCGTGGTGATTGGCGGCGGCTCAGGGGGCGTGGCCAGCGCCCGGCGCGCAGCCAGCCACGGCGCCAAGGTCGCCCTCATCGAGAACAGCCGCCTCGGTGGCACCTGCGTCATTCGCGGATGTGTGCCCAAAAAACTCATGATGTATGCCGCCCAATTTGGTCAAACCTTGCGTGAGGGTTTGCAGCCAGGTTGGCGCATCGAGCATGCGCAATTTGACATGTCCGCATGGCAGTCGGCCAAAACCCAAGAGATCAACCGGCTCGAGGGCATTTACGCCAAGCTCCTGGCCACCAGTGGCGTTGAAGTCATCCACGGCACTGGGCGTGTTCTTTCCTCGTCGCAAGTGCAGGTGGGGGCACGCACCTTAATCACACAGCGCATCCTGATTGCCACGGGAGCCTCGCCCAATCGCCACGCTTTCCCTGGGCTGGAATGCGCCGCCACTTCCAATGAACTGCTTGATCTAACCAAGCTGCCAAAACGCGTGGGCGTGATTGGTGCGGGCTACATCGCGCTGGAATTTGCCTGTATTTTGCGCGGTTTGGGCAGCGATGTGCATGTGTTTTACCGCGACGCTTTGCCTCTGCGCGGCTTTGATGAGAGCATCCGCAACAAACTTGCTGAAGCGCTTGTTTTGCAAGGGGTACACCTGCATCCCGGCACCGAGTTTGATCGCATCAGCAAACATGGTGAGGCCTACACCCTGCAAACCAAAACCACCACACACGGATTTGACTTTGTGCTCAATGCCACCGGCCGCAGCCCCAACACCCAAGGCCTGGGTTTGCAAAACATCGGCTTGCAGCCCGGCCCGAAAGGCGAAATTGAAGTTGACGAATTCAGCCAGACCCCAGTGCCTGGCGTGTTCGCCGTGGGTGATGTGACCAACCGAGTCAATCTCACACCGGTGGCCATTGCCGAAGGACGAGCATTGGCGGACAACGAATTCAATGGTCAGCGGCGCACCATCGACCACAGCGCTGTGCCCACCGCCACCTTCACCTCACCGCCCATTGGCACAGTGGGCCTCACCGAGCAGCTTGCTGCGCAGCGGGGCGCCGTGCGGGTGTACGAAACCGAATTCACCCCCATGAAAACCGCATTCGCCGGGGGCAAGCAAAAAACCCACATGAAGCTGCTGGTCGATGATGCCAGCGACCGCGTGCTGGGCATCCACATGCTGGGCGAAGATGCGCCAGAAATGATTCAATTGCTCGGTGTGCTCTACACCATGGGAGCCACCAAGGCCGATTTTGATCGCACCGTGGCTGTACACCCCAGCGCCGCAGAAGAGTGGGTGCTGTTGCGCGAGGTGAGCCGACGGGTGGGGTGAGTTTTTAACGCCCAATCATGCCCAGCGCCATGGACGCCATGGTGTGAATGGACTGGTGCAACAAGCCAAACACCCAACGAATGGTCATCACAGAGGCGTCGACCAGCGTGGTGCCTGCACGCCCCAGGTAGCTCATCACCAGTTTCAAAATGCCCAGCACCTCTTTTGCATTGGTGCGACTGGCTTGCACATGGCGAACCAGCATTTCTGCAAGTTGATCCAGCACCGTGAATGCCCCAGTCCCGTATTGCTGCACACTCAACAGGCTTTGGGCCCCGAGCCGGGTCAGCATGTCACTGATCGCCAAGTTGATGATCTTCAAGAGTCGGGAAGAAAACATGGCGCCCGGCATGTGGACCAGTTTATCCAGGTAGCCTGCATCTCTGCGCATGGCCATGTGCATCGAATTTTCTAACAACAACTGTTTGCTTTGGCTTGCACTTTGCAATTGCTTCCAACTGCTGTTGCGCATGGCGCGGTACCCGTCGGCCAGCGTGTGTTGCAGTGGATTGACTTTCAACATACCAGCATCCAGCAGGTGGGTGCCATGCTGGTAGGGCGCGTGTGCAAACGGGAAACATGGCACCATGGTCACAATGTCGGCCTCGTTGGCCACGCGGTGAACATGGTCAGGGTTCATCTTCCTGCTCAGGTATTCCGCATACGGCACCATGCCCACACGGGGGGCAGCCACCGTGTAGAGGTAAGCATTCATGTCCAGCTCTGCGCAGGCTGCCGCATTCAAATTGGCCAATGCGCCGCCCAGGCTGTGGCCCATGCAATGCACAGCAGTGGCCTTGAAGCCCAGGTGTTGCTGGTCAATGAATGCTTTGAGCTGCGCCACATAGCTTTTGAAGGTGCTGCCAAAGCCCATGTGAATGTGGTGACCGCTGGGACCCCGCATGGGCAGAGTGTTCAAATCGGTCCCCACATCCGCGGTGCTCAGCGTGCCGCGCGTGGCGATCACAATCTCGGTGGAGCGCCCGCCGTTGAGTTTGGCCATGAAGCCAAAGGCACTGCTGGCGTGAAAGCCCAAGCCAGAGGTGGCGGTGAT
>DASUDK010000196.1:0-2899 GCA_036275655.1 Limnobacter sp. | reverse complement strand
AGGGCGCATTGCTCAGGCCCGAAAGACTTATTCAGGTAAACCTATGACACGCGCACTACGCAACGTTGCAATCATCGCCCACGTGGACCACGGCAAAACCACGCTGGTGGACCAACTCCTTCGCCAGTCCGGCACTTTCCGCGAAAACGAGAAACTCGAAGAGCGCGTGATGGACAGCAACGACCTTGAAAAAGAGCGTGGCATTACCATTCTGGCCAAAAACTGCGCCGTTGAATACGAAGGCACGCACATCAACATCGTGGACACCCCGGGGCACGCCGACTTCGGTGGCGAAGTGGAGCGTGTGCTCTCGATGGTGGATTCTGTGTTGTTGCTGGTGGATGCGGTGGAAGGTCCCATGCCACAAACCCGCTTCGTAACCCGCAAGGCGCTGGCCCTGGGCTTGAAGCCCATCGTGGTGGTCAACAAAGTGGACCGCCCAGGCGCGCGCGTGGATTGGGTGATTGATCAAACTTTTGACCTGTTCGACAAACTCGGCGCCACCGATGATCAACTGGACTTCCCGATTGTGTACGCCTCTGGCTTGAACGGTTACGCTGGCAACACGCCGGATGTGCGCGAGGGCGATATGCGCCCCTTGTTTGAAGCCATTCTGAAATACGTGCCTGTGCGCGATGACGACCCCAATGGTCCCCTGCAGTTCCAGATCACCTCGCTGGATTACAACAGCTATGTGGGCAAGATCGGTATCGGTCGAATCAAGCGAGGCACAGTGCGCACTGGCCAGCAGGTGGTGTGCATGAATGGCCCCGATGGTGTGCCTTTCAACGGCAAAGTCAACCAAGTGCTGAAATTCCGCGGTTTGGAGCGCGTGTTGGTGGACCAGGCTGAGGCTGGCGACATTTGCTTGATCAACGGCATTGAAGAAATCGCGATTGGCACCACCGTGTGTGCCGTGGATACCCCAGAAGCCTTGCCTGTGCTGACTGTGGACGAACCCACTCTCACCATGAACTTCATGGTTAACACATCGCCCTTGGCCGGCCGCGAAGGCAAGTTTGTGACCAGTCGCCAACTGCGCGATCGCCTGCAGCGTGAGCTGAAAAGCAACGTGGCCCTGCGCGTCAAAGACACCGACGACGACACCGTGTTTGAAGTGTCGGGCCGTGGTGAGCTGCACCTCACCATCCTCCTGGAAAACATGCGCCGTGAAGGCTACGAGCTGGCCGTGTCGCGTCCACGCGTGGTGTTCAAAGAGATTGACGGCGTGAAGTGCGAGCCTTACGAGATGTTGACTGTGGATGTAGAAGACACCCACCAAGGCGCCATCATGGAAGAGTTGGGCCGCCGCAAGGGTGACTTGCTGGACATGTCGCCAGATGGAAAAGGCCGTGTTCGCCTGGAGTACCGCATCCCCGCCCGTGGCCTGATCGGCTTCCAAGGCGACTTCATGACCATGACGCGCGGCACCGGCCTCATTAGCCATGTGTTTGACCAGTACGCCCCGTTGAAGGAAGGTGGTTTGGCCGAGCGTCACAATGGCGTGCTCATCTCTCAAGACGATGGCGATGCAGTGGCTTACGCATTGTGGAAGCTGCAAGACCGTGGTCGCATGTTTGTATCACCCGGTGAGGCACTGTACGAAGGCATGGTCATTGGCATTCACAGCCGTGACAACGATCTGGTGGTCAACCCCATCAAGGGCAAACAGCTCACCAACGTGCGTGCCTCTGGCACCGACGAAGCCGTGCGTTTGGTTCCCCCGATCGCACTGAACCTCGAATACGCGGTGGAGTTTATTGCCGATGACGAGCTGGTGGAGATCACGCCCAAGAGCATTCGCATCCGCAAGCGCTACCTCAAGGAGCATGAGCGCAAGAAGGCCAGCCGCGAGGCGGCGTAAGCTCTGAGCCTTGCTGTTGCTTGGGCAAAGGGGAGTGGCCTTGCCTCAATCCAGAATCCTTTCCGTGGCACCCATGATCGATTGGACCGACCGGCATTGCCGGCGGTTTCATCGCGCCATCAGCCAGCACACCTGGCTCTACACCGAGATGATCACCACAGGTGCTTTGGTGTATGGCGACCGTGCGCGGTATCTCGCCTACAACACCGAAGAACACCCGGTGGCCTTTCAGATTGGCGGCAGCGACCCCGCCGAATTGGCAGCCTGCGCAAAGTGGGTGGAGCAAGCTGGCTACGATGAGCTCAACCTGAATTGTGGATGCCCCAGTGAGCGCGTACAAAAAGGCGCATTTGGCGCCTGCCTCATGGCAGATCCAAGCCTGGTGGCCGACTGCGTCAAGGCCATGCGCGATGCCTGTGGCCTGGAAGTCACGGTCAAGCACCGCATTGGGCTGGACTATGACGAGAGCGAGCAGATGCTCTACGATTTTGTGGGCAGGGTGAGCGAGGCTGGCTGTAATACATTCATCGTGCACGCTCGCAATGCGGTGCTCAAAGGTTTGTCCCCCAAAGAAAACCGCGAAATTCCGCCCCTGCGTTATGCGGTGGTCCAGCGGCTTAAGGCACATTTTCCGCATCTTCAGATTGTGCTCAATGGCGGCATTAAAACCGTGGACGAGATTCAGCAACATTTGCAATGGGCTGACGGTTGCATGATTGGCCGAGAGGCCTACACCAACCCGTGGTTGCTCAGCGAGTTTGATGCGCTCATCACTGGGCAGGCGTCCCCATTTCGATCACGCGCCACGGTGATTGAAGAAATGCACACCTACGCGCAGGCGCAAATGGCGCGTGGCGAATCCATTCGAAACATCACTCGCTCCTGGCTTGGGCTTTTTCATGGCCAGCCAGGTGGACGCTTGTACAGGCAAGTGCTCTCTGATGCCACGCGATTGAAAGCAAACAGTTGGCAAGTGGTGGAAGACGCCCTGGAAGCCATGCACGAAAAAAGTGTGAACTCTTAAGCGAATTTGAT
>DASUDK010000195.1:0-22389 GCA_036275655.1 Limnobacter sp. | reverse complement strand
CATGCGCAGTTCTTCCAGCACAAACAATCCGTTTGCCATGTTGCCCGCCGAGCGCCGGGCAGCCGGCTGGCTGGCCAGCATTTATGCGTTGCGCATGTTCGGCATGTTCATGATTCTGCCTGTGTTTGCCCTGCACGCCACCGGCATGCCCGGTGGGGACAACCTCAGTTTGGTGGGGTTGGCCATGGGCATCTATGGCTTGGCCCAGGCGTGCATGCAAATCCCTTTGGGCTGGGCCTCCGATCGAATTGGCCGCAAGCCGGTGATTGTGGGTGGCTTGTTGTTGTTTGCCGCAGGGTGTTGGCTGGGCTATGTGGCCACCACGGTGGAGCAGTTGGTGTGGGCCCGTGCCCTGCAGGGGGCTGGTGCCATTTCTGCAGCGCTGTCGGCTTTGCTGGCCGATGTCACCCGGGATGAAGTCCGCTCCAAAGGCATGGCCATGATTGGCGCCTCCATCGGCGTTACTTTTGCGTTGTCGCTGGTGCTGGCCCCCGTGCTGTACCAGTGGATCGGCCTGAGCGGGCTTTTCGGGCTCACTGGCGTGCTCAGTGTGTTGGCCATTGCCGTGGTGATCTACCTGTTGCCCACGCCCGCCTTGGATGCGCAGGTGCCCAAATTGCAGGGGGGTTGGTTTGCCACCCGGGCTGTGTTGATGCAGCCCGATTTGCTGCGCCTCAATCTGGGTATTTTCACCTTGCATCTCACGCAAATGGCCCTGTTTGTGGTGGTGCCCAGCCTGTTGGTGAAGGGGCTCGATTTGCCCCTGGCCCAGCATTGGAAGGTGTATTTGCCGGTGGTGCTGGGTTCGTTTGTGCTCATGGTGCCGCTCATGGTGTGGGCTGAGAAACACGCCAAAACCAAGGTGGTCAAGTTGGGCGCCATCGCCCTCATGGCGCTGGTGATGCTGGGGCTGGTGCTGGTCAATCAACACGGCTGGGCTGTGGTGGCGCTGCTGCTGGCGTATTTTGTCGGGTTCAACTTGCTGGAGGCTACGCTTCCCTCGTGGGTGTCACGAGTGGCACCGCTTAGTCACCGGGGTTTGGCCTTGGGTGTATATAATACTTCCCAAGCGTTGGGGCTTTTTGCTGGCGGCGCCTTGGGTGGTTTGGCCCATCGCCACCTGGGTGCACAAGGCGTGTTCGAAGGCGTGTTGCTGCTGGTGGTGCTGTGGTTTTTGCTGGTGCGCGGCATTGCTGCCTTGCCGCCCCGCAGCGCCAGTGCATCGCCCACTTCCCCCGGCCCCACATCAACCCAAACAAGCATTTAGGAGCAATTCACACATGGCCTCTGTCAACAAAGTCATTCTGGTCGGTAACCTGGGCAAAGACCCCGATGTGCGTTACTTGCCAGACGGTGGCGCCGTGGTTAATCTGGCCTTGGCCACCTCCAGCAATTGGAAAGACAAAAACACAGGCGAGAAGCGTGAAGAAACCGAGTGGCACCGCGTGGTGATGTACGGTCGCCTGGCTGAGATTGCTGGCGAGTACTGCAAAAAAGGCCGGTCCATCTATGTGGAAGGACGCCTGAAAACCCGCAAATGGCAAGACCAGCAGGGCGTGGACCGCTACACCACCGAGATTGTGGCCGACCAGATGCAACTCTTGGGTGGTCGCGATGGCGGTGGCGGTGGCAGTGGCGGCGGCGCCTACGGTGGCGGCGATGACTTTGAGTCTGCTCCTGCGCCCGCACGTTCTTCGGGCGCAGGCATGCGGTCTACTCCTCAGCGCCAAGCCCCCCAGAGCGTGGCCGATCTGGATGACGACATTCCATTCTGAGGTTGGCCCTGTGTGATGCAGTCAATCAAGCCCGATGACCCCTGCGCTCATCGGGTTTTTTGTTGTTGCTGCCGAGTTGTAAATTTCGCGTTATGCTTAACTTTCTTCCCGCTGTTCAGAAGAGGTTTTTATGTCACGCGCCGTTGTGCTCTCTGTGTTGCTTGTCTGTTCTGGCCCTGTTTTGGCAGACACCACCTTGCCGCCCAATCACCCCTTGGTGGGCACTTGGCGCATCAATTTGCCCGAGCAGCGCTGTTTCGAAATGTACGACATCCGCACCGATGGATCAGTCAAAATCCTCAGCGGGAAACAAATTGTAGAGACTCGCTATGACATTGCCTTGCGCCCGGATGCCAGCGGGTTTTACACCTGGGTAGACACGGTGGTGCAGGTGAACAACCAGCCCGACTGCATGGGCAATGTGGTGCCCAACGGCAACCAGGCGACCAACTACATCGTGATGCACAACAGCGGTGAAAAATTCATGATGTGCCAACAGGCAGACCTCAGCACCTGCTTTGGTCCCTTCCTCAAAGAGCCTGGCATTTAAGCGTCGGTTTGCTTTTGCTCCAACAGGTGCATCAACAGGGCCCGCAGTTTGGCGGCGCTCAGGGGTTTGTGCACCAGTGGGTAGCCGGAAGAACTGGCTTCGCGAATGCGGTCGGGCTCTGTGTCCCCTGTGAGGATTGCTGCGGGCACTGCCCCCCAACGCGCCTGGATGGCTTGAATGGCTTGCACGCCGGTTTCCTCATTGCGTAAGCGGTAGTCCGCCACAATCGCATCTGGCACAAACCCGCTGATTTGCATCAGCTCCAGGGCTTCATGGGCGGATTCGGCGGTGACCGCTGCGCAATCCCAGCGTTCCAGCATTTCAGTCACGCCCATGCGAATGTTCGGATCGTCGTCGATCAGCAGGACTGTTTTATCGCGCAGGGCGTCTGCCCGTGCGTGTTCGGTGACGGGTGCGACAGGCGTTGTATTGGCAATCCCAAGCGGCACGGTCAGGGAAAAAGTAGAGCCTTTGCCCACCACCGAGTGCAGGGCCAGCGGGTGATCAAGCAGCCTGGACAAACTTTGAGCAATGTACAAACCCAGGCCCAGGCCTTTTTCTCGATCTCGCTCCGGGTTGTCCAGTTGAACAAACTCTTTGAACACGCTGGTTTGTGCGGGTTTTGGTATGCCCAAGCCCGTGTCGATCACCATCAGGCGCACGCTCGACCCTTGCCTTTTGCAGCCCACGGTGACTCGGCCTGTTGGCGTGTACTTGATTGCATTGGAAACAAAGTTGCGCAATACGCGTTCAAGCAGGGTGGGGTCGCTGTGTAGCCAAAGTCGGCTTGGCATGATTCTCAAGGTGAGCCCCTTGCGTTCAGCTTGGGAGCCAAAATCGCTGTGCAGTGCGTCGAGCAAGGTTTGCACGGGGAAGTGTTGCTTGTCTGGCGTGATGGCTGCCGCATCAATTTTGGAGAAGTCCAGCAGCGCATTGAGCAGGGTTTCCAGGCCACGGCCCGCCGCCCGTATTCGCCCCACCAGCGGGGCCGATGGACTGCCCTGCAGATCGCGGTCCAACACATCGGCAAACAGTTCAATGGCCTGCACTGGCTGGCGCAAGTCATGACTGGCTGCGGCCAAGAAACGCGTTTTTGCGAGACTCGCCTGTTCGGCCACTTGCTTTTGTTGCATCAAAGCCTGCACCAGGTCGGCATTCTCAAACCGCAGCCGCATGGTCTCCATGAAATTGCGCTGCAAGTTGCGACCATACAAAATGTTGACGGCCATGAAGGTCAGTGACAGGGCGCCCAAGACCCAAAAAAAACTTCCGCCCTCCAACATGCATCGAACAGCAAAAGGCGAGACCGTGGGCATGGCATAGGCCACGTAGGCGGGCAGGTAACAACTGTGTGAAGACACGGCCCCTGCAGTCATGCCGCCAAGCACAATCACCAGGGTCATGAGCACCAAGGGATCGTCCACAAAAAAGAGCACGCCCATGCTGCCCCACACCACCCCCGCCATGCCAGTGAAGGCGGTGGCCACGCGTATCCACAGCGCGCTGTCAAAGGAGTCACCTTGGGCCATGAATTGTTTGCGCACCAGCCAGCGCACACCGCACAGCACGTACACCGTGGTCACCCAGGCCAGCAGCAGGTTGGTCGACACCCGACCAGCCAGGATGAGTGCAACGCCCGTGCTAGACACCAAACTGCCCACCAACACAAAAGGCAGGTGCTCAAACAGCAGCTTGGCCTGCGCGTGGCCAATGGCCGCCTGGTAGCTTTGGCCGGATTGCATCACTTAGAGCAATCCTTTGCGTTTGGCCAACACAGCTGCTTCTGTGCGGGATTTTGCCCCAAGTGCCCTAAACACGCTGGCCACGTGGCAGCGGACGGTGTTTTCGCTCATGGTCAGTTGACGGCCAATTTCTTTGTTGGAATGGCCCTCACAGAGTTGAACCAGCACCTGGATTTGGCGTGGTGTGAGGTGATAATGCTGGGCAGATTGGCTGATGGTGGTCTGGGAGGAGGCTGCAATCGGGTCCAGGTTGTTGGCCCGGTGTTGCTCGCCATTGATCACTTTTTTGAGCCCTTCCAGCATGTCGTCGGCGCTGCCTGATTTGGAGACGAAACCTTGCGCCCCGCAGCGCAGTCCCTCTGCAATCAGGCGCTCATCTGCTACCCCAGAGATCATGGCAATCGGGCTTGTTGGGAATGCATCTTGAATGGCCAGCAAGCCAGCCAAGCCCTGCATGCCAGGCAGTTGCATGTCCAACAACACCAAGTCAAACACAGGGTGCTCTGCTTTCAGTGCCAAGGCCTCATTCACTGTCCCGCACTCCACAATATTCACGGCCTGATCCAGCCGCACGAGGATGTGTCGCAACCCTTCCCGGAACAACAAATGATCGTCCACCACCAAGAGATTCATGTCGATTGGCACCTTCCAAGTGTTTCTTTGGAATCTTGAACAATCCGGCGGGCAAACGCAATTGGATTTGGCTCGTCTGTTTGGACGAGGCGGTTTGCGTACAATCAGGTGATCTGTCCCTTTGAGTGAGGTGTGCCCATGGCCCACATTGCATTGCATGCAGACCAGACCCGGGCGGTCGAGGTCCGAAACATTTATTGTATTGGCCGCAATTATGCCGCGCACATTGCGGAGTTGGGCAACCGCCCAGAAGAAGACCCCGTGGTCTTCATCAAGCCCACTTCGGCTTTGCTCATGCCCGGGCATGCCATCCGATTGCCCAAACATTCAGCAGACGTTCACCACGAAGCCGAGCTGGTGCTGCTGGTGGGCCAAGGTGGCAAAAACATTGCAGAAGATGAGGCCTTGGACCACATTGCCGGTTACGGCCTGGGGCTGGACCTCACCGCTCGGGATTTGCAAACCAAAGCCAAACAAGGGGGCTTGCCTTGGGCGGTGGCCAAGGGCTTTGATTGCGCAGCAACGGTCACTTCGTTTGTGGCTGCCAATCACATTGGTCAACCTCAGCACATCGAATTCCAGATGTACCTCAATGGCCAACTCAAGCAGCATGGCGACATTCGCAAGATGCTGTTTCCCATTCCGTACATCGTGCGTTACCTCAGTGAGGTGTTCACTTTGCAAGCCGGGGATTTGATCTACACGGGAACACCCGAGGGTGTTGGGCCTCTAAATGCAAAAGACACTGTGCGCCTGGTGTTGCCGGGCCACATCGACACAAGTTTTGACGTGGAAGCACCATGATGATTCATCAAACATTCAAACGCAGCGCGTGGGCCCTGTTGATCGGGGCTTGCCTGCTCACAGCCGCCTGCGCAGACAAGGGCAACAGCGATGCATCGGCCAAACAGGCCCAAGCAGAAAATTTCATTGAAGTCTGGAAAACACCCACCTGTGGTTGTTGCAGCGCCTGGGTGGATCACCTGCGTGACAATGGCTTTGAAGTGAAGGTCAACGATGTGCAAGACACAGGTGCATTCCGCGCAGCGCTTGGCATGTCCCAAGACTACGGCAGTTGCCACAGTGCCAAAATTGCGGGTTATGCCATTGAGGGCCATGTGCCCGCCGATGACATCAAGAAGCTCTTACAAGAAAAGCCGGATGCAGTTGGCCTGGCTGTGCCAGGGATGCCAATGGGCTCGCCTGGCATGGAGCATCCAGACTTGCCCAACAAGCGGCATGCTTACGATGTGTTGTTGGTCGGCAAGCAGGGCGCTGTGAGTGCATACACGCACTACACAGCGCAGTAAACATCTCACTTGCGCCGCATCCAGGCTGCGCAAATTGCCAGTCCCAGCAGACCCAGCAAATTCAAAGCACCACCACCGCCTGGGTTGGCCAGGTTGTTGGTTCCACCCGCCCCGTTTTCAGCGGGGTCCAGGGTGCCATCGTTGCCACCGTCGCTGTCGCCTGGTGTTGGGTCACCGGCGCCATTGTCAACGGGCAGCACCAGGGCGCCCGCCAGCGCCTGGAATTGCAGATCGGTCAATTGGATTTTGACCAAGCCTTCACTGGCGATGCTCACGCTTTGAATGTGTTCAAAATCCAAACCTGCGAATGCATTCAAGGGCAGGCGCACCATGTTGAGCAAGGTTTTTGCGCCTTCCGCATTGGCGGCATCACCGGGGGGCAGGTACAGCGCGCGGGAGTAGCTCGATACCTTGAGTGTTTTGGAGACGCCTTGGGTGTCGCTGAGCGTGACAGAAAGCACAGGCGGTGCGGTGAGGGCATCCGCGCCGTTCAAAACTGGCAAGCCCGCCCGGAATGTCAGGCTGTCGTAGCTTTTGACATTTTTGTCGCCAATCGCAAACTTGAGGGCCGAGGTGCTGTTGTCTGATTCCAGGTAAAGTTGACCCGCCGTGGCCCAGGTTCGCAGGCTCGGGCAGGCGGTGGAGGCCACCGTCCCGGTTGCGCTCGTGGTGTTGCAAAACTCAAATCGATCGAGGTTTGCGGCGGTGTTGCTGCCAGCGAGGTTGTTTTTCATGAGGGATTCGGCATCCAGCACATCGTCGATCACCAGCCGCTTGGGCGCGGGTTGCTGAATGCTCAAATGCACGCGATCGTCACAGCGTTGCCCAGATTTGGCTTTTTCGATGGGGCAAGCGTCCAGCGGAAGGCCTGCTGTGCCATTCCAGTAGTTTGCAAACTGCTGCTCGTTGCCCAAAAACAAGCGGAAGAAAGAGGACATCAAAAACTCGCCGTGGCGTCGCTGGTCCAGCGGCTGATCCCTGCCATTGCCCTCTTGGGCTAGATCGCAGTGGCTGTCTGCGTTGGAATAATCATCCCCAGACCACACCGTGTTGTAAAAGTTGTGGTTGGCCCCCATGGTCACGACTTGGAACTTGGGTGTTTGGATGGTTTGGTCGATGTAGCGGCTTTTGTCATACATAAAAGCCCCTTGCAGGTTGGACACATCCCCGTCGCAGTAGGGCAAGAGAACGGCAAAATTCACATCGGGTGCAGCAATATAATCAAAGTTGGTTGGGGCAAGCGCAAAAACCGCCTTGATGTGATGCGGGGCAATGAATGCGTCGCCAGGCTGATAGATGTTGCCGCCCACCTCCACAGTGGCTGGGCGATTCTTGTTCACGGCCAACACCTGGGTCACACCTTGTCCGCCTCGGGAGTGGCCCATCATCCCAATGCGCTCCATGTCGATTTTTCCACGCAGGTTGGACAACAAATAAGGCTCGCTCAAACGGCTGTAAAAACCGGTGCGATTGATCTCGCGCAGAATGTCCAGGTGATGCAGGATGAGTTGTGATCGCTCATTCGCACCTGCGTTGCCCACCAGGTCTTTGTCGTTCACATCGTTGGCGTTGATTGAAATCACCACATACCCTTGGGCGGCCAAGTTTTGAGCCATGTAGTCGTAGCCTTTGTAACTGTCTACGCTTTTGAGCACCTGCACAGGTGCGCCCACAACGCCAGGTATTTCCAGTTCACACTCCCCAGAGCTTAAAAACTCGGTGCCCAGGTAGCTGCAGGTCACATGGCGCCCATGCAGGTACAGCACCACGGGGAATGGGCCATCGCCATCGAGTGGGTATCGCACTTGCGCTTCCACATCGCCTGGGTATTTGATGCCTTCGGGGTCGTTCAGCAATATTTGCGGTGCGGTGTAGTTCAAGGGCGCTGACACGCGACTGGCCTGGTTGGCGTCGCGCACACTGGCCGAGGCAGGCTGACGGTCGATGGGCAGCATGTTTGCACCAAAAGTCACCGCCGTTAAAAACAGCGTGCTCGCGCACAGTGCGCGGGCGAGGAATTTTCTGTAAGTATTGTTGTGTTGCATTGCACCATCTCCAGGCATATGTAGTCACATTCCCAGCAGGCTGCTGGCCAAAACGACGTGACGATGCCCGGTTTGTGCAAGAGGCGTACCTTGCAGCTAGACGGTTTGCTCTAGTGCGTGTTGTGCTTATTGGCGAAATTCAGAGGGGGGTTTGCCAAACCAGCGTTTGCAGGCGCGGCTGAAAGCGGAGGCGTCCGAGAATCCGAGGTCCAGTGCAATCGCCGTGAGCGGCGCCTGGGTTTGCGTGAGCAAGCGTTTGGCTTCTTCTTGCCTCACGTCGTCCACAATGTCTGCAAGGCTTGTGCCCTCATCGGCCAGCTTGCGCTGCAAATTGCGGGCGCTCATGGCCAAGTGCTCGGCCACTGCCTCAACACTGGGGGCGCCATGTGGCAGTGTGCGCAACACCAAGGCGCGCACCTTTTTGGCCAGTGTTTGGGTGGGTTTAAGCCGCTCAATGGCGGCCAGGCTGGCTTGGTCCAAGTGCTCAGCAATCAATCGGTTGGCACCCTTCAGGCGGGTTTTCACGGTGCTTTGGGCGTACACAATGCGCATGGTGGATTGCCCGTACAGCAGCGGAGCACCAAATGATTTTTCAAAATAATCAATGTTGGACGCTTGAGGGGCGGGGCGCGTGAGTTCTACTCGCTGCGGCACCAAGCTTGGGTCGCCCAGGCCTTTGCCAGCATTGGCCAGCAGGCAGGCAAATCCATCCATGGATTGGGGCGCTGGGTGCGCCCCATCGCGCAGGGTGAGTTCGACCACAAAGTGTTGCGCGTCGCTGTGTAGTCTCATTTCACTGGCGTCGGTCACCAGGTCCACAAAACGGCTCATTCGGCCAAAAGCTTCTTCCAGCGTTTCGCTGGCCATCACGCTCAGGCCCACCGCGTGAAACGTGGCTGGCGTGATGTGGCGTATCGCTTTCAGGCCCAGTGTCTCATCCCCGGTCAGCTCCACCGCCTTTTGCCACAGGGTGGTGGTGTTGCTCACCGGGTAGCGGGCTTCCGGGGCGTCCAATTGCGCATGTTCAAGCCCCGCCTGTTCAAACAGTGCGGGCGCGTCCAGCCCACGCTGCTCTAGCTCTTGGGCCAGGCCGCGCATCCAGCTGGCCAATGCAGTGGGTGGAGTGGCGTGCAAAGTCATGCTCTTGTCGCGTAAATACAAGCGTGTTGGGACGGCTTTAAGCATACTTCAATCCAGAAAAGCCAAATTACAAGGGGACTTCGCAATGTCTAATTTGAGTGAAAAATTGATGGGGCAGGGTGGGCAAGCCAAGCAGGGCTCGCGCATCAAGCAAAATCACATCAATGCGCAAGACCAAAAGCGCATCGCGGTCATCAAGACCGCCATCCTGGCCGAAGGCGATCGAATTCGCGCCAAATATCCAATTCTCCAACACCAAGACGCCATTGGCATGGGCATTCTGCTGCTCTCCATGGCGGGTGCGCTGGCCACGGGTTGGGCCTATCTGGAAGGCATGCTGGCTTGGTACATCACCATTCCAGTGATTGCCATCTTCCTGAGCTTCACCCACGAGCTGGAGCACGACCTTATTCATTACATGTACTTCCGCAAAAACAAGTTCATGCACAACTTGATGATGGCGCTGGTTTGGCTGTGCCGCCCAAGCACCATCAACCCATGGGCTCGTCGTCACCTGCATTTGCACCATCACAAGCACTCGGGCACAGAGACCGATTTGGAAGAGCGGGCCATCACCAACGGTGAACGCTTTACACCGCTGCGTTTGCTGATGATGCTGGACCTGGAGTTGAGTGTCGTGCTGCGTGTTTTCAGGATTCCAAAAAATCGCCGTCTGAAAATGTTGATGATGGGCGCCGCAGGCAACTTTCCCCTGGCGTCTGCATTTTGGGTGAGTTTCCATGCGTATGTGACCTATTGGGCCATCGAGGCCGCCGCTTGGGTGGTGGGTTACAGCGTGCCTTGGCCTGCTTTTGTCAACGCCGAGTTTGTGGCCGCAGCCAACACCGTGGCCGTCCTGATTTTTGCACCCAACTTGCTGCGCTCTTTCAGCATCAACTTCATCAGCTCGAACATGCATTATTTTGGCGACATTGAAGACGGCAATTTTGTGCAGCAATGCCAAGTGCTCAACAGCAAGTGGTTCGTCATTCCTCATCTGTTCTGTTTCAATTTTGGTTCCACCCACGCCATCCATCACTTTGTGGTACGTGACCCGTTTTACCTTCGCCAGATGACCGCCAAAAAGGCGCACGAGGTGATGCGTGAGAATGGCGTGCGTTTCAACGATTTGGGCACATTCAAGCGCGCCAACCGTTGGAGTGTGGAAAACAAGCCGCAGCAAGAGGCAGGGTACCAGGCCGCTTAAAAGAGCCTGGGCTCAACAAACCGCCCTTTGCTAGAGGGGGGCGGCAGCAGTTTTCGTGTCATTGGGCTGATTTCCAAAAGGGCAGCCTGCTCCGTCGACACAAAGGGCGTTTCTCCGGGTGGGAGGGCGCTCTTTTTTTATGCACGCGAGGCCGCGATCTTGGAGAAAAAGTCTTTGACGGCTTATAATTGGGGGTTTTTCGTTGCTTTTTAGCAGGTGGAGTTCAAATGCCAATCTACGCTTATCGCTGTCAAGCCTGTGGCTTTGAAAAAGACGTGTTGCAAAAACTCAGTGATGCGCCGCTCACCCAGTGCCCAAGCTGTGGGCAGGCGCACTTTGCAAAGCAGGTCACGGCTGCGGGTTTTCAACTCAAAGGGTCGGGGTGGTACGCCACCGATTTTCGCAATGGTGCCGGGGCGACAGCCTCCACCGCCAGCAGCAGCCCCGCGCCTGCGGCCGACGCCAGCTAGGGGGCACGTTGCAAAACCAGTCCTCCTTGCGCAAATACCTGTTCACAGGCCTCCTGATCTGGATCCCCCTGGCCATCACGGTTTGGGTGTTGTTCACGGTTGTAGGTCTGATGGACCAAACCCTGTTGCTGCTGCCGTATAGCCTTCATCCGGCGCATTGGCTGGGTTTTAATATTCCTGGTTTGGGTGTGCTGCTCACCGTGGCCGTGTTGTTGCTCACCGGGATGCTGGCTGCCAATTTTGTGGGCGCCTGGCTGTTTCGGTTGGGCGACGCGGTGTTGTCGCGGATTCCCTTGCTCAAGGTGGTGTACACCAGCGTCAAGCAAGTGTCCGACACCTTGCTCACCTCCTCGGGCAAGGCTTTCTCCGAGTCGGTGCTGGTGCCTTACCCGCACCCTGGCGTGTGGGCTTTGGGTTTTGTGACGGGGCAGCCCCCCCAAGCCTTGCGCCAGCAACTGGGTGAGGATGAGGTGGTGTCGGTGTATGTGCCCACCTCGCCAAGCCCGGCGTCCGGCTATGTCATCATGGTGCCCAAAAGTTTATTGCGCCCGTCCGGCCTGAGCGTGGACGAAGCACTCAAATACATTGTGTCTTTGGGGGTGGTTGCACCCGCCGAAGCCACGCCAGATCAACCCCTCTCAATTGCAGAAAAATCCTCATGAAAATGCGCACTGATTATTGTGGCAACGTGTCACAGGCTCACCTGGGCCAAACCGTCTCCCTGTGTGGCTGGGTGCAACGCCGCCGCGATCATGGCGGGGTCATCTTCATTGACCTTCGAGACCGTGAGGGTTTGGTGCAGGTGGTGTGCGACCCCGATCTGCCAGACATGTTTGCCCTGGCCGAAACCCTGCGCAACGAATTTTGCGTGCGGGTGGAGGGTTTGGTTCGTGCCCGCCCTGCTGGCACCGAGAACAGCAACCTCAAGAGCGGTGCCGTCGAAGTGTTGTGCAAGGGCTTGGAAGTGCTCAATGCATCCGTCACGCCGCCCTTCCAACTCGACGATGAAAACCTCTCCGAGACCACACGCTTGACTCACCGTGTGCTGGATCTGCGTCGCCCGCAAATGCAGAAAAACCTGATGCTGCGCTACAAGGTGGCCATGGCCATTCGCAAGTACCTCGACAAAGAGGGCTTTGTCGACATTGAAACCCCCATGCTCACCAAGAGCACGCCTGAAGGCGCACGCGATTACCTGGTGCCCTCGCGCGTGCATGCTGGCGAATTTTTCGCGCTGCCCCAGTCGCCTCAGTTGTTCAAGCAAATGTTGATGGTGGCGGGCTTTGACCGGTATTACCAAATCACCAAGTGCTTCCGCGACGAAGACTTGCGCGCAGACCGCCAGCCCGAATTCACGCAGGTGGACATCGAAACCTCTTTCCTGACCGAGCAAGAAATTCGGGATCTTTTTGAGCACATGATTCGCCAGGTCTTCCAAGAGACCATGGGCGTGGCGCTGGCCAATCCTTTCCCGGTGATGGCGTACAGCGAGGCCATGGCGCGCTTTGGCTCTGACAAACCCGATCTGCGGGTCAAGATGGAATTCACCGAGTTGACCGACGTCATGAAAGACGTGGACTTCAAGGTGTTCTCTGGCCCTGCCAACATGGACAACGGCCGCGTGGTGGCCTTGCGTGTGCCTGGTGGCGCCGAGATCCCGCGTTCCGAGATTGACGCATACACCAAGTTTGTTGGCATTTATGGTGCCAAGGGCTTGGCCTGGATCAAGGTGAACGAGCTCGCCAAAGGCCGCGATGGTTTGCAGTCCCCCATTGTTAAAAACATCCACGACGCTGCGCTCAATGAGTTGCTCAAGCGCAGTGGCGCGCAAGACGGCGATTTGCTGTTTTTTGGCGCTGACAAAGCCAAAGTGGTCAACGATGCCATTGGCGCTTTGCGCCTGAAGGTGGGTCACAGCGAGTTTGGCCAGTCCAAAGGTTTGGTGCAGGGCCAGTGGGAGCCGTTGTGGGTGGTTGACTTCCCAATGTTTGAGTTGGATGAGGAAGCTGGTCGCTGGGTGGCCTGCCATCACCCCTTCACCAGCCCCAAAGACGGCCACGAAGATTATTTGGCCACCGACCCTGGCAAGTGCCTGGCCAAAGCGTACGACATGGTGCTCAACGGCTGGGAGCTGGGCGGTGGCTCGGTGCGCATTCACAAAGAAGCCGTGCAGAGCAAGGTGTTCCGCGCCCTGAACATTGCTGAAGAAGAGGCGCGCCAGAAATTTGGCTTCCTCTTGGATGCGTTGCAGTATGGCGCACCACCCCATGGCGGCTTGGCCTTTGGTCTGGACCGCATTGTGACCATGATGAGCGGCGCCGAGAGCATTCGCGATGTGATTGCATTCCCCAAAACGCAGCGTGCCCAATGTTTGCTCACGCAGGCCCCCAGCCCAGTGGACGAAAAACAAATGCGCGAGTTGCATATTCGTTTGCGCCAGCTTGAAGTCAAGCCGCAGGCCTGAGCGTTTGCGCCAGTGAGCAGCAACAAAATCCCCGTGTCTGTGTTGGTTGTGATGTACAACCCAGCCGGGGATTTTTTATTGATCGAACGGGCCGACAAAGCGGGGTATTGGCAGTCGGTCACAGGCAGCTTGGACTCCTGGGATGAACCGCCGTTGACCGCGGCGCTGCGCGAACTTGGGGAAGAAACGGGCTTTGAGGCCTTGCCATGCGACGGTGCCCCTGTTTTGGGCGCGACCTGGGCTGAGCTTGCACAGCCATGGCAACTGCGCCCCTGGCCTCACCAACTGCAGTACGAAATTTTTGAGCATTGGCGTCACCGCTACCCGCCCGGAACCACCCACAACACAGAGCATTGGTTTGCCGTTTGCGTGCCAGAAGGCAGCCAACCGCGCTTGAATCCCCGGGAGCATGTTCGCCACGCCTGGCTTGCACCCCAAGAGGCCGCAGAGCGCTGTTTTTCACCCAACAACGCGCAGGCCATTTTGGCGCTGGCCAAGTTGCTCGGCACAAAATAAAAAGGGCTCGCGCATGCGGAGCCCTTTTTCATATACGTTGTGTAGTAACTGCAAAATCTGATTTAAAGCTGCGTAGCAAATTTATTAATATCTACCCAAACAGTATAGGGGTAACCCTAATGGGCGATCAATACCCTGCGCTTGTGACATGTCTTGAATTGATTTGGCAAAAACCAGGTATTTTTTCTATGAATTGTGCGTAAAAGGCGGTGCGCGGATGCGCTTGAGGATTGCAACCTACAACATTCACAAAGGCGTGATGGGTTTGCGCAAACCCACGCTCACCATCCACGCATTGCGTGAGCAGCTTCACGCCCTGGACGCCGATCTGATTTTTTTGCAAGAGGTGCAGGGCCGTCACGACAAACACGCCAACCGCTTTGAACAATGGCCAGCGCATGGTCAGCATGAGTTTTTGGCGCAAGGGCCCTCCGCCATTGATGACCTGCTCGGTCACGCCAGCCAGCGTTATTTCAGCGCTTATGGCATGAACGCCGTCTACCCCCATGGCCACCATGGCAATGCGCTCTTGTCTCGCCACGCCATTGAATGGACCTTGAACGAGGATGTGTCAGATCACAGGCTTGAACAACGTGGTTTGTTGCATTGCCGGGTGAACACCCCGGCTGGGCCGCTGCATGCCTTGGTGGCGCATTTTGGTTTGCTCTACCGCAGCCGTTTGCGCCAGGCCGACAAATTGATTGAGCATGTCCGCACGCATGTGCCCCACGCGGCACCGTTGGTGGTTGCGGGGGATTTCAACGATTGGCAACGCCGCCTGGGGCCAGTCTTGCAAAGTGGCCTGAATGCGCAAGAGGTGATGCCGCTCAAAGGGGCCAAACGGATAGAACGTTTGTTGCATGTGGGCAGTTTTCCCAGCCGATTTCCCATTTTGGGGCTAGACCGTGTGTTTGCACGCGGTTTTCAGGTTGCGCAGGCCCAGGTGCTTCGGGGGGATCTGTGGAGCAAGCTCTCCGACCATGCGCCATTTGTGGTTGATCTGGAGTACGTGCACCCATGAAAAAGGCCCGCCAAAAGCCGCCTCTGCGGCAGGTGCTTCATGATTTCAATGCACAAGTGGATCGCTTGCTGCCCCCCCCTACACCTGAGCGGGATGGCAATGCGGTGGCGTTGTTGACTGGCGGTGCTGAATACTTTCCTCAAGCATTGCAAGCCATCGCCCATGCACACGCAACCGTGCACATGGAAACCTATATTTTTGCCGACGACCCCACTGGCCATGCATTTGCCCAAGCCCTCTGTGATGCAGCCTTGCGCGGTGTGGAAGTGCAACTGGTGCTTGATGGCTTTGGTGGGCAGGAAGGTGTGCATGTGTTTGTGCCACGCCTGCGCCAGGCTGGTGTGAAAGTGCGGGTGTTTCGCCCGGAACGTTGGAAACTCAAACCCAGCCCCAGGCGTTTGCGGCGCATGCACCGCAAAATGTTGGCCGTGGATGGCCAGCTTGCCTTTGTGGGGGGCATCAATGTGCTGGATGACATGAATCACAGCGGTGAACGCGGTGAACTCATGCCAGCCCAGTTGCACACCCAGGTCAACAGCGATTTGATCAATCATGGCCTGGGGCCACGGTACGATTTTGCAGTCAAGTTGCAAGGTCCGGTGGTGATGGATGTGGTGCACGCCATGCAATGGATGTGGATGCAAATCGGCCCAGGTGGCATGGTTACCGACACCTTCACTTCCGCTTGGTGGAGGCAACGCGCCGATCAGTGGATGAATCTCATGGATGCCCAACGGCAAGAGACCCCGCCCGCTCCCTGCGGCCCGGTGCGCGCGCAACTGGCCCTTCGGGATAACTTTCGCCTTCGGCGACGCATTGAACGTGCATACATTCAGGCCATCGGCAAAGCGCACACCTCGGTGATTTTGGCCAATGCCTACTTTTTACCTGGCAGCAAAATGCGAGCAGCGATTGCATCGGCGCGGCAGCGCGGCGTGGTGGTCAAGCTTCTGCTCCAGGGGCGTGTGGAATACAAATTTCAACACCACGCCACGCTGCATCTCTATGACCAAATGTTGGCGCAAGGCGTGGAAGTGTACGAATACCTGCCGGGTTTTTTGCATGCCAAAGTGGGGGTGGTGGACTCCCTGTGGGCCACAGTCGGTTCGTCCAATCTGGATCCCTTGAGTTGTTTGTTTGCCCGGGAGGCCAATGTGCTTGTTCACAACCGCCTTTTTGCTCAAACACTCAAGGCAGCGCTGTTGGAGGCCATTCAGAACAACAGCCGACGCATTCAGCAACACAGCCATGCGGCTCGCCCGTTCAAGGCGCGGGCAGTGAGCTGGCTGTGTTATAAACTCATGCTGTTGGCAGTGTTTGTAGGCGGTTTTGGCAGCCGGTATTAGCATGGACTTGGTGGTTAGTCGTCCCGAAGGTTTGTATTGCCCCCCGGGTGATTTTTATATTGATCCATGGCGCAAAGTGGATCGAGCGGTCATCACCCATGCACATGCCGACCACGCCCGCACAGGTCACAATCACTACCTGTGCGCCGCGCCCGGTGAAGGTGTGTTGCGCACACGGCTTGGCAACATCCAATTGGACACCTTGCCGTATGGTGCAAGCACTGTGCACAACGGCGTCAAAATTTCACTGCATCCCGCTGGCCATGTGCTGGGTTCTTGCCAAGTGCGTTTGGAATACCGAGGGCAAGTCTGGGTGGCCAGCGGTGATTACAAGGTCATGCCCGACCTCACCTGCACCCCCTTTGAACCCGTGCGTTGCCACACGTTCATCACCGAATCCACGTTTGGCTTGCCTGTTTACCGTTGGCGAAGCGATGCAGACATTTACGCCGAAATTAACGCATGGTGGGCTGCCAATGCGGCGCAGGGCAAAGCCAGCGTGTTGTATGGCTATTCGTTTGGCAAGGCACAGCGCATCATCGCGGGCGTGGACCCCAGCATTGGTCCGATTGTGTGCCACAGCGCATGCGAAGCCCTGAATGTGGCGTACCGTGAGGCCGGCGTGGCTTTGCCTGCCACCCATTTGGTGAGCAACATCCACGACAAATCGATGTACAAAACCTGCCTGGCCATTGCGCCGCCCGCCGCGCAGGGCGCCAGCTGGATGAAACGTTTTGGCTCGGCCTATTCCGATGCGTTTGCATCCGGTTGGATGCAGCTGCGGGGTTCGCGAAGACGCAGCAATGTGGACCGCGGGTTTGTGATGTCTGACCACGCCGACTGGCCCGGCCTCATGAAAGCGATTGGTGAAACCGGGGCGGAGCAGGTCATTGTTACCCACGGTTACGTGTCTGTCATGGTGCGTTGGCTACAAGACCAGGGCTTGAATGCCCGCGCATTTGTCACCGAGTACGGTGGCGAGCAGGGGGCCGAAGAGTCCGCTGAGCTTGCGGGTGCATCATGAAGCAATTTGCCGCCTTGTTTTCCCAATTGGATGCAAGCACCTCGACCAAAAACAAGTTGCAGGCCTTGTGCCAATACTTTGAGTGTGCTCCCCCTGACGATGCCGCTTGGGCGGTGTATTTTTTATCCGGTGGCAAACCCAAACGCACCGTGCCCACCGCGACCTTGCGTGAGGTGGCTCTGCGGGAAAGTGGTTTGCCCGATTGGTTGTTTGAAGAAAGCTACCAGGCGGTGGGGGATTTGGCAGAGACCATCGCCCATGTGTTGCCATTGCCAACACACACCCAGCTTGAGCCTGCGCATGGCCTGGCGTGGTGGATGCAAGAGCGCATACTGCCTTTGCGCGCCATGGCCGACGAAGATCGAATCGCCGCAGTTCAAGCGTGCTGGCGGACTTTGGATGCGGCCGAGCGGTTTTTGTTTGTGAAATTGGTGGGGGGTGGTTTTCGGGTGGGGGTGTCCAAGTTGTTGGTCACCCGTGCACTGGCCACCTTGGCCAAGCTGGATCCAAAAATTGTGGCCACGCGCATGATGGGTTATGCCGACACCAGCACCCAACCCAGCGCAGCACAATATGTGGCCCTGATTGCAGCCCATGAGGAGTCCACCGATGCCTCGGCATCGGTCAGGGCGGGGCAGCCCTTGCCCTTTTTTTTGGCGCACCCTTTGCAGCAGGCCCCGGATGCCTTGGGGGGTATTCAAGATTGGTTGGTGGAGTGGAAATACGATGGCATCCGTGCCCAGGTGGTGAAGGACGCTGGGCAGGTGTGGATTTGGTCACGTGGCGAGGAATTGGTGAGTGAGCAATTCCCAGAATTGCAACACGCCCTGAGCACGCTGCCAGACGGCAGCATTCTGGATGGCGAAGTGTTGGTGTGGCCCAAAGGCAGTGCTGTGCCTGCGGGGTTCAACGCCTTGCAAGGGCGCTTGAACCGCAAAGTGGTCAGCAAAAAACTCATGGCCGAATCGCCGGTGGTGTTCATGGCCTATGACCTGTTGCGCTGGCAAGGGCATTTGCAAACTGCTCAAGCGCAGCACACCCGCCGTGATTTGCTTGAGCAATGTGTAAGCCAACACAGCCTTCAGTCCATCTTGCACGACCTGCCACGCCTGCGTTTGTCCCCATTGGTGATCGTCGATGATTGGGCAGGCCTGCAAGCGCTTCAAGCTGAAAGCCGCGAGCGCGGTGTGGAGGGATTCATGCTCAAACACCGGGAATCCCGTTACGGTGTGGGCCGCACAAAGGCCGATGGTCTGTGGTGGAAATGGAAAATTGATCCCATGACCATCGACTGCGTGCTGGTGTACGCACAACGGGGCCATGGCAGGCGGGCCAGCCTGTACACCGATTACACCTTTGCCGTGTGGGAGCGCGCGCCACAGACCGCAGCGCAGGCACAGGCCGTTGCACAAGCCATTGCCAATGGAGAATCGGTGGAAGAAAGCACCGCCAAAGGTTTGCCTCGCTTGGTGCCATTTGCCAAGGCCTATTCCGGCCTCACTGACGAGGAGTTCAAGCAGGTCGATCGCGAGATCCGCAAGCACACTGTCAACAAATTTGGCCCTGTGCGCACGGTGGTGCCCACCTTGGTGTTCGAGTTGGGTTTTGAAGCCATTTCGCGTTCCAATCGCCACAAAAGCGGCGTGGCGGTTCGTTTTCCGCGTATGCTTCGGATTCGCCACGACAAACCCCTGCACCAGGCAGACACCCTGGCCCAACTCGAATGCCTGCTGCCAGCGCAAACCCCATGAGCAACATCCTTCCGCGCCTCTTGGGCATCGATTTTTCCAGCAGCCCCAGCAAGCGCAAACCGATTGCCGTGGCTGTGGGGCAATGGCAGGGGCCTGTTCTGCAAGTCGATGAGCTGTGGTCATTGCCGACCTTGCAAGAATTCGCGCATGTGCTGAACACGGGTGAGCCCATGCAGTCCACCGGGCGATCCGCAGACCAAATTGTGCAGGCTGGTTTGCCTTACGTGGCCGCCATCGACATGCCCTTTGGCTTGCCACGCAAGTTGGTGGACGGCTTGAAGTGGCCTGGTGCCGGGCGCACAGATTTCCGCGCCTGGGCTGATTTGATGCAGCACTACGGTGCCATGAGTCGAGAACAAATCCGTGCAACCTTCAAAGCCTGGTGCGATGCCAGGCCCGCTGGGCACAAGTTTGCCCACCGCGACTGCGATGGCCCAGCCGGCTCATCGCCTTCCATGAAATGGGTCAACCCGCCAGTGGCCTATATGCTGCATGCTGGAGCGCCCCTGCTGATGCAGACCGGTGTGCACATCCCTGGCATGCAAAAAGGCGACACGGCGCGTGTGGCGCTGGAGGCCTACCCGGGTTACCTGGCACGAAAAATCCTCCACCGCGCCAGCTACAAAAGCGACGACAAAAACAAAGACACACCCGACCGCCGGCAAGCCCGCACCGAGTTGCTCAATGCGCTGGAAGAGGGCATGTTGCTGGGCACTCGTGTGCAGGTCCGCCCTTACTTGCGCCCCAAACTGCTGGACGATGCCAAAGCCGATCACTTGGACGCCCTGTTGTGTTGCCTTCTGGCCGCATGGGCCACCAAACAGCGCCACACCTGGGGCGACATGCATTACGGTCTGCCCGCGCGCATTGACCCGGTGGAAGGCTGGATTGTGGGCGTGCCCCCGCTATAATGGCGGCTCAACACACCCAGGCCTGCCCGTGAAACACCCTGAGATCGTCACCCTTGATCGCCTGGATGATTTTTCTGAAATCATCGACGTGCGCTCGCCCGCCGAATTTGAAGAAGACCACATTCCCGGCGCCATCAATTGCCCCGTGCTCAGCAACGAAGAACGCATCACCGTGGGCACCCTGTACAAGCAGGTCTCTCCCTTCGACGCCAAAAAAGTGGGCGCGGCCATGGTGGCCAAGAACATCGCTCACCATATACAAACCCGTTTCCATCAGCACGGCAAGGGCTGGAAGCCACTGGTCTATTGCTGGCGCGGTGGCAGCCGTTCGGGTGCCATGACACACATTCTTCGTCAGGTGGGCTGGCCGGCCAGCCAGTTGCAAGGTGGGTACAAAGTATTTCGCACCCATGTGCTGGAGCAACTCGGTCAATTGCCCAAGTTGTTTGCCTACCATGTGCTGTGCGGCGAAACCGGTAGCGGCAAAAGCCGTGTGCTGGAGGCCATGGCTCGGCAGGGTGGGCAGGTGCTTGACCTCGAAGATTTGGCCAGTCACAAAGGCTCGGTGTTGGGGGTGTTGCCCAGCCATCCACAGCCTTCCCAGAAATGGTTTGAAACCCAAGTGTGGCATGCCCTGCGCAACATGGACCCTTCAAGGCCCGTTTGGGTTGAAGCCGAGAGCAAAAAGATTGGTGCCCTGCGTGTGCCCGAGGCCTTGTTTAACACCATGACCCAACAAGGCCGTGTGATGCGCCTGGATGTGCCGGTGAGCGCGCGTGTCGAGTTTTTATTGCGTGATTACGATTACTTTTTAAAGGACCCCGCCAGCTTGCAAACTCAATTGGGGTACTTGAGCAGCTTGCATGGCCATGCCGTGATTGATCGGTGGAACGCCCTGGCCCAACAGGGGGCTTGGGCCACCTTGGTGGAAGAGCTGCTGACACTGCATTACGACCCTGCGTACCGCAAGTCCACACCCCGCAATCTTCATGGCTTTGCACAGGCGCACACCGTGCATTGCGACGCCCTGAGCGATGCGGCCATCGCCAACCTGGCCAGTCGATTGTTGGCAAGTTTGCAACACTGAACTTTGAATATTCAGTGGGGGGCTGGTCAAACTTTCGCATCAAGCGCACACTGAATCAACAATCTCTGGCCCGGTGCAGGAGGTGTGCTTGAAGTTCGCTTTCAATGCCAAGTTGTCTCAGTCGATCAGTGCAGACCATTTCACTGAACGAGTCGTTTTTCCCCCAAAATTTTATCCCCCCACCTTGCAATTGATTGGTGCACCCACCGATGTGGGCACCACCGCCAGTGGCGCATCCAGTGGCCCCATGGCCTTGCGCAATGCTGGCTTGGTGAAGGGCTTGCTTCAAACGGGTCGGCCTGTGCTGGACACTGGTGATCTTCAAGGCCCCAACAATTTTGACCACCGTGAACGCAGCGGCTACAGAAACCTGTTTGAAGTGGCGCGCTGGAACCGCGCCATCGATCAAGCGGTGTGGCAAGCCTTGCAGGCCAACCGTGTGCCCGTGCTGTTGGGCGGTGATCACTGCCTTGCGGTGGGCTCCATCAGTGCAGTGGCCCGATATTGCCGCCAGCGGGATCGCCGTTTGCGGGTGTTGTGGTTTGATGCACACGCCGATTTCAACACCGCGCACACCTCCCCCTCTGGCAATTTGCATGGCATGCCGCTGGCTTGTCTCATGGGTCTTGGCCCGGATTCCTTGGTCAAATTGGCGGGCAAGGAACCCGCCCTCAAACCTCGCCAAGTCCGCCTGTTGGGCGTGCGTTCTGTGGATCCGGACGAGTCTTGCACCCTGAGCGAATTGGGGGTTCCGGTGCTTGGCATGCAAGCAATGGCGGGCATGTCTTTGGCACAGGTCATGGCGTTTGCGCTCGATGGGGTGGTGGCAGGGGACCATGTGCATGTGAGCTTTGACGTGGATTGCCTGGATCCCAGGGAAGCCCCCGCCGTCGGCACACCCGTGGCAGGTGGGCTTGGTGTGCTACAACTCAAAACTTGCTTCGAACATTTGGCCAAAGTCGGTGTGGTCCACTCCGTGGATGTGGTGGAGCTCAATCCCCAATACGATCACGACCAACAAACCGCAGCGCAGGTGGTGCAATTGCTCAAAACCCTTCTGGCGGGGCCTGTGGCAAAATAAACCGCATTGCAGCACCCCTTATGCGTTATGTCGGCATTTCGTGGCATTCCCCCAGGCCCCAACGTGGGCACTCAACTCAAGGCCCTGCGCCGCAAGCGCAAACAGGCGCAAGCGGCTAAGCCTTCAGAGGCAGAGCCACAGGGCCATGCGCAAAGTCTTGAAACAGCGCCCGCACTTCAGCACTTGAACATTCAGCAGGTGGAGCAATGGTTTGCCCGGCAAGGCTGGGCGCCTTTTGATTTTCAGCGCGAGGTGTGGGACGCCATGGTGCGTGGCGAAAGTGGCATGCTGCATGCCACCACCGGGGCGGGCAAAA
>DASUDK010000194.1:0-9658 GCA_036275655.1 Limnobacter sp. | reverse complement strand
GGCTATACTTTGAACTCAGGCATCAGGGGCAACCCTTCGATCCAATTTCATGGACCAAAGGTCGGTAGGAAATATGCGTCAGAAGTTACGACAAATCAGTTTGGTATCCGTCGGTGTGGTTGCTGGCGTGTTGGTGAGCGTTGGCATCAGCGCGGTGGCTCAGCGGCAGCAGCCCGAGGCACTGCCCTTGAGTGAGTTGCGCCAGTTCACTGAGGTGTTTGGTGCCATCAAGAACTTCTACGTGGAACCTGTTGGCGACGACAAGTTGTTCAACGGTGCAATCAGCGGCATGGTCTCCAACCTGGACCCCCACTCCAGCTACCTGGATGCAGAGGCCTTCAAAGAGCTGCGCGTGGGCACCCAGGGTGAATTCGGCGGCCTGGGCATTGAAGTGGGCACCGAAGACGGATTTGTGAAGGTGATTGCCCCGATTGAGGACACGCCAGCCGCAAAAGCGGGGGTGATGGCCGGTGACCTGATTGTGAAAATCGATGACAAGCCCACCAAAGGCATGAGCCTGTCGGATGCGGTCAACCTGATGCGTGGCAAACCCAAAACAGCCATTGAATTGACTTTGTTGCGCAAAAATGCCGACAAACCCATTGTGGTGAAGATTGTTCGGGATGTGATTCGGGTTCAAAGCGTGAAATCCAAGATGCTGGAGGACAGCATTGGCTATGTGCGGATCACACAATTCCAAGAGCACACAGGCGAATACCTGGTGAAAGCCATCAACAAGCTGCACACCGAGAAACCGCTGAAAGGCCTGGTGCTGGACCTGCGCAACGATCCAGGCGGCTTGTTGAATGCTGCTGTGGGCGTGAGCGCAGCGTTTTTGCCGCAAAACACCTTGGTGGTGTCCACCGATGGCCGCACAGAGGACTCTCAGCGCAAGCTGGTGGCCGGCCCCGAGGATTACTTGCGTGGCCGCGAGCGTGATTACCTGAAAGACCTCAACCCGATTGCCAAAACTGTGCCAATGATTGTGGTGGTCAACGGCGGATCGGCCTCGGCCTCTGAGATTGTGGCCGGCGCGCTGCAAGACCACGGCCGCGCCAAAGTGTTGGGCACCCAAACTTTTGGCAAAGGCTCGGTGCAAACCATACTGCCTTTGAACAACAACACAGCCATCAAGTTGACCACGGCGCGCTATTACACACCGAGTGGCCGCAGCATCCAGGCCAAGGGAATTGAACCCGATTTTGTGGTGACCGAGACCCCCACCGGTGATGTGGTTGAGCGCGTGCGGGAAGCAGACCTCACCCGCCACTTGAGCAACGACAAAGGCGAGAAAGAGACCCCCAGCGAAAAGCGTGATGGCAATGCAAATGCGGACTTGAAGCCGATTGTGTTTGGCGAGAAGGACGACTACCAATTGCAGCAGGCCCTGAATTACCTGAAGGGCAAGCCCGTGAAGCAAAACCGCAGCGCTGAACAAACCGCCAAAGCCAAAAAGTAAGCCGATGGCCCTGCGTGACCTGAATGACGAGGAGTTGCTCCGCTACTCCCGTCACATTCTGCTGGACGAGATTGGGATTGAGGGACAAAGCCGCATCGCCAACGCCAAGGTGCTGGTGGTGGGTGCAGGCGGCTTGGGTTGCCCAAGTGCCTTGTATTTGGCCAGCGCTGGCGTTGGCACGGTGTACATTGCCGACGACGACACCGTTGACCTGACCAACCTGCAACGCCAGGTGTTGCACACCACGGCGCGGGTTGGCCAATCCAAAGTGACATCTGCACACCAACAGTTGGCGCAATTGAATCCCGGTTGCACCGTGGTGCCGATTGCGCATCGCCTGGAGGGCGAGGAGCTGGACGCGCTGGTGGCCCAAGTCGATGTGGTGCTGGATTGCTGCGACAACTTCAAAACCCGCCATGCGGTGAACCGCGCTTGTGTGAAGCACGGCAAACCCCTGGTGTCTGGGGCGGCCATCCGCCTGGACGGGCAGCTGGCGGTGTTTGAGTTGAACAACCCCCAAGCCCCCTGCTACCACTGCCTGTTCCCTGAGGGTGATGATGTGAGCGAGGTGCGCTGCGCGACCATGGGCGTGTTTGCGCCACTGACGGGTGTGATTGGCACCTTGCAAGCCAGTGAGGCCCTTAAAATTCTTGCCGGATTTGGCCAGCCTTTGTACAGCACCCTACAAATTTATGACTCGCGCAGCTGCGAGTTTACGAAAATGAAAATCCGCAAAGACCCAGCCTGCCCCGTGTGTGGGCAAGCCCACTGAACACACCCCGATCACTCAGGCGATGGCTTTGATTGCCTCAAAGTGGCGGATGCGCCTGTACACCGGGCCACGCGTGGTGCGGGGTGCAAACCGAATGCCGGGCGGGGTGATCCAAGCTGTTTTGTAGCCATGCAGCGCCGCTTGTTTTAAATGGCCGTGGGTATCGTCCACCAACATGGGGCGCGCATGGCGCAGTGCCACTTTGAGTGAGGGCCACAGGATGTTGGCCGGTTTGGGGCGCCATTGGCGGTGAATCACCATGTCCTCGATCGCCACAATGGCATGCAAATGCCGATACAGGCCTTGCGCTTTGCACACTTCGATTGCATAAGCGCGGGGCGCATTGGTGAGCAACACGCGCAAGCCGGGCAGACGAGACAAACGCTGTGGCACGCTGAGGTGACGCGAGCTGAGTTTGCCCAGCCCTTCAAACCGGTGGGTTTGCGCCAAAAAATGATGGGGGTTGGTGCCGTGATGCCGCATCATCCCGAGCAAGGTGGCCCCGTACCGCAACCAATAGCGGTTGCGCAAAGCGCTGGCTTCCTGCTCTTGCAAATCAAGGTGGGTGACCAAGTACTGCGTCATTTGCCGGTTAATCTCGGGCAAAATATGACCTGAGGCCAGGTGCAGCGTGTTGTCCAAATCAAGCAGATAAACGCGCTTGGCCAAGCCCGCTTTGGGCCGATGTAAATAGGGTACGTGCACAACATGCGCCAAGAGTTGATGTTTCATCCTGAATTTTGCCAGAAGACGCTGTGCCATTCGGACACGGCCCTGCGTTGTGGGCTGGGGAACGAATGCCCAGAAGCGCTGCTGGAGAACCTGCAACGGCTGTCGAACTTGTTGGGTAGTATTCGGGAGTCCCTTGAATTGCCAGCTGGTGCGTTAAAGATCAACAGCGGGTTTAGATCGACTGAATTGAATGCCCAGGTGGGCGGTGTACCGCACTCTCAACACTGTTTGGGCTTGGCCGCCGATGTGGTTTGCCCAAGCTTCGGTTCTCCGCATGCCTTGGCGCTGGCCATTGCAAACTTGCCTTGTGCTTTTGACCAGTTGATTCTGGAATACGGGCGCTGGGTGCATGTGTCGGCCGCGCCCACAGACCGCCCTGCCCGGCGAGAATGTTTGAGCATTTACAGCGCGGCCGAGGGTTATTTGGAAGGAATTGTAGAACGATGAAATTGAAACGAACCTTGCTGGCGGCTTGCCTGCCCTGGATGCTGCTTGCACCCGCCCTTGCCGATGGGGGCAGGCTGACCTGCAATGGTTTGAGCAAGCACATTGTGGACATGGATCTTCAATATTCGCTCACCCACAATCAAATCCCAGGACAGTTGGCCGTGAGTCACCACAAGCTGCGCGTGGCGGGCAACCACTACAAGCTGGAGTCGGTGTCGCAGGCCAAGGGTTTGCTCGCGTTGGTTTACTCTGGGCAGCTCACCCAAAAAAGCGAAGGGTTGGTGGACAGCAAACAAGGCTTTGCACCCTTGTATTACTCGGAGCAACGGGGTAAAAAACCCCTGGCCGAAACCACGATCGATGTAAAAACTGGCCAAGTGATGTTTAGGAAAAACGGCGAAAACGCGCCGTTTGAGACTGGACTCCAAGACCGGCTCAGCATGATTTACCAAATTGCTGCCCGCTTGCAATGCAAGGCAGACTTTAAAGCCGGGGACACAGTGCCCATGCGCGTGATGAGCACCGGCAGGGTTGGCACGGAGTTGTGGGCATTCAAAACCGAAGAATCGATCACCATTGACCTTGGGCAAGGAGATCGCGCCGTGTCAGCTTGGCTGTTTGAGTCCAAGCCAGAGGATGCGCGAGACGAGGTGGTGCGCATTTGGTACGCAAAAGACTTGGCCTGGAAGCCCGTGAAGATCCAGATTCAGGACGCCGATGGCAAAAGCCTGACCCAAACCTTGATGGGTCAGGGAAAACCAGCCCAAGGTTAGCCTGGCACCCGCCTAAGCAGATTGGGGTCGGCGTTTAACACAGGCAGATCCACTTGGTGGCGCTGCCCGCTGCGGCGCATCACGGCAAATGTGGGCCCCACTTCTTCCAAAACCCAGCCATTGGCGACATCGTCGCCAACGCGCTTGGATTGTGCAGGTTGCCCATCGATGGACATGACGGCAGCACCCTGGCCCGATTCGTTGGCAAACACCCCGAGCAAGTTCACCGCTGGTGGTGTGAGGCCCCCGGTTGTTTCTACACCCAGCAATCGCGCCTCGGGGGATTGATCCACTTGGAAGTTGGCAGAGGCCTGGGCAGGCATGGCCGGTGCCAACGTGGGAGACGGTGCAAACAGTTGAATGGCCACCCAAACCAGCACCACCACAGACAGCGCCCAAAGCAGGGCAGACACCGCGCGCACCGCGCCTGGCGGCATTGCGATGGATTTGAAGGACAGCGAGGAGCGCTTGAGTGCAAACTTCATGGTGTGCAAATGTTTTGCATGGACATGCGCTGCATCATAACCCGAGCCTTCCCGTTTGAATAAAAAAAAACCGAACATCGTTGCGGACGCTCGGTTTAAGCCATGCTTCAAGGGTTATCGGTGGCAAAAACCACCAATGGCTAGATTATCGACGTGCAAATCTACCGACGAAAGACCCTGTTTACGTGACACGTCGTCGTGACTTTACTGATGTGGCCTTGCGATCGTGTTGGCACGCTGTGCCTGTGGTGGCGCCATATGTTCATAAAATCGGTGTAACCTTTGAGGCACATACTCCACGCTTCTTGATCAACGGCTTTATATGAACATCAACTACAAACAACCCCGTAGAAACAAACACGCCGGTTTTACCCTCATCGAAATCATGGTGGTGGTGGTTATCCTTGGCATTTTGGCCACGCTGGTGGTACCAAAAATCATGGGCCGCCCCGACGAAGCACGCGCAGTGGCCGCCAAACAAGACATTGCATCCATTATGCAAGCGCTTAATCTCTACCGTTTGGACAACAGCCGCTACCCCACGACCGAGCAAGGCTTGCAGGCGCTGGTGGAGCGCCCCACCACCGAGCCCCAGCCGCGCAACTACAAACAGGGCGGTTACTTGTCGAAAGTGCCAGTGGACCCGTGGGGCACGCCGTACCAGTTTTTGAGCCCCGGTTTAAAAGGCGAGGTGGATGTGATGAGCTTTGGAGCCGATGGCAAAGCAGGTGGTGAGGGTGTGAATGCAGACATCGGCTCCTGGAGCCTGTAAGCACCCCTTCAAGCGCCGGGGGCAAGGCTTTACACTGTTTGAGCTGTTGGTTGTGATCGTGGTTTTGTCGATTGCAGCCGGGCTGATTGTTGTGCGGGGCACCCCCGGAGATGGCACCTACTTGCAGGCCGACGCACAAAAGTTGTCGCAACTGCTTCGAATTGCGCAGCAGGAGTCCATCCTTAAATCAAAAGACATTCGCTTTGTGGCAGATCGCAACGGCTATGCCTTTCAAGAATTCACTGGCACGCGCTGGGTTCCTGTGAGTTCTGAACCCATGTTGCGCGCACGTGAGTGGGACAATGGCCCCTTGGGAGTAAGCCTGGTGTACGAGGGCGCAGTCAACCAATACCTCACCTTGCAGAGCACACCGGGCTTGGCACGCCAGGCTGTTGTTTTGGAGCGCAACCAAACCCGTGTGGTGCTGCAAAGCCAGGCCAGTGGTCTGTTTGTGGTCAGTGCGCCGCAAACCCGCCCATCCAGTCCGCAGGTGCCAGGATGATTGCGCGACGTCAACACCACGGCTTTACCTTGATTGAGGCGTTGGTGGCAATGACCATCATTGCTGTGGCGCTGATTGCATGCCTCAAAGCCGCTGGCAACCTCAACCTGCAACAGGATGAGATGATCAAACGCCAGTATGCCCAATGGAGCGCCAACAATGTGGCCAACTTCATCCGGGTTTCCGGGGTGTACCCGAGTGCGCAAAATGCCGTGCAACAGTGTCCGCAAGCCAATTTCCAGTTGGCCTGCCGAGTGGTCATCACCAACACCCCAAACCCAAATTTCAGGCGGGTTGAAATTGTGGTGAAAGACGCCTTGGCCGGTGACGCTGGCAACGACCTGGCGCGTATCG
The DNA here is from genome assembly GCA_036275655.1 of Limnobacter sp. Classification (GTDB taxonomy): domain Bacteria; phylum Pseudomonadota; class Gammaproteobacteria; order Burkholderiales; family Burkholderiaceae_B; genus Limnobacter. Next base: position 3,362 of record DASUDK010000194.1, on the reverse strand, counting down.
TCGTCTTTTTAAGCAGTGCGCCATGACACAAGCGCGCCGCCAAATGTCGGGGTTCACGCTGCTGGAGGTGCTGATCGCCCTGGGCATTGTTGCGGTGATTTCAGTGCTGTCATGGCGTGGACTGGAAGAAGTGTTGCGCTCGGCCAAACGAGTGACCGAGGTGGATGAGCGCGTGCAAACCATGCAGGCGGTGTTTGGGCAACTGGGCAAAGACATTGCGGCCTTGAACTTGGACGGCACAGCCTCCGGACCAGAGGCCGACCGCGTGGAAACCACTGGCAGTGGCTTGCTCTTGCAATTGACCCGACGCGACACCAGCCAACCCGCATACCGTGAGCAAGTGGAGTGGATTTGGCAAAACAACACCCTGCTCCGGGTTGCACGCAGTGAATTCAACCCCGACAAACCAATTGCCAGCGAACCCATGCCCATGGCTGGCATGCTGTTGCGCACCTGGCGGGAGCCTGGAGGCTGGAGTGCGCCACTGGCGCTTGGCAATGTGCAAGTGCCCCAGGCCACAGACCTGGATTTGCAAGGCACCCCACTGCAGCCTTTGCTTACGCAAGGGCCAAGTGCGCCGCCCGCCGGTGGCGACAATCCACCGCCAGGCGATGCCCCGGCTGCCGGGGCGGACCAAGACACCACCGCCCTGGTTCGCGCCGTGGAAGTGACCTTGACACAAAGCAATGGGCAAAGCATCACCCGCCTGATGTTGACCGGGGGCTTGTATTGATGGATCACACCACCCACACCCAAAAAACAATCCTCAAGCAGCGGGGTGCAGCTGTGGTGATGGCCTTGTTTGTGGTGGTGCTGTGCACGCTTGCGGTGAGCCCGCTGATCTGGAATTTGTTTGCCACCGCCAAAACAATTGCTGTGGCGGCGGCAAGGGACCAAGCCGAGGCGGTGAGCCGCAGCGGTCTGGACTGGGCCCGGGTGATTTTGAGGGAAGACGCACGGGTGTCTGCAACCGACACGCTCACCGAGCCCTGGGCCGTGCCCCTGGCGGAAAGTCGCCTGAATGAAGGGCTGATGCGACAAGATCAAAATGCCACAGAGGCCGACGACCGTGAGGTGGTGCTGACCGGGCGAATCGAGGATGCGCAGGGCCGCTTCAACCTTCGCAACCTGGGGGCAGACAACCCGCGCCAGGCCAACTGGTTGGAGGCGTTTGGCAAATTGTGCGACTTGCTGGGCGTGGCCAGCGATCAGCGGGTGTTGATTGCTCAAACCGTGGCACAAATGTACGCCACCCCCAACCCCGAACAGGAAAAGCCTGATGCAATTCGCTTGCAACCAGCCTTGCGGTGGGATGAATTTTTGGGCAAGTACGGGGTTACAGAAGAAACCTGGAACCAGTTGCGCCCGTACGTGGCAATATTGCCCAAAGCCTCGGGTGTGAATGCAAACACGGCCAGTGCTGAAGTGCTTTATGCTGTGGTGGCAGACATGAGTTTTGGCGATGCGCAGCGCTTGGTGGTTCAACGCGAGCGGGTGAGTTTTCGTAATATTGCTGATGTACGCAGTGCGCTCAATGCAAACATCAACATCAATGGCGACATGGTGGGTGTGGCAAGCAGCTACTTTTTGGTGGAGGGCACCGCGCAAGTGGAAGAGGCCCTGATACGAACCCGCGCATTGCTGGAGCGTCGCGATCAACGGGTCTATGTGATGTGGAGACAATAATTGAATAAAAATCAGGCGATGCTGGTGCTGTGGTGGCCCAAGGCCCCGGAGCAGGCGAGAGCTGAGGAGGAAGGTCGACAGCCGCGTGTGCGGTTTGAAGTGGTGGCCCCCAACGGGGACCGCTTGCATGGCGGAGAAGAGTTGCTTAATCGCCTGCCCACCGATCTACCCTGCCTGGTGTTGCTGGACCCCTCGGAGGTGGGGCTGTTTGCAGTGAACCCGCCCAAGTTGTCTGGCAACAAACTCAAGGAGGCTTTGCCTTTTTTGGTGGAGCCTTTTTTGCTGAACGAGCCCGAGGAAAATCACGTGAGCCTGTGGAGCAGCCTGCCCAGGCATGCGCAAGGGGCCCAACTGGCCACTGTGTTGGGCAAGTTGCGCGCGCGCAGCGTGGTGGGTCAATGCAAACAACTTGGCCTCAAGATTGCGGGGGTGAGCTGCGAAACATTGCGCGACGCCCACAACCATGGCGTGCTGTGGACCTCGGGTGAGTATGCCCTGCTGACCGACGGTGTGGACACCCCCGCGGCGGTGAGCATTCACCAACCCGTGGTGGCCAAGGTGGTGCTCGAAAAACGGCTGGCCGCAGCGCCGGCCTCCAGCGTGATCTGCTCGCCAGCAACCCTGCAGCAACTGCAAGGGCTTGGGCTGGCACAGCACCCCGCTTTGCAAGTGGGCGACACCAAGGCGCTGACGCCGCTGCGCAGCTTGCTCCAAAAAAGCCTTTTGGGCGCCGATGAATTGCGGCGCTTGGGCATGCGGGGCGGCATGGGCACGTCCAGCCATGCAAAATTGTGGGCCCCCGCGGGGGCCCTTGCGGTGGTCGCCGTGCTGGGGCTCAATGCGCTGGCTTTCAAAGCGCAACTCACCACGGAAGGCATTGAAGCTGCGATAGCCGAAACCTATGCACAGGCCATGCCCAACACCCCCATGGTGGCAGACCCGTTGTTGCTGATTGAGCGAGAAAAACGCACCCTCACCTCGGGCATGAACACCAGCAATGCGAGCGGAATGACAGCGTTGCTGCATGAGGTTGGCCAAGCCATGGAAGACGCGCCTTTTAACAGCCTGGTGGATTTTGCTTGGGCAGACAACACCCTGAGCCTGCGATTCAACGCCAATGTGACCGAGGCACAGCAAACCTCAGCGCTGCAAAAACTCAAAGCCCGCCGACTGGACGCCAAATGGTTGATCGGTGCGCAGTCCAAGTTGCCAGTGTTGCAGGTGAAGCGGAGCACCCAATCATGAAAACACCTGCACTGACCCATCGATTGAGGGACCGCCTGGATCAACTCAATCCGAGAGAAAGAAAACTGGTCACCTGGGGTGGTGGCATTGCGGGTGCGCTTGTGCTCTGGCTTGTTTTGCTGGAACCTGCCTGGATCACTGTGCAGCAAGCGCCCGCCAATCAGGCTGCCCTGGTGGACAAAGCCGCGCAGGTGATGCGCGCTGCGCAAGAGCTGGAGGCCTTGCGGGGCACACGCTCCCGGGTGGTGGTTCGCAATGAGGACCTGGACACCCGCGTTTCACAGATGCTGGCCGAACGGGGCATCGCCGAACAGGCCAATATGCGACGCACCGAGGAAGGTGAATTGCGCATTGAATTTAAACAAGTGGCGGTGAGTGGTTTGCTCACCTGGTTGTCCCAGGTGGAGAGCATCTCAAGCGTGAAATTGGGC
>DASUDK010000193.1:0-13959 GCA_036275655.1 Limnobacter sp. | reverse complement strand
TCGTCCGCAAACATTGGGTGAAGTGGTGGGGCAGCGCCATTTGGTGGGGTCGGGCAAACCGCTTTCTGTGCTTTTTGAACAGCGTAAGTTGCATTCCCTCATTCTGTGGGGGCCTCCAGGCGTGGGCAAAACCACCTTGGCCAGGCTGCTTGCCAACGCCGCCCATGCGCAATTCATTGCCTTGTCTGCTGTGCTTTCCGGCGTCAAAGACATTCGTGCCGCCGTGGATCAGGCGGCGGTCTTCGCCAAAACAGGGCAGGCCACCATTCTGTTCATTGACGAAATTCATCGCTTCAACAAATCTCAGCAAGATGCCTTGCTTCCCTTCGTGGAGTCTGGCCTGGTCACCTTTGTTGGCGCCACCACCGAGAACCCCTCCTTCGAGGTCAATTCGGCTTTGCTGTCCCGCTCGCAGGTGTATGTGCTTGAGGCCCTAAACGCAGACGACTTTGCCCAGTTGCTGGCCCGAGTGCAAAGCGAAATTGCCATGGGCATGGCCGTGTCTGAAGATGCACAAGCCGCCCTGGTGCAGCATGCCGACGGGGATGCGCGCCGCTATCTTAATCTGCTTGAGATTGCAATGTCCCAGGCCAAGCATGCGGGTTTGAACCAGATCACATTGGATTTTTTGGTTCAAATTGCACCCAGCCAAATTCGTCGCTTCGACAAGGGCGGAGACGCTTTTTACGATCAAATTTCGGCGCTGCACAAGTCGGTTCGTGGCTCCGACCCAGATGCCGCTTTGTATTGGTTTTGCCGGATGCTTGATGGCGGTGCAGATCCCCGTTACCTGGCCAGGCGTATTGTGCGCATGGCTTGGGAAGATGTTGGGCTTGCGGACCCTCGTGCCTTCACGATTGCCAATGAGGCGGCACAAACTTACGAACGGCTGGGTAGCCCAGAGGGTGAGTTGGCCTTGGCCCAGTGTGTGATCTACTTGGCCATTGCCGCCAAAAGCAATGCGGGTTACAGCGCTTACAAGCAGGCTTTGGCCCATGTGAAGCAGACGGGCTCTTTGCCAGTGCCCATGCATTTGCGCAATGCGCCCACCAAACTCATGAAAGAATTGGGCCACGGGGCTGCCTACCGTTACGCACACGACGAGGCGGATGGCCATGCCGCAGGCGAACGTTACTGGCCGGACGACATGCCAGGTGCGCCGCAGTATTACCAACCGACCAACCGGGGGTTGGAGATTAAAATTGCCGAGAAAATGGCTTGGTTGGCCAGCCGTAACAACCAGGCGTCGAGCAAAAAATAAGCGCACTCGCCCCTCGCCCGCTGCCCCCGGCGGGTTGAATTTAGTACCATCACGTTCTAAACCCCAACCCATCTAAAACACCGGACTCCTCATCGATGTTAGACATTCAACTGCTGCGCAAAGACCTAGACGCCGTACAGCAACGTTTGGCCACCCGTGGTTACACCCTGGACACTGCCACATTCAATGCCTTGGAAGGCAAACGCAAGGCCCTTCAAACCAGCACCGAAGAGTTACAGGCCAAGCGCAATGCTTTGTCCAAGCAGATTGGTCAGTTGAAGGCCAAGGGTGAAGATGTGTCGGCTGTGATGGCCGAGGTGGGCGGACTGGGTGAGGCACTGAAGGCCAATGAGGCTGAACTCGCAGCTTTGCAGGAAGAACTCCATGCTTTTGTGTTGAACATACCAAACATTCCGCATGAATCAGTGCCGGTGGGGCCCAACGAGGATCACAACATCGAATTGCGTCGCTGGGGCACCCCACGGGCGTTCGATTTCGATGTGAAGGACCACGCCGATCTTGGTCAGTCACTTGGTTTGGACTTTGAACGTGCAGCCAATCTGTCAGGCTCACGTTTTGCCGTCCTCAAAGGCCAGATGGCTCGCTTGCACCGTGCGCTGGCCCAGTTTATGTTGGACACCCACACCGAACAGCATGGCTACACAGAACACTACACGCCCTACATTGTGCGCGGTCAAACCCTACAAGGCACTGGCCAACTGCCCAAGTTTGCCGATGATTTGTTCTCGGTCAAAAAAGGCGGCGTGAAAGAGGGTGAGGAGGGGGCCAACGAATCGCTGTACCTCATTCCAACGGCTGAGGTGACCTTGACCAATTTGGTGGCCGATCAAATTTTAAAAACCGATGACTTGCCGATCAAGATGACGGCGCATTCGCCGTGTTTCCGCTCCGAAGCCGGAAGTTATGGCCGGGATGTTAAAGGTTTGATTCGTCAGCATCAATTTGACAAAGTCGAAATGGTGCGCATTGAGCACCCTGAACATTCGTATGCCGCGCTGGACGAAATGACTCAGCACGCAGAGACCATTCTGCAGAAGTTGGGCCTGCCATATCGCGTGATTGTGTTGTGCACAGGCGATATGGGGTTTGGCGCCAGCCGCACCCATGACATTGAGGTTTGGTTGCCAGCACAAAACAAATACCGAGAAATCTCTTCTTGCTCCAATTGCGAGGGCTTCCAAGCCCGACGCATGAAGGCCCGTTTTAAAAATGAAGCCGGAAAGACCGAATTTGTTCACACCCTCAACGGGTCAGGCCTTGCTGTTGGGCGCACACTGGTTGCCGTGCTGGAAAATTACCAGCAAGCCGATGGTTCGGTGCTTGTGCCAGAGGCACTGAAGCCCTATATGGGAGGAGTTTCTGTTCTTAAGAATTGATGTGCAAGGAGGCTGCTGCCAAGGCAGCAGCCTGAGGAATTTTACTGAGCGCCGACGGTGGCTTTGATGGCCGCGATGAATTTCTCGCTCTGCGCGATGTTGCTCACGGTGGCCTCTAGCCCGTGACGGGCTGATGCCAGGCGAATGAATCGCTCCATGCGACGGATTTCATGTTTGTTCCAACGCACCGTGAAAGAGACCACTCGATTGTTGTCGATCCACACATTGGCGGGTTTTAGGAACATGAAATCCCCAAGCGCCAATTTTGGCAAGCCGGGTTGACCCGCTGCATCCAGACCTGTGAATTGCACCAACAATGGTGTGCCTGTTTGTAACCAGCTGCTGTTTTCGATGGCATCGCAGAAAATTGAACAGGTCGACCAAGTGAGGCCGCTGTATCTGACCATGAAAGCCAGCCTGGATTCTTCGAAATTGTCTGTTACATCCGTGCCAACTGCAGCAAGATCTTCAGGTTTTACTTTAAGAGCCAGCAGCTCCTGTTCGAGCGTGCTGTAGGCCACGCTGTTGCGGATTTGATCAGGAATTGGCTTGACCTGAAGCCAGTGAAACAGGCAGTAAGATCGGGTCAAGCGCTCTGCGATGGAACTCATGTTGCACTCCTGATTAAACAGATTGACTACTTTTTGTTTTACTGGCCCTGAATACAAATAGATTCAGAGTGAGCCTACTACTTTTGCCCCAACGCGGAGGCTTTGAGCTTTTGTGCACATGGCACATCAAAAAGTTTCAGCCCGTAAAACGATTCATCGGTTTAACCGGATGACACAATTCCAATTATGCGGCTTTTTCCTCGTCGCGTTCCACGGGTTTTTGCCCGTGTTCCGCCTGCTCCCGCAGCCTGGGTTGAAGGTCTTCCCAGTCGGGGTTGAGCGATTCAATCAAGAGCAGACGCATGTCACGCGGCCAATTGCGAACTCGCCTGAGCCGGGCATTGAATTTGTCCAGATCGTCCCAAACTTCAAAGTAGACCAAGCGATCAAGGCGGTGATAGTGGGCATAGTCTCTTCTCAAGCCGGCGTGATGTTCTTCCATCCGCACGATCAAATCGGTGGTGTCCCCAAGGTACAAAGGGCCGCTTGGCTTCGCATTGGACAAAATATAGAGCCAGTATTGCGGTGCTGCAGTGTCTCTCGACAAACTCGGTTGTTTTGTTTGACTCAACTCATCCTCCAGGGGCAATAATTCCTGACAAATCAATAAATTCAATACAAGCCAAAATCATTGTAAGTAAAATACTGATACGGGGGCGATTTAACTCCCTCTTAATGGTTGCAGGTATCGCTATTTTTGACGGCCTTTCGGTGGTACGATATCTTTGGAGTTATATTTCCGCTTACGTCTTCAAGTGAACTATTAATAATATTATTTATATATATCAAAGGTTTATATGCTTACTGCTATCTTGGTGGACGGCCCGTTTTTCATTCGTCGAATTCGTCAAATCTTCCCCAGTGCAGTGCACCATGACGCCAAGGTCATGGCCGATCTGGTCTGGCGCCTATCGGCTGCGCATCTGTTTGAACGTAACCAACCCAAGCGACATTTGTTCCGAATTTTTTTCTATGACTCGCCTGTTTTCACGCAAAAGGTGACTTTGCCCATTTCCAGGCAGCAAATTGACCTCTCGAAATCCAAAGAGGGACAGTTCAGGGCAGCATTTCAACGCCAGTTGCAGCGCAAGCGCAAATTGGCGGTCAAGCTGGGGGAAGCGCGCGAGGCCGATACATGGAAATTGAACGAAGATGCCTTGGCGGACCTGTTGGGCAAACGAATCACCGTGGATGATTTGGCCGATGAGGATTTCACTCCAGACGCATGTCCTCGGGGCATCGAGCTTCGAATGGGTGTCGATTTGGCGTCCCTGGCCTACAAGCGCCAAGTTCAGCAGGTGGTCTTGCTGACGGGGGACGGTGCCTTTTCCAGTGCCGCAGAGTTGCTGCGGCATGAGGGCATTGATGTGGTGCTGGACCCCATGTGGCAAAACATTCCCGAAGAACTGTTCACCTTCATCGATGGTTTGCGATCCACCTGCCCACCACCTGACCGAGCAGCCGACTTTTTGGCGAGAATAGGAAGCGACACTTACGAGGCAGAGGACTTGCCTGGGGAATAAAAAAAACCGCCAATTGGCGGTTTTTTCATTTCAATCGCCCATGCCCTCGGCATAAAGATCATTGATTCGGTCCTTGAATGCTTCTATCACCTTGACCCGTTTCACCTTGAGTGTCGGTGTCAAAAGACCGTTATCAACGGTCCAAGGCTCTTTGGTGGTGATGATTCGACGAACCCGAATGTATCGTGGCAAATGCTGCAAACGGTCATTGGCGCGTTTGATCAATTCTTTCTCATTGGAGTTGGCGGTCACTGCAATCATCCCAATGAAGGGACGTCCTTCGCCAATCAACACAATTTGTTCAAATACATCATCGCCAATGATTGCCGTTTCGGCGTCTTGTGGCGAAAACTTCTCACCGTTGGACAACACCATGATGTCTTTGATTCGACCACGGATGTAAATGCGTTTGTCTTTGATTTCCGCCACATCGCCCGTGTGCAACCAACCATCGGCATCAATCGCTGCCTTGGTGGCTTCTTCGTTTTGCCAATATCCCAACATCACATTTGGGCCTTTGGCCAGCAGTTCGTCGTTGTCCCCAAGCTTCACTTCCACATTGGGCAAAGCGGGGCCCACCGATTCGGGCACATTGCCCTCTGGGCGATTCACAGAAATAACCGGACAAGCCTCGGTCATGCCATAACCGTGCAAGATGGGCAGCCCCATGGCGATGAAGGCTTTGGCGATGGTACTGTCCAGTGCAGCACCACCCACAACTGCCAATCGCAGGCGCCCTCCAAGCCTCTCCAAAATGGGTTGTGCCACCTTGGCACGCAGGAGGGGAAGCTGAAAGTGATCCACGATGCCGCCTTTGCCTTGCTCCATGCGCCAACCCACATCCACGAGCTTTTCAAATGCTTTGCGCTTAAAGCGTGAGTCTTTCACGGAGGATTGAATTCGCCCATAGAATTTCTCGAAAATCCGTGGTACTGCAAAAAGCACCGTGGGGGCCTGCGTGGCGAGGTCTTCGGGCAATTGATTGATGCCACGGGCATAAATCACCTTTGCACCCACACGCAGTGGCAAGTAATAACCGCCCGTGCGTTCAAACATGTGCGACATGGGCAGGAATGACAGAAATACATCTTCGGGTTTGGCGATGTCGAGCTGAAAGCAGCTGTCCACGTTGGAAATCACGTTTTTGTGGGACAACATGACCCCTTTTGGGCGTCCCGATGTGCCAGAGGTGTAGCAAATGGTGGCCAGGGTATCTTGTTCCAGGTCAAGAAGTTCAAGAGGTTCCAGCTTTTTATCCAGGGCTTTGAGCACCAAGTTTGCGTTCTCGATGCCGTCTGTGGTTTTCTCCAATTCAGATTTCAAGGAAAGAACGCGAACCTCTTTCAGACCCTCTTTGAGCAGGTTCCGGCCGATTCGGTCATTTTCAACCACCACAGCCCGGGCCCCCGAATTCTCTATGCAGTAGGCAATGTTGCCAGCGTTGTCGTCCACATACAGAGGGACAGAGACCAAACCCATGGCCAGTGCCGCTTGGTCAAATGCCACCCAATGCACGCCATTTTTAAGGCAAATGGCGACGCGGTCACCCTGTTGTAGACCCATGGACCGAAAAAACGCCTGCCAAGCCCGCGCCAAGTCGATCATTTCACGGGCTTTAAAATCCACCCATTCGTTGTCCAGAAACTGCCGATACAACACGCGGTTTGGGGTGTTTTCGTGCTGCTGCAGAAAAGTGGCGATGTTCGCCATAGCGTGGTCTCCCGTCTTTGTTTTTTTAAGCTGACCGTAGTTTACTGAAGGCAGCCTCACTTGATAAGAACAGTCATTCTAGATTGCGATCATCAGGTGCCTACCACGTTCGTGTTAGGTCATTTCTAGGATACCTCAACACCCCGTGCTATGAGTAAGCTTCACTCATCTCGTTTGTCTGGAGTGGCAAGTCTCATGAAGGTCAGCGCATTCTTTCAGATGTGGCTGGTGGCAGTCAGTGGTCTGTTATCAGCTGGGAATGCCGAGGCCATTGCCTTGGGGCCCATCCAAGGCGAGGGCGTTGTTGGACAGCCTTTGCGTTTGAGCAGCAAAGTCACACAACTCAACCCAGACCAACTGGGGCAGCTTAAAGAGGCTTGCCTGAAGGCTCACATTCGACCGCACCATGTTTCGGATGGACTGCCATCCCAACTTGCGCAGGAGGCGATGCCACTTCGATCACAGTTTGTGCGTTTGGGTTCAAATTCTGGCGAGGTGTTTTTTGATGGACCCGCGCTCAACTCGGATGTGTCATTTCTTTTGACGCTTGAATCTCATTGCCCTTTGAGTACGTTTGAATATCGATGGACTGTCTTTCTTGAACCTCATCAGGCTGGCTCTGGTGCGGCGTCGTTGTCAACAGCCCCACCGGAGATCACCAAACCAAGGCAATTTGATGTGCAGCATTCAAGACTCCTTTCGCAGTCACGCCAGCAACCCAAGTCTGTTCAACCCGGGGTCGCATCAAACTCCCCGCGGGGAGATACACACGTGGTGGATTTGCGTCAGCACACAGCACCCGCCACGCACGCAGCAGCTGGCCTTGAGACGCCTCCCGCAATGGCCCAGCCAGACAAGGTGGCCTTGCTGGATGTGCCCCCAGAGTCGCCTGAGACGTCGCTTGTTGCGCCAACGCCGCCAATGCCCAAGGAGGGCGGGCTTTGGAGCAGCACAGGTGCGTCTTTGTTGGCTCTGTTTGGGCTGATGGCGGCAGCTGTTCTCGGTGTGCTCATCTGGATGATGCGGCGCGCGCGCCTTGCATCGGCGAGACCCATGCCCTTGACTGGCCTGCGTTCGGCACCAGTGTTGACTTCGACAAGGGAGGTAAATTCTCATGCCGAGCGCGAAGACAAGGATCCAGCGGGACACATCGCTGAGTCTGCAAACCGAGTTCTTGAATCGTTTTATACCCCCGATGGTCCAAATTACTTGGACACGGCGCATGAAGTGGATGAGAAGCCCTTCGATGGAGAGTCAATTGCGGACGAATCCGTGGCTTTGACTCGAACATTGGGCGTTTTACAGCGCGCGGGGATGCCCAAATGGAATTTGCCAGACACTTATCTCAGCCTGGTGACATCGCGCAACGCGGCTGCGGAGGCGTCGACCGGTATGGAACTTCAAACTTTGCAATGCCAGCTTGGTTTGGTGGAGTTGGCATTTCAAGAGGCCTCTAGAGGGCGAATATTAACCAGGTCGCAGAGTGCCGAATTGTTGGTGAGTATTTTGGGTGATGATTTTGCCAGTTGCCTACAGTCTGAATGGCCCACTTTGCCCGACATCGTACGCACCTATGTGCGCGCCAAATTTTGTGAGATCAGTGGTGCTGAGCGTCGCAAGTTGTTTAAGGTCAATTTGACCAATCTGGTTGAAGAACCACCCGCTGGCAAACAGTGTTTTGACCGTTCTCTGTGGCTAGAATTGCTGGCAGAGCAAGGGCTTGTGAATGCTTAGGCCAGCCCGAGTTGCTCTTCAAGCGTTTCGGTCTCAAGCATGGCTTCAAGCATTGCATTCTCAAGACTCTCGAGCTGCCGGGCTGCTTCGTCCCGTTGGGCAAATTGCTTGGCTGATTTTTTGACTGACTCGCTGTTGGCGTAATCCAGTTGGGCAAGCTCAGCGTCCAATGTTTGCAAGGTGCCTTGGATTTGCTCGATCTGTCGCTCAAACTTTTTGAGCTCGTTCTTGAGTTGTTTGAGCTTTTGGTGGGCTTGCTGTCGGTCTTGCTGGGCCTGGCGTGTCGATGTGCCGGAGCGCCCAGTTTGAGCGCTTGTCTGGCCTTGTGCGTTTTCTTGACGCAACACGTCGGCATAATCGTTCAAATCTCCATCGAAGGGCTGTACCGCCCCGGCATGCACACGCCAATAAGTGTCGGTGATGCTTTCCAACAGGTGCCTGTCGTGAGACACCATGACCAAAGCGCCCTCAAATTCCAACAGGCTGCTGGCCAATGCTTGCCGCGTGGCAATGTCCAAGTGGTTGGTGGGCTCGTCCAGCAGCAGCAGGTTGGGGCGCAAGTAGGCGAGCAGGGCCAGGGCGAGTCTTGATTTCTCGCCACCTGAAAAACTGCCGACGGCCTGTTTCACTTTGTCATCCCGGAAGTGAAACTTGGCCAGAAAATCACGCAATTGCTGCTCGCTGGCCTGTCTGTCTACTCGCGCCATGTGCTCCAGCGGCGTGGCTTGCATGTCGAGTTGTTCAATTTGGTCTTGGGCAAAGTAGCCATATACCAGACCCTTGCCTTCAACCCGTTCCCCACCAAGCAAACTGAGCTCACCCACCACGCTTTTTACAAGCGTGGTTTTGCCATTGCCGTTGGCGCCCAACAAGCCAATTCGGTCACCAGGGCGAATCTCAAGCGAGATGCCTTGCAGCACCGGGGCGTCCGGGTTGTAGCCGCAATGTGCACGGCTTAATACCACCAGGGGGTCTGGGCTTTTGTGGGGTTCGAGAAATGGAATATCGATGCGTTGATCCACCTGCAAAGTTTCAATCAAGCTGATTTTTTCAAGCCGTTTCACACGGCTCTGTGCTTGTTTGGCTTTGCTGGCCTTGGCCTTGAAGCGGTCAACGAAACGCTGCAGTTTTTGCATCTCGTCTGCTGCTTTTTTATTGGCCTGATTGATTTGTGCTGCACGCTCTGCGTAGGCGCGTTCGAAGGCGGAGTAGCCACCTGTGTATTTGGTCAAGGCTTCGCTGTGCAGGTGTACCGTGTGCGTGCACACAGCGTCCAGAAAATCCCGGTCGTGGGAAATGAGCAACACGGTGCAGGGCACCTGCCTAATCCATTGTTCCAGCCAGACCACGGCCTCAATGTCCAAATGGTTGGTGGGCTCGTCCAGCAAGATGAGGTCGGCGCGCGAACCCAACACCTTGGCCAGGTTAAGCCGCATTTTCCAGCCGCCGGAGAATTCGCCCACCTTGCGTGTTAGGTCACTTGATTTAAAACCCAAGCCGTGCAAAATGCTGGCCACACGGGACTCGGCTGTGTATCCGTCGAGGTTGTCGAGCTCTTCGTAGAGCGCTGGCAACAAATGGTCTTCACCCTGTTCTTGGGCTTTGCTCATGCGAGCACGCACTTCACTCAGCGCACGATCGCCTTGCAGGGCAAAGTCAATCACGGTGAGGTGGTTGTCGGTGACTTCCTGATCAATCCAAGCCAGTTTCCAACTGGCAGGCAAATCGATATTGCCTTGTTCGGGGTGTAGTTCGCCGATGAGTGCACCAAAAAAACTGGATTTGCCCGCGCCATTGTGTCCAATAATCCCCACTTTTTCTTGGGGAAAAATAGACAAGTTCGCGTCGTGCAAAATCACCTTGCTTCCACGCGCAAGGCCAAGCTGGGTGATTTGGATCATGGCTTAAACCAGGTCTTCCCGATGGAGCAAAAACACTTGTTCGTCGCCTGCGGAGGTTTCCAGCCAGATGGGAGCGAGGTGTGGGAATGCCGCCTCGAAATTGTCGCGCTCATTGCCCAGTTCAATGATGAGCAAACCTCCGGGGTTTAGGTGATTGGGGGCCTCTTTCAGGATGCGCGCAATCAGATCCATGCCATCGTCACCACCTGCCAAAGCCATGCGGGGCTCATGCAGATATTCTGGGGGTAGGGCACGCATGGACTGTTCATTCACGTAGGGCGGGTTGCTCAAAATGATGTCGTACCGCTTGCTCTCCAACGCAGCAAAAAGATCTGATTCAATGGCGTGCACACGGTTGGTCATGTGATGGCGTTGAATATTTTCACGAGCCACTTGCAACGCTTCTTTGGACAAATCCACCGCATCCACTTCAGCTTCTTCAAAAGCGTGCGCAGCCAGAATGGCCAGACACCCAGAGCCAGTGCACATGTCCAGCACTCGCATGGGCAGCTCTGGTGCGTTCACCCATGGGGTGAGCTGATCAGACAGAAGTTCTGCAATGAATGATCGTGGGATGATGACGCGAGGATCCACCGTGAACGCATGGCCTTGCAACCAGGACTCGCCCGTGATGTAACTTGCGGGGGTGCGGTCTTCGACGCGGGCATGCAGATACCGAAGAAGGACTTGTTTTTCGCGCTGGGTAACCCGTGCATCTAAAAATGCATTCACATCACCCATGGGCAAGTGCAGCGCATGTTGCACCAGGTAAATTGCCTCATCCATGGCGTTATTGCTGCCATGCCCAAAAAACACAGCATGCCTGCGCATGTCCGACACAAAGTAACGGACCCAGTCGCGGACGGTTTGCAAGTCGCCCAATTCGGCCAGCCCATTGGGTGCCTGTTCGTTTTTCATAAAAGTTCAGGCCTTGCTGAAATCGGTTTGACCAATGGTGAGCTGGCCTTGGTATTCAACCACCGGGCGTTTAATCACCGAGGGATGCGCCAGCAACAGTGCTTTGGCACCTTCTAGGGTGCTTGCAATGGCTTTGGTCTGTTCATCCAGGCCGCGCCACGTGGTGCCTTTGCGATTGATCACTTTGTCCGCCCCAAAGGCGATCATCCACTGGTCCAGCAAATGGGCATCCACGCCATGCTTTTTAAAGTCATGAAAGGCGACGTCAATGCCTTGGGCTTTGAGGGAGACCAAGGCCTTCTTAACGCTGTCGCAGTTGGGAATTCCGTACACTTTGGCGGTCATTCTGGGGCGGCCTCTTGTGTTTATTCCGCGTTGCGGAGCAGTTCGTTGATGCCAGTTTTTGCGCGTGTTTTTGCATCCACCCGCTTGACAATCACTGCACAGTACAAGCTGTACTTGCCGCACGCGCTGGGCAGTGAACCGCTCACCACCACAGACCCCGCGGGAATGCGGCCGTAGGTCACCTCGCCGGTTTCACGGTTGTAAATTTTGGTGCTTTGACCGATATAAACGCCCATGGAGATCACCGAGTTTTCTTCAACGATCACACCTTCGACCACTTCAGAGCGCGCGCCGATGAAGCAGTTGTCTTCAATGATGGTGGGGTTGGCCTGCAGGGGTTCCAGCACGCCACCAATGCCCACGCCGCCACTGAGGTGGACGTTCTTGCCAATTTGAGCGCAGGAGCCCACTGTGGCCCAAGTGTCAACCATGGTGCCTTCATCCACATAGGCACCGATGTTGACGTAACTGGGCATGAGCACCACGTTTTTGGCGATAAAGCTGCCACGGCGTGCAACGGCGGGAGGCACGACTCGGAACCCGCCTTTTTTGAAATCTTCTTCGGTGTAATCAACAAACTTGGTGGGCACTTTGTCGTAAAACTGAGTGAAACCACCTGCCGCCATGGGTTTGTTGTCTTCCAAACGGAAAGAGAGCAGCACTGCTTTTTTGATCCATTGGTGGGTCACCCAGTCGCCGTTTTCCTTGGAGCACACGCGCAGTTCGCCTGTGTTCAGTTTTTCCAAGGTGTCAGCGACCGCAGCGCGCACATCGGCGGGTGCCTTGGCTGGAGAAATGTCTGCACGGTTTTCCCAGGCGTTTTCGATGATGGATTGATGTTGGGTGGTCATGGTGATTCCTGTGTCAGAGAATGTTTTTGATTCTATGGGCCGCCTCGTCACATTCTGCCTTGGATGCCACCAAGGCAATTCGAATGTGTTGTGAGCCGGGGTTGATGCCATCGACGCTGCGTCCCAAAAAACTGCCAGGCAGCACAGTGACATGGGCTTCCTGGAACAGGCGTTTTGCAAAGTCGGTGTCGGATTGGTCGAGTTTTGCCCAAAAATAAAAGCCAGCCTCTGGAATGTGGAGGTCGAGTTTGCCGGCGAGGATTTGTTGGAAAGATTTGAATTTTTCTGTATACAACCTGCGATTTTCAGCAACGTGCGCCTCGTCATTCCAAGCGGCGACGCTTGCCATTTGAATGGTGTTGGACATGGCAGAGCCGTGGTAGGTGCGATAGCGCAAAAATGCCTTAATCCAGTCGGCATCCCCGGCCACATAGCCAGAACGCAGGCCCGGTGCATTGGAGCGTTTGGACAAGCTGGAAAACACAATGAGGTTGTTGTAATCAGAGCGGCCTAGGCGGCTGGCGGCCTCCAGCCCGCCCATGGGGGGCTTGTCGCCGTCCATGTAGATTTCGGAGTAGCACTCGTCGGATGCAATCACAAATCCATGTGCATCGGCCAGGTCAAAGAGTCTCTCCCAATCCTCTAGGGTGTAAACCGCACCCGTGGGGTTGTTGGGTGAGCACACATACATCAGTTTGGTTTTTTGCAGCACCGCGGTTGGCAGGGCATGAAAGTTTGGCAGGCCGTTGGCCTCAATGTTAACAAACACGGGGCTCGCGCCGCCCAAAAATGTGGCGCCTTCGTAAATTTGATAAAAAGGGTTGGGGAACACCACATGGCTGTCCGCTTCACAACCATCCAACACCACTTGCGCAAAGGCGAACAAAGCTTCCCGAGAACCTAAGATTGGCAGCAGCTGTGTTTCGGGGTCCACGCGGGCGTCAAAGCGACGAAGCACCCAGGCGCTGATGGCTTGCCGGAGTGCGGGTACTCCCTGCGTGCCCGGATAAATAGACAGGCCGTCGAGGTTGTCCACCAAGGCCTGTTTGATCAGGGCCGGCGTGGGGTGTTTGGGCTCACCAATGGAAAGATTGATGTGTTGCAGTCCACCCGAGTGTTGAACACCCGCAAACAAAGCGCGCAGACGTTCAAAGGGGTAGGGCTGTAATTTATCCAGGTTTCTCAAGTGCTTAACCCAATGTGATGTGAGTGTTATCCGCGCGTGGGGTTCATGGTGGAGATTTGGTCCAGGTCCACTTTGGGCAGAGGGCTCCAGCCCTCTTGGCGGTGCTCCGCCACCACGGTGGTGTAAACGCCACCGCGCACGTACCATTTGGCGGTGAGCTTCATGTAACGGGGGGCGGTGGCAGCCACCAAATCGTCCAAAATTTTGTTGGTCACCGCTTCATGAAATGCACCTTCATCCCGAAAAGACCACATGTAAAGCTTCAAGCTCTTCAATTCCACATTTTTGAGATGCGGCAGGTAATCAATGACCAGCGTGGCAAAGTCTGGCTGCCCGGTCAGGGGACAAAGGCATGTGAATTCAGGCACTTCGATGTGCACATGGTAGGGGCGATCCGGGTTTGGATTCGGGAAAGTCTGCAATTCGCGGCTGGGTTGGGTACTCATGTTTCTCTCTTCACTTCAATGTTGGTGCCAACACAGGCACTGCGCCCCGGTAAAGCCCAAAGGCTTTGCTATTATA
>DASUDK010000192.1:0-4573 GCA_036275655.1 Limnobacter sp. | reverse complement strand
CATTGGGAGGCGGCCAATGCGAATGAATGGCCAATCAAACAGAGGAACAAGGCAACAACCCGCTTCACTTTTTTTACCCACAGAAAGTTAGGCTCGCGAGGAATTGGCGAACCAATTTCAATTGGTGGTGAATTCCATCTCGAAGTTCGTCACGATTGTGATGATTCGGTCAAAAGGCTTGGGTCAGAACCGAAATGCTCAAGAAGCGAGGATTGTTGTCGTTATTCTGGATATGCAAAAAATCACATCGGATGTAATGTTTTGAATCAAGCGCGTTGTCCAACATCGACAAGGAACAACCCATGCAACCCAAGCCCGGACCAACCAGTGATCAAGCCATGCAAATGATGGCTGTGGCCAAGCTCGCCGCTCGCGAAAGCTACTTGTTCGGATTGAGTTTTTTGCTTCGGCAGCGCTTGCCTCGAACCGTCCCCGCCGTGAGCCCCAATATTCACAACCGACAACTCCCGTTGGTGGTTTTGGTGCCTGGCTACCTGGAAAAACCAGGTTGCTTTGCTGCGCTGTATGAAGAGCTGCTTTGGAGCGGTGTGCGTGTGGCGCTCTATCAACCGAGGTACGCCCTGGCTGGGGTTGCAGACATGGCGCAACACTTTGCACAATACCTGGATCGCTTGCTTGGCCAAGCGCATTGCCAAAATGCCTGCACCTACCTGGTGGGCCATTCCATGGGTGGACTGATTGTGCGCCAAGCCATGGCCACGCGTTGGAACAGTGGCCTGCCGGTTCAACACCTGTTTACCCTGGCAACACCCAACAATGGCACACAAATGGCCCACTTGGGCGTGGGCGAATGCGTGTTGGACATGCTGCCTGGCAGCGAATTTTTGAGTCGTTTGAACGAAGACGACCAAGCGCACCGCCACCGCATGAGCAGCGTGATTGCCACACCCGATTGCCTAATTTTAAGCGCGCGAAACGCTGAACTGGAAGGCGCCCACAACGTGGTTTTCGATGGCAGTGGGCACATGGCCTTGTTGGACGACCCACGCACGGTGAGTGTGTTGCAACGGCGCATGCAAATCGACCACCCGCACCAGTTGTTGGGGGCTTAGCGCGCTTTGAGCACTGATTTAAAGTAAAGCTCAGACTGCAGCTCGGTCACATGCACGGTCACCTGGGTTTGCAAACCAGCCTCCATGCTGCCTTGGCAACAGCGCTCCAGGGTTTTCAGCACCACTTGCCCCAGCATTTCTTGTGTTGAAAATTCACGACCGCTCAACAAAGCCACCTCGGCCGCCACAAAGGCCTGATTGCCCAGCTCTGCCGCATCCACCCCGACCCGAAAACTCGAATGCCGCACCATGCGTGTTTTGATGTCTGCATCCATGAAAATGCCCAGGTTCAGCAGGCTCCGATTAAGCTGCAGCATGACCCACGATTCGTCCAGGTCCACAAGGTTGCTGCTGTATTCAACGGTGATGTGTGGCATGTGAGGGCCTTGTACAAAGATCCTTGCAGCATTCCGGATGTGTGTGACAAATCCGTGAAAGTTCAAAGTGATGTCTAGTATAAATTACCTACAAATCTGCTTGCCCAGCCTCGCTTGAAAAGCAGAGAATAATGACATCGAGCACTGTTACTGTGCTCCCCCAATGTCTCCTCTTCTCCGCAAGCGAGAAAGGTTTAAGCCGACTTCGAAAGGAGTCGGCTTTTTTTTTGCTCGGCAGATGGGCCCATGGTCAGCCAAAACAATGCTGCTCGATGAGATGCGCCAGCACCGCGGGTTGGTCGTGATGCACCATGTGGCCAGCGTCCTGAACAATTTTGCACCGCCAATTGGGAACCACATCAAAGCGGGTTCGAAATGCGTCGAAGTCCACCGGCTCGCCAGCCCTGCTCAGCCACAAGCCCGCCTCGGTTTGCGCAGCCTCCACATGCAGCACAGGCGCGGTAATTTGACGCCAGCAGGCCTGAGCTTCGGCCAAACGGTAACCGATTGGATTCATGATTTTGTGGGCAGCGTCGCCCAAAATGCGATAGCCGCCCGCTTCATGGCGTGACCAATGCGCAGCCAAAAACAGGGCCTTGCTTTCGGGCAAACGCGGATTGGTTTTTTGCAAACGCTTGGCCACGCCTTGCAAGTCAGGATAGAGCCGCAATTCACCAGGTGCCTTCAAGGCATCCAGCCAATTGGCATATCGATGAGGTGCCTTTTCTGACACTGCATCCAGCATGCCAAACCCTTCGAGGTTGACCACCGACGCAATGCGTTGCGGCCGCACACCGGCGTAAAGCATGGCGATGTTGCCGCCCATGCTGTGCCCCACCAAGTGCACCGCGTGGGTGGGTGATAACCAATCCAACAAAGCATCCAAGTCTGCCAGGTAATCTGCAAACCAATACGAACGTGCACCCAGGGCACCCTGATGAACAGGCCAATCACTCAGCCCGAATCCGCGCCAGTCGGGCGCCACCACGTGGTAATCCTGTTGCAGCGCATCCACCACAAACTGAAAACTTGCGCCAACATCCATCCAACCGTGCACCATCACAATCAAGGGGGCATCGGCCTTGCCCCAACGGTTGAGATGGATATTCAAACCTCGCAGGTGGACATGTTCACTGTGTGCTTTGCGCACCGGGGTGTAGGGCTTGATCTCGCTGCTTTGCATGGTGTGTTTTTATCCAACATTGTGCTGCTTGCTGCCCAAGGCCTTTTCGAACGTTTCTCGAATCCGCTCTGGCATCAGCACCACCCTGCTGTGTGTGTAGTTGTAAAAAACAAACCCCGACTTGGCCAGTGCAATCAAGCGGCCATCGGCAGGGCGTGTGATCCTAAAAATAATGTCGCAACCGTACTTATTAAAATCCATGACCCCCACTTCAAAGCGCAGCAAGTCACGGGCATGCGCCTCGCTTTTGTACATCGTGGCCAGATCGGTGACGATAATCCCAATTTGATCTGCATTCATCTCCTCCACACCAAAATGAAACAAAAAGCGCGCCCTGGCCTCCGAGATCATGGAGATCATCGAGTCGTTGGCCAAATGGTTGCCGGCATTGATGTCGGTGATGCGCACCGACAAGCTGGTTTCAAATACAAAATGGTGATCGGGAAATTCAAGATTGAGGCGAGCCATGACAAATCGGGGCAGTGAATACAGTTCACAGTGTAGTGCGAGGCCCTTGGTTTGCGGCCTCCCTTTCTTGAGGATTCCCCCGGATTTTGAGAGCATCCTCTAAACCACGACGCTGCACCATGCGCAAATGCCTTTATGCTTGGCACTCATAAAAACGAAACACACGGAGACCCACATGCCCAAACTGGATGCCAGCTTGGTCAGCCTGCTTGGCGAGCCCATGGCCGAGCTGGAGGCGCTGACCGCCGCTGAACAGAAGAAACTCGCCGCCGACATGGCCCAGGCCCAGCAAGCCCACGAGGCCACCCTGAAAACCGCGATGGACGATGCGCTGGAACACATTCCCCGCCTGCTGCGCGGCACAGTTAAAAAAATCCTGGGGCTTTGAACATGGACAGAAACACCGAACTTCGACGCCTTGCCCAAGCCCTGCATAAAAAGCCAGAAGACTTGGCATACCTGGACAAACTGGATGCTGTGGCGCTGCAAAAGTTGCGCAGCAAATTCCAAAACAGCCTGTTGAACAAATTTGGCCCAGTGTTTGAAAAAATTGCGGGGGCCGGCAAACTTGCACCCGACAGCATCAGCGCCACCCTGTGCACCAAGGTGTTTGGGCCAGCCATCACGGCCAACATGTCGTACTACACACCCATGAGCAAGGCCGCCAGCCTATGCAAGCTGTTTGATGCCAGCTTCATGGCCGAAGTGGCCCGCGAACAAATTCCGGAAAAGTCAGTGGACATGCTGGCTGAGCTGCCCACGGACCAGCTCAAGCGCGTAACCGCCGAGCTGGTGAAACACGGCGACTACCACGTGCTTGGTGGATTCACCGACTATATCCCCGAGAAAAAAGCCATCGAAATCATGGAAGTGATTGAGGACCCGGCGGCCAATTTACACATCTCGTTTTTTGCACAGCGCAAAGATCGAATTGGCAAATTGGCGAGCATGCTCAGCGACGAGAAACTCATCGAACTGATCGCGGCAGCATTCGCCAACGACGATTTTTTGGTGGAAGTGGGATTGATCACCGCCGAGATGGATGCCAAGGCCCAGCAACGCATGGCCAAACTCACCGACAAAGTGAACAAAACCCACCGGGCCACGGCCAAAGCCAAGGCAGAAGAGCTGGGGTACGCAGACCGGTTGAAGGCGTACTTCGCGGCGTAGTGGCGGTGCAGTGAGCCTCGTTGTTGGTTGTTGGCCGCTGCCCCTTGGCTTTGTTGCTTGCGCCTTGAAGCGCACCGGGGCCATGCCCCAAGGCGTGCGCCAATCTGTATTCCCCCCCGGAGCGTGGCCACGCATGTGGGTTGCGCGTCCTCATAGACCCGTGGTGCGTCTTTGAAGACCCGTGGTGTGAGCCTGTTGGCCTTGGATCAGCCCGTGTATCCCTTCTTGCCCCTGGCCAGGGGGCATGCAAAGCGAAAGTGTCGCTGTTGCATCCGGTCCGTCTTGTCGCCAAGCAAGGCTTG
>DASUDK010000191.1:0-6871 GCA_036275655.1 Limnobacter sp. | reverse complement strand
CGTGGGTGGCATGAAAGAGGCGTTGAACAGCGGCGCTGTGGATTTGATCGGCTTGGCGCGTTCCATCGCCATTGAGCCTGACCTGCCCAATCGCCTGCTGGCCGATCAAGAAGCCCTACACCCCGTCAAACCCCTCATCACAGGGCTAAAGACGATTGACCAAAGCGGCCTGCTGGAAATCCAGTGGTACACACGCCAAATTCACCGCCTGGGCAAGGGCAAAAATCCCATTCCCAACGAGCATCCGATCAAGGTGCTGCTGTGCTATTTGGTGGAGAGCGGATGGGGCCTCTTCAAAGCCAGGCGCTTGCGGGCGTAAACTGAGGGGGTTCAAATCCAAGGTACGCCCCCATGGCCCAAACCCGATACGCGCTCACCAGTCTTGTGTTCCTGTTGTTTGCAACCGGCGTGCTGGCCGATGACGCCAGCATCCTGGCGCAGGGCCGCAAACTGTTCCAAACCGACGCCGAACCCGCCTGCGCCATTTGCCACACCCTGGCGGATGCAGGCAGCAAGGGGCAAGTGGGGCCTGTGTTGGATCAGATTAAACCCAGCGAGGCCCGGGTGCTCAATGTGCTAAAAAACGGCAAAGGCGCCATGCCCCCGTTCACCGATCACCTCAACGAGGAACAGATGAAAATCCTGGCGAAGTATGTGTCCACTGTGACAGGGGGTCACTCACAGTGACACACCTGCCAACGCATTGGCCTTTGCGCATCAGCTCCGGAAATCCGGCTGCTCACGGTCCAATTTGCGCAACAGCGCGGGCCAGGCAATGTTGCCGCCCAAACCGCGGGTGACTTGCGCGGCCGCGGCCTTGATGCCATCCACAATGGGCTGAGCAATCGGGATCAATTGAGCCCCACCGGACTGGGCTGCAATTTGCACCTCACAGGCCCGCTGCAAAATGAACATGTTCAAAAACGCATCAGCCACCGTGGGCCCGCAGGTGAGCAAGCCATGATTGCGCAAAATCAAATTGTTGGCATCTCCCAAATCGGCCTGCAGGCGAGCCTTTTCATCCTCACGCAGGGCCAAGCCCTCATAGTCGTGGTACGCCAAGCCAGCCAGCGGGAACAACGACTGCTGCGAAATGGGCAGCAACCCCTGCACTTGGGTAGACACTGCCACGCCAGCCACCGTGTGGGTGTGCATCACACAATGCGCATCGTGCCGCACCGCATGCACCGCACTGTGAATGGTGAACCCCGCTGGGTTCACATCGTGGGGGCTGTTGTCCACTTTTTCGCAGTGCATGTTCACTTTCACCAAACTGCTGGCGGTGATTTCTTCAAACATCAACCCATACGGGTTGATCAAAAAGTGGCCATCCTCGCCGGGCACCCGGGCTGAAATGTGGGTGAACACCAAATCGTCCCACTTGTGCATGGCCACCAAGCGATAGGCGGCGGCCAGGTCGATGCGGGCCTGCCACTCCGCGGGCGACATGTTTGCGGGCGGGGTGCTAGTCAACGGTGCGTTCATGGCGTGTCTCCTGTGCTGCTCTTTTTCAATTGTGTGTTTAAAAGTGTACCAGCGCAGGGCCAAACGCTTGCAAAAGCACTTGAAATTCAAGGCAATCGGGGGCAATCTAACATTACAAATAAAGAATAAACAAACGGGAGATAGTAATACCATGCAGGCCAAAGTGAAGCCCCTCGTGCCCAAAGAATCGCAACACGCGGCTGTGCAAGCGGTGCGTGCCGAGTACCGGCATGCTTACATTTCCGCCCGTTACCATGGCCTGCTGCACCTGGCCATGACCATGACCTTGGGCCTGGGGGTGATCGCTTTGTGTGTGTATTGGCTCAAATCGCCCAGCATCTTGGAATGGCTCACCGTCCCCGCCACTTTTTTGTATGCCAACTTTGCCGAATGGGCCGGCCACAAGTACGCCATGCACCGCCCGGTGAAAGGCCTGGGTTTTGTGTACAAACGGCATTCCCTGCAGCATCACAAATTCTTCACCGACACCCACATGCAAATCGACAGCAACCAGGATTACAAGGCTGTGCTGTTTCCGATTGCCATTGTGGGATTTTTTGTACTGGCGTTTTTTGTGCCCATGGGTGCTTTGGTTGCTTGGGTGTTTAGCCCCAATGTCGCGTTGTTGCTGGTCGCCACCGGCATGGCCTATTACCTCAACTACGAGTTGCTGCACCTGTCCTACCACCTCAAAGAAGACCACTGGGTGCATCGCATCCCCGGCTTCACGCGCTTTGCGCGCTTGCACACCACGCACCACGATCAACGCATCATGGCGCACAAAAATTTCAACATCACCTACCCCATCATGGACTGGATCATGGGGACCTGGGACCGGCGGTGAACCGCTGCCAATAACCCCTCAATTTGACGCTGTTTTACAGTTCTTTTCCCGGGCTGGCGTGCAAGCACGTGGCCATAGACTGAATTCAAGTCCAGCACTTCCACGGGTCTTGTCATGAAACAGCTCAGCCACCACGCCCACGCAGCGGCCTTCTATGCCGAATTTTTCAGCCATGGCCAGCAGCGACGCTATGTGCTTGGGCTGAACGAATACGCCAACGCCGTGGCGCAGCGCATCGGCATTGATGCCTTTGTGGATGAAGACGCCGCCGGCACCGCACACCTGGGCAAGCCCGTGATTAAACTGAGCCAAATCCCGCGCGACAGCATGGTGATCTCCACCTGCCATCGCCGCAAACCCAGGTCAGCCCTGGCCAGCCTACGCCGCCTGGCTGGCGTCACCAGCATGGATTATGTGGCAGTTGCCCAAGCCAGCCATGGCCAACTGCCCCAAGTGACCGCATTGGCACAAATGCAGCACAGCCACGCCATGCATCCAGAAAAATTTCAATGGATTGAAGACATCCTCGCCGACCCAGAGTCACGCGAGGTGTTCAAACGCGTGGTCGACTTTCGCTTGCACGCCAATTTGCGCACGCTGGACTTTTTCACCTACTCGCCCGAACGCATCCAGTGGGAAAGCTTTTTAAAACTGCCGCCCAAAGCTTGTGTGGTGGAGGCCGATTCAAGCGCCGTGGGCAGCCGCGCACTGGACAACAAAGTGATGGATCCAATTGCCTTTGCAAAAATTGACGCCAATGGCAACGAACCACAAGTCCTCAATGGCATGGCCTGGCACATCCAGGAAGACCATCCAGCCTTGGCCGTTGCCGTGTACAACAACCCAGATCACCTGTGGCAGGTGCCGCAAACGGTGTTGAACATACGGTCGGATTACGCCTTGCACCTGCGGCACTACTCCGAAGGTTGGGCAGACACCATCATGTACTTGCTGCCCACCGCTTGACCATCAAAGGGCATAAGTCTCCAGCAAGTAATCCACAATGGCCTTGGACTCAAACATGGCCTTGCCTGTGTTGGGGTCTTCCAGAAACGGCACCATCATCTTGTTGGTCTTGCGCATGAAAGCCTCGCGCTTGCCACCTTTGACTGGCGTGTATTCTCCCACGGCCGCATGCACCCCATTCACACCCATGTCGGCCCATTGTTCTTTGCCCAAATTCACCAAGGTGTAGGCAATCTCGAGTTCACAGAGGGTTTCTCGCACCGGCCTGCAAAAAGGCGACGCTTCAAAACTGTACAGGGTCAACAATTGCGCTGGGGCGCGGGATGCACGCACCTGCATGCCACTGCCCAAACCCAAGGCGGTGTTGGCCATGCTCAATGCCACCTGCGCTGGCGTCAACCTCCAGCGCAAAGGCACATCGCGCTTGCCGTAGGTGGTGTACAAATAGGCAATGATGTCGCTGGATTCGTACAATGTGGTGCCTGTGTTCTCGTCCACCAACAAAGGGAACTGCTGCTTACCGCCCAGCGCCTCAGCGGTTGAACGGTGGCGAACACCCCCCTTGGGACACGGGTAAATTTCGGCGTCCAACGCCAGTTCGGTCAACACCTCCCGCACCAAGCGGCAATACGGACAAGCCTCAAACTCAAACAACTTCAGCGGTTTGACCGGCTGCAGCGCGGCAGGCTCGCTCATCAAACCCTGCCACCCGCGAAGCGTCGACGCCGCGGTGCCCAAGGCCACTTTCAACACATGGTTCATGAAGACTCCTTGCAGGTATTAATCCGATTTTGTGTAGCGCATGGCGCTCAAAGCCGCGGCGAGCAAAATCATGCCCCCGCCCACCGCCGTTTGCATCGTGAGCACCTCGTGGCTGATCAAAATTGCAGACGCCGCAGCAAACACCACCTCCGACAGCATCACCACCGCCGTCACATTGGCAGGCAAACGGGCTGCACCATATTGCAAACCATAATTGGCCAAAAGCAAGCTGGTCGAAAAAGCCAACAGCACAAACCACCCCAAAGCGCTTGGCAACGCGGGCCATTGCACCACCGCATTGCCGGGCCCCAAAACAATCACCAACACAGCCGCCACAGCCCCTGGGGCCACCACACCACCCACAAACATGGCAAATAGCCGCGCCTGCGCGGTGCGTTCAGCCTGGTGCTTGAGCAAAATATTGTTCAGGGCAAAAGCCACTCCGCCCAGCAAGCCCAACCACTCCCCCAGCTTGGATGGCAAAGCAAACCCAATCTGACCAGGTGGGCTGAGCACCAGCAAGGCGCCCAAAAACGCCAACAACACCCGCAAGCTTGCACCAAGCGTGATGGGCTCGCGCAACACCACACGCGCCAGCAACACTGCCCAAATGGGCATGAGGTAAAACAGCAGCACCACGCGAATCACTTCGGCAATCGACACACCCCAGTTGAACCCCACCATGGTGGTGCCCGCCGCCGCCGCCAAACCCCACAACGTAGGATGGGCGGTGAACTCCCGCCACACCGCAGGGCGGAGTGCCAAAATCACCGAGCAACCCAGCAGGTAGGTTGCGGCCGACGACCACAGCGGATGAAGCCCGTCGGTTTGCAGCGCACGCAAAGGCCACCACGACAGCCCCCAAACCATGGCGTTGAGCACCAGGGCCAGGTACGGCATGGCCCGTGGGCGAAACTCAGGCACAGTTGACCACCACGCGCCCCTGCAACTGATTGGCCAGCACTTGGCGCGCAGCGTCCAGGGCTTGCACAAGCCGCACCTCCTTGAGCATAAAGTCCAGGTCGTACTCCCCAAAGGCTTGCGCCAACATGCCCCAAGCTCGGTCACGTTCAGCATGGCTGCGGTACACGCAATTGATGCCACGCAAAGTCAGGCCACGCAAAATAAATGGCGCCACGCTGCCTTGGAAGTCCATGCCTTGGGCCAAACCACAGGCAGCCACCACACCGCCGTAACGGGTTTGCGCACAGGCATTGACCAGGGTGTGGCTGCCCACGCTGTCAACCACAGCAGCAAACTGCTCCTTTTGCAAAGGCTTGCCTGGGCGGCTCATGGACTCGCGATGAATCAGGTGGGTGGGCCCCAAACCCAGTCGATCAAAATGCGCAGCGGCTGAGTCGGACACTGGCGCGCCGGTCGCATCGATCGAGCCCGTGAGCCCCACCACTTCGTAGCCCAAGTGCTTGAGCAGCAGGCAACTCACCGTGCCCACACCACCGCTCACGCCAGTCACCAGCACCGGGCCATCGCTTGGCTTCACCGGGTGGTCCTGCAAGGCCATCACGCACAACGCCGCCGTGTAACCCGCTGTCCCCAACGCCGCTGCCCAACGGGCACTTCGCTGCGCCGGAATGGGTGAAATCCATTGCGCTGGCACCACCAATCTCTCCGCCAAACCGCCCCAATGAGTTTCGCCCAGGCCCCAATCATTCACCTGGCAAATGGTGCCCACAGGCCATTGCGGCGATCGCGACTCCACCACCTCACCCACCGCATCAATGCCGTGAACCATGGGGTAGGTGCGCGCAATGGGCGCCGTGTGTGTGAGCGCCAAGGCATCTTTGTAATTCAGGCAACTGTAGTGCACCCGCAGCACCACCGCATCGTCGGGAAATGCCGATTCTGGGAGTGTTTCAAGCTGCGCCTCTGTCTGGCTGGTTTGCCTCGAAATCCAGGCCCTGACCATGGGTTCTCCTTGTTTTTGTGTCCCGCAATCATCGCACAAACGGGGGGTTCAATTTGCGCTGCAGACCACGCTTGCATACACTTCAGGTTTAGCAACAAAGAACAACAACAATCGTGCGCAAACCCACCGCCAAAAGCCTCATCCTTGACCTCCTGCTCGCATCCAACGGCCGCCCCCTGTCTGCCAAACAAGCCATCGCCGCTTGCAGCATTTTCGACATCAGCGTGAACAACACCCGTGTCGCTTTGGTCCGCTTGTCCGCCGAGGGGCTGATTGAATCGGCTGGGCGCGCACTCTACCAGCTCACCGACGATGCACACACACTGGCAGACGATGTCGCAGCCTGGCGCACCCGAAGCACCCGTGTGCGCCCCTGGGATGGCAGTTACATCGTTGTTCAAGCCGAGAAACTTTCACGCAATGAAGCCAAACAACAACGTGCCAGGGCACGCGCCTTGCTGATGCTCGGGTTTCAACCGTTGAACGAGCATTTGTTTATCCGTCCCAACAACATCGAAGACCACCTCGACGCGGTGCGGACCCGCTTGTACAAATTGGGGCTGGAACGAGAGGCCCCCGTGTTTGCAGCAAGTCATTTCGATGCCGAATCCAGCCACCGAATTGCACAACTCTGGAACCCACGCGAACTCGAAACCGTGTACGTGCAACAAACCAAAAAAATGCGCACCTGGCTGGACCGCCAGGGCAGCCTGGAACCCGAAGTGGCTGCACGCGAATCGTTTTTGTTGGGCGGCGCCGCCATCAAACATGTGGTGTACGACCCCTTTTTGCCGGAGCAGTGGGTAGACACCGATGCGCGCAACCGCTTTTTGAGCGCTGTCGATGAAGTGGACAAAGCGGGGCAGCGCATTTGGACAGCCTTGTGG
>DASUDK010000190.1:0-47561 GCA_036275655.1 Limnobacter sp. | reverse complement strand
GAGATGGAATTCACCACCAATTGAAATTGGTTCGCCAATTCCTCGCGAGCCTAACTTTCTGTGGGTAAAAAAAGTGAAGCGGGTTGTTGCCTTGTTCCTCTGTTTGATTGGCCATTCATTCGCATTGGCCGCCTCCCAATGCCTCATTGAGCCCTCTCTCATGGTCGATTTGGCCAGCCCGGTCTCTGGTGTTGTTCAAAAAGTAAATGTTAAGCGCGGCGATTTGGTGAGCAAGGGGCAAACATTGGCTGCGTTGGATAGCCGTGCTGAGCAAGCGGCTGCTGCACTGGCAGAATTTAAATCCCGCCGGGTTGCCTCGATTGAGGTGGCCAAGAGCAAAGTGGAGTTCGCCACGCAGCGCCACTCACGCAAAAGCACTTTGGCCAAAGAGCAATTGATGTCTCAACAAGAAAGCAACGACGCGGAGTCCGAGTTGCGCATGGCCGAGTCCGAGCTAAAGGCTGCACTTGAAGACAAACAACAAAGCAAACTCGAGCTTGAGCAACAAAAAACCCAAATCGATCTCAAGCAAATTCGCAGTCCCTTCGCCGGCGTGGTGGTGGAGCAGGGGGTGCACCCCGGTGAATTTCTGGATCCAGCCTCAAACAACAAGCCGCTTTTCAAGATTGCGCAACTGAATCCTTTGAGGGTTCGACTCGTTTTACCCAAAGAGTCTTTTGGCAAAGTCAAGGTGGGTGCGCAAGCCGAGCTCGTGCCAGAAGTGCCCAGCAACACCAAGTACACCGCCACAGTCAAAACGGTGGATCGGGTGATTGATGCGGCCAGTGGCTCCTATGTGGTGCTGCTCGAATTAAAAAACCCAAATTCAGACATTCCCTCGGGGGTTCGGTGCAAGGCATCCATCCCTGGTCTTTGATCAATTTCATCTCTGCATTTCGCCCCTTGGTTCATCAGATTGACCAGGGGGTTTTTACCATTTCAGGAACAACACCATGCGCTCATTGAAGCCAAGCTCTGCCGTAAAAAACGATCGCGCCGACCGCAAGCCAAGTTTTGGTTTGAGCACCCTCATGTCAGCGGTCAAGCAAACGCTTCAGCGGTCTACTGCCACCAGGAGCATGGCGAGTATCCAGGCCTCTGCCATCAAGTTTGACCCAATCGAGCCTCGCATCCTGCTCTCCGCAGATCTCAATCCCACCGCCTTGTCGATACAGGGCAGCATTGACGTGCAGGGCGAGCAAGATGTTTATCAATTCACCGTGGAAGAACCAAGGCGCGTGGTCTTTGACAGCCTCACCAGCCGAAACGACCTGAATTGGCGTCTGGACGGCCCCAATGGTCAGGTCACGGCTCGAGCTTTTTCAGGCACGGACTGGTACGCAAGCTCCACGGCCTATGAATTAGAACCAGGCACCTACCAGATTACTGCCGATGGCACCCAAGACGCCTTGGGCGCTTATGCATTGCGCATCATTGATGCCGAAGCGGCCACACCGCTGACCTTGAATGAGCCGGTTCAGGGGCAACTCCCCAATGGCAATGAGACCGCTGTGTTCAAGTTTCAGGCACAGGCCGATCAACGGCTGTACTTTGACGCAAGCGCCTCCAATTTCAGCCCCACTTGGCGCT
The DNA here is from genome assembly GCA_036275655.1 of Limnobacter sp. Taxonomy (GTDB): domain Bacteria; phylum Pseudomonadota; class Gammaproteobacteria; order Burkholderiales; family Burkholderiaceae_B; genus Limnobacter. Next base: position 45,971 of record DASUDK010000190.1, on the reverse strand, counting down.
TGATCGATCCTTTCGGTCGGCAGATTTTGGGCCCCACGCCATTGACCAATGGCAATGAAATTGCTCCGCTGGCCGCTGCCGGGGAGTACCTCTTGTTGATCGAAGGCATACCCAGTGCCGCCGCCGCGGTCACCTATGACTTTACTTTGCACGCGGTGCAGGACCAGTCCAGCACCCTGGTGTTTGGTGAGCAGGCCACTGCGATCATCAACCAAAAAACCAAGGCGCATCATTTCAATTTTTCAGTCAGCGAGCTCACCCAGGTGGTGTTTAACCCACTCGTCGATGCCGGGCGCTTGAATCAATTCCTGTGGACACTGAAGGGTCCCAATGGTTCGCTTTTCCCGTATAACTACCTGTCACAGAATGTTGGGCAGCTCATCAATGGTCGCGCATTCATTGCTTTGCTGCCAGGCGACTACACCCTGTCGGTTCGAGCCAATGGCGAGTCTTTGGGTGAGCTGCCATTCAATGTGCTCACCGACCAGTTGGCACAGCCCATTTCCCTGGATGCGGTGGTTCAAGGCACGCTGAGCCAAGCCAATCTGAGCAGAGTTTTCTCTTTTGAGGCACAGGCTGGGCAGTATCTGTCGGTGGAGGGGCTGGAGCAACTGGGCGCCACATTCAATTGGCGCCTGGCTGACCCATTTGGCCGCATTGTGTTGCAGGCTGACGGTTTGATGCAAAGTTTGCCAGCATTGCTGGTTGAGTCTTCCGGTCGGTACACTCTAACGCTGGAGACGCGTTCCGCTTCACAGCCAGGTCAGCCTCAGGGTTACTCATTCCGGGTCAATCGTGTGGTCCATGGCACACGGGATTTAACCCTCAACACGCGAATCGACGGTCGAATCGAGCAGCTGGGTCAAATACAACAGTACACGCTGGATTTAAGTGCCGATGGCCAGTTTGTTTTTGACGCTTTGTCCAATCGTGCAGACATGCGTTGGGACCTCGTTGGACCAGCAGGGGAGATCGTTAGCAACCGCCGTTTTGATCAGTCAGACGGCACGGCGGCCAACAACACGGTTCTCAACCTGCGTGCAGGCCAGTACCGTTTGGTGGTGGAGGGGGTGGGTGCCGGCGACGGCGATTTTGCCTTTCAGCTTCTTGATTTGTCGCAGGCCACTGTTTACGAATTGGGCCAGGCTTTGTCTGGCACAGTCAATCCTGGGCATGCATCTGTGCTGTACCAGTTTGAGGCCCAGCCTGGCGATGTGCTCAACCTCGAAAACATATCGACTGAGACCGGTCAATTGGTTTGGCGTCTTGTTGATCGCTATGGACGCAATATTTCTAATCGAGAAGAGTTGGCTCGCAACAAGTCCAACATTGGCCTCACATTGGGGGGGCGCTACACCCTCTGGGTGGAGGGGCTCATCGGCAACAACAATCCGGTCGATTTTAATATTCGATTGAGTCAATCCGGGTCGCAGCAAGTGCCCACTTTGCCCAATGGGGAATTCTACGAAATCGGCACCACCGTGGCGGGTACTTTTGCCGCATGGAGTGACACCAAGACCTATCGCTTCTCATTGGCCCAAGATACCACGCTGGTGTTTGACACACTCAATCCAAATGGCAGCAGCGCCGTGTGGTCTCTGGAGGGGCCTCGTGGTCTGGAGGTGGATGCGCGACACATTGAGAACAGCGATGCTCAAAATGGCATGCCTGTCTATCGTTTGCCAGCCGGCAATTACGCGCTCACCGTGAAAGGTGCAAGAAACAGTGGTGGCTTATACGGCAGCGGCGCTTACAGTGTCCGCTTGCTCAACCCCAGTCTCTTCAGCGATTTGGTGCTCGGCCAAATTCAAAACGCGACACGCTCCCCCGGCAACTCCACCTTGGGCTATCGATTCCAAGCGAGTGCAGGCGAGCGCCTTGTGCTCAACACCACACAAAGTGCAGCCAGCAACTGGCGCATCGTGGATGAATATGGCGTGCCCCTGGCCACGGTTGCTGGTGCGGTCACGGGTACCACCTACCAGGTTCTTCACACCGGTACACATTATTTGTTGTCTGAGGGTTACTTTTACCTCGGAGGCAACGCCAATCTCAGCATCAATTTGGGCAAAGAGAACATTCAGTCCAAAGGATTGCAGTTCAACGATCTGGTGTCCGAAGTGTTGCCAAACCTTCAGTCCATTCAACAATTTAAGTTTCGCCTGAATCAGCCGCAGTCGCTGATTTTCGATGCAGTGAATACGTTTGAGGCTGGGGCCAATCAGGTGCAGTGGCGCTTGCGCAATACGGCTGGTGATGTGGTGGGGTGGACTGCGTTTTCCAGCGAGCAAGGGGGGCTTGCGGGTGGAATGTTCCTGCCCGGTGAGTATATGCTTGAAATTCGCAACACCGCACCTCAAAATTTTAGGGCGCAGTTTCGGGTCTTGACCGAGCAAGTGGCCAATACCCTGGTGTTGGGCACCCCAGTGACCGAGCAGGTTGAGCCTGGTCAAACCAAGCTGTACAAATTCTCAGCAACCGCAGGTCAAAAACTTGTTTTCAATGGGCTGAGCAACACGTCCCAGGGCGAATTTGCGCATTGGCGTCTGCTTGACCCCCATGGTCGGATTGTACAAACGGGCTACACCTCGGGCGACCACACATCCAGTCCGCTCACTGTGTCTGGTGAATACCTGCTTGTGATGGGGCCCATGCACTCGGCAGTCAACTCGGGTATTACCCTGAAGTTTAACCTGGGCTTGCAGTCCATTCGCTCCCAGGCCCTGTCATTGGACACACCCGCCAGGGGGCGCCTTGGTGCGCTCGGGGATGCCGTCAATTACAAATTCAGGCTCGATGGCGCCACACGTGTGGCCATTTCGACCACTGGGGTGAGTGGTCAAAATTGGCAGCTCACGGGGCCGCGTGGCGTAGAAGCGAGTCAAGGTTTGAATCTCGCTGCCAGCAGAATTCTTTACCTGCAGGCGGGTGATTATGAGTTGCTTGTGTCTGGGCAGCCCAGTGCTTTGGGCGATTTTGGTGTGCATGTCGCCAATCTTTCGGCACTGCCTGTGTTGGCGCTTAACCAGGCCCACCAATTGAGTCGATCCCCCCAAACGCTGGGGCAACAGTTGCATGCTTTTAAAGTGTCCGAATCTGGTTCTTATATTCTGGACATGCTGACGGGCAGCAACAATCAAGGCAGCTTTCAAATATTGAATGCCAGTGGCGGTGTGCTGCACACGCTTCGCACCGATGTGGATTCTTCGTCATTGACCCTGGCCAAGGGCACGTACTATCTGGCTTTGCCTGCGGTTGGCAACACCGAAACACCTTTTAATTTTGCCATTCGTGCTGTGCAAGAAAAAAGGCTGCCGTTGCAGTTCAACACAGATTTTTCTGTCACGCTGAACCCAGCAGAGCGGCTTGCATTCACTGTCAACATTGCACAGGCAGGCGCAGTGCTCATCGAGTCCACCGGCAATGCTGGGGATGCAAAATGGGAGTTGTGGCAAGCAGGTAGCCGGTTGGCTGAGGGGGCGATTGCCAACATGTCATTGCCTGTGCATTTGGCCAATGCAGGCGAGTACACCTTGCGCATCCATTCCCCCAGCAACAGCAGCATCTCTTTTGGTGCCCGGGTACACCACACAGCCAGTTTGCCATCGGCAGAGTTGCCCTTGGTTGTGGATGTCCCCAGCGCAAGTGCACGCGCAAACAACTTGTATGTGTTTGACTCGGTGCGCGCGGGTGAGGTATTTCTTTACCAAGGTACAGGGGTGGGTGCGGCAACGTCTGGCCGTGTGCTGCTTTTGGATCCGATGGGGCGCATTGTTGTCAATGGCTCTGCAGCCGCCAGCCATGCCCATGTGCTGAGTGATTCTGGTCGCTATGTGTTGATTGTTCAGTACCCCAGCGGCGGTTTGCCCGAGCGGTTGCGCTTCAATGCCCAAATCGACCGCGATTACTCTGCCAACTTGGAGATCAACCAAGCCGTTCAGGGTTTTATCGGGCATGCGCGGATCCAGGACACTTATCAGTTTGAATTCTCCACCGCCATGGGGTCTCTGTTGCTGGTGGGCAAAGCCCCGGGTGCAATCGTCTGGGATTTGTTGAACACGCAGGGCCAAATTGTCCAGTCGGGCAATCTGGAGGGGATAAGCAGATTGCTTGTGCCAGCGGCGGGCCAATACCGTTTGGTGCTGCGCGGCCCATCGTCTGGGGCATCGGGCGATTATCAATTTCAAATCTTGCGATCTGACTCATCGCCCGCCATTGAACTGGCAAATCCCTACACGGTTGAGATTCCGCTGGGCCAATCAGCCGCAGTTGTTCGTTTTGACACGGTCCGTGATCAAACCTATGTTGTGAATTTTTCGCAATTGGAGGGCACTGACGTTCTTGTGAGTGTGCTCGATGCGAGCGGCAGGGTACTAAGATCACAGCCTGCCGACACGGGGTTTTTGCAACTGGTTGCGCAGGGAGGCACACACCGTTTGGTGTTCCAATCACGTGGAACTGACTCGGCGGTGCGTGCCGCCAGTGTGGCGGTGCAAGTTCGCCAGCGTGAAGCCTTGTCTGTGGGCGAGCTGGCGCTTGGCCAAGCCGTGTACGGCGAATTGTCTGGCCTGCACCAAGTGCACAGCTACACCTTGAACATCCTGGAAGCAACATCGGTTTATGTGGCGGATTTTCAGCCTGGCTCGGGTTTGTCTTGGCAGATCAGCCCTGCAGGCCAAGGTGTTGGCGCTGGTGCTTGGCGCAGCCAAAGTGCAATTGAAAGGCTGCAGGCTGGCCAGTATGTCTTTTCTGTTCTCGGTACCAATGCTGCTGCGTTGCGTTATGGCTATGCGGTCCAATCCGCCACAGGGGGTGCGTCGGTGGATGGCGGTGCAGTGCAGGGGGTTTTAACTGCCGCCTCGCCGCTTCAGCTCTACTCTTTTGAAGTGAGCAGTCAGGCGCATCATGACTTGGCTTTGGCGTTTGAGCCACGATTGGAGGCCCAGTGGAGTCTCTATCGCTCAGAAGGTGGAAACATCTGGGAGATCGCAAGCCACGAGGCTAGTGACTTGTACCAAACTGACGCCCTCTCTGTGGGCACCTATGTGTTGGCAGTGCAAGCAAGCGCTGTAATTCCTGCCAGTGCGCGGTCAGAATTCACTTTGCGGGTTGCGCCCTCTAGGGTCAGTCCTTTGCGGCTGAACACACCCCAGGCGTTCCAGTTTGAACCCAACATCCATACACGGCAGTTCAGTTTTCAGGTCGAAGAGCCCACCTCTGTGATTTTTGACGCCCTGCGCGGGGAAGCCTCTGTTTCCTGGCAGTTATTGGATCAACATGGCAACTATTTGGCAGGCTCCAATTTCGGTCAAGATTCTTTGTCTTGGACACAAAGATTTTTCAAGCTTCAGCCGGGTGCGCACACGCTGTTGTTGAGTCGCCATACGGAATATGGTCTCCCAGAGTCTCTCCCGGTGGAGTTTGCCGTGTATTCGGCAGCCGCTTTGGATGGCGATCGCTTGTCCTACGGTCAAACCATGCAAGGCAGCTTGCCCAATGCAGCGGGTGTGGCTGCCCATGTATTCGCTGGCCGCGCAGGCGACCGAATTCGGATCCATGTGCCCTCGATTCCAAATGGCGACGTGGCCTGGCGGCTGTTGAGTCCACAAGGCTTTGTGCTGACCAATGGGCGTGCGGGCTCTGCTCAGGAGTACAGCCTGATTGCACACGGGGAGTACACCGTGTTGCTCGATGGCATCTTAAACAGCAACGAAGCTTTGAATTACTCGGTCCAACTTGAGCTCAGTGGCCAGGTTGATAACCGACCTGCCGGTGACGCCTTGGATCTCGGGCGCTCGGTCAATGTGACGGTGCCTGCGCAATCCAACAAGGTCTACCGTTTTTCTCTGAACGAGAGCCAATTGTTAAGCATTTCTGGCTTGACTGGTGGCCAGTATCTGCCCTGGAGTTTGCTCAGCGTGTTGTCTCAGCGCGATGGTGGATCATTCTCAAGTGCGCAGCAACTTGCGCAAGGCGTTACGCTGCCTGCAGGTGATTATGCATTTGTGATCGACAACCAGCAGGGATCAACCGATGCGCAGGTGACTTTCATCATCCAGACGGCAGCCAATGCGCAGTCCGTCACCATGCCATCCACGGTGTATACACCCGGAGTCCGTCTATACAAAACCACCCTCAATGCCAACGACGTGTGGTATTTCCGCCCCAACGGTGAGGCGACTTGGAGTGTGCACAACAGCATCGGTGATTGGGTGTCAGCCGCATACAGTTGGCAGTCTGGTTATACCAGCTTCACGGTGCCTGAAAGCGGCGAGTATTACCTGCTCTTGGCGGAAGATTACACCAACGGCGATGGCTCAGCAGCACTCGATTTCAGGCGTCTTGAAGTCAAATCAAACGCCCTTGATTTTGGTGACAAATATTCTGTGAGCGTCCACGAGGCCCGTACAGAAGAATTTGTTTTTACCCTGGCTGCAACAGACACATTGCTGCTCGACGCGCTCCATGTGAGCGACAGTTTGAACTGGGCTTTGTACCGTGGTGATGAAGAGCTCCAGTCTGGCGAATGGAACAACTACGGGTATGGTGAGGGATACAGCAGTGGCCCAGACGTTCAGGACTCGATACTTCGTCTGGAGGCGGGTACTTACACCTTGAAATTGCGGTCTCCCTATGGCCAATCACGGGCTGAGTTCTCTCTGCAGCAATTCTCCTCTGCACCGCAAATGTCAGCGGGTGTACAGACGGTGTTTGGGGCAGCGGGTGAGTCCTTTGTTTTGGCGGTCGACGCCAACCGAGCGGACACTTTGCTGGTGTCGTTGGTGGATGTTCAAAGCCGTGGCGCATGGCAGCTGTTCAACGCCCAAGGCGAGCTTCTTGTTTCAAACGATGGATATGGATCCGTCAATACCTTGGATCATGTCCCAGAGACAGGTAGATATTACCTGGTGTGGAAAATAGCCGGCAGCGTCGATTTGCCTGGTTACACCGACCAGTTCACAGTACAAGCCATTGAACCTTCTGCGCCTGTGCGAATTGACGATTTCAATGCAGTCATGCAAGCCAGCAAACAGGCCGACGGCGCGATCCGTTTCAGTTTTGAGGTGGCGCAGGCAGGTCCGTGGCTGGTCGATGTACTGGATGGCGATATCAACCGCTGGAGCATTGTTAACTCGGTTGGAGAAGTGATTCACTCATCATCCGGCACGCAGGCCGTTCATATTCCAACATCGGGCTTGTACGCCATCGTGTTGCGTGGAGACAGTCTCGAAGGGGAGGCCCGTGTGCGTCTCACGCCTTTCTCCAGTGCGCTGGTGCCTGGTGCAGACGGACGCATTCAGGCCCAGTTTGAGCCTGGTTTGTCATATTTGGTCGCATTGCCGGTGTTGGCAGACCAGAGCGTGGTTTATCGCGCAGTGTCCATGGCCGATTATGCGGGCAACGTCGCTTTGCTCGACCAACAGGGCAGGTTGATCGATTGGTATGAATCGTCTGCCAGCAACAACCTTGTGTCGCGTGACCAGGCTTCCAATCAAACCGTGTATGCATGGTTCCGCAGCGCACCGTCTGATCTGAACCTTCCACTGGATGTCGATTTTGAGTTCAGGGCGGTTGATTCAGCCAGTGCGGTGACTGTGCCTTTGAATCAGGATTTCATCACACCGGCCGCACAGGATGGCCGCACCAGGCTTGGATTCAATGTGTCCCAGCCTGGTGCCTATTTCCTCAACTTCGTTGCATCCCAGCATCAGTCCTGGACTGTGTCCACACCCGAAGGTGTTCCAATTGGCGGTGGATTTGGCTCAGGCAGCGCCGTTGTGACGCTGCCACAGGCGGGTCCGTATGTTCTCGAACTCTCTTCGGGAACTGTCTTGCCAGCCAGCGATGTGTTCAGTGTCAACATCTCCAGCTTGGCCAGCACCGCAATTGCTTTACAAACGGACGTAAGCACGCCCGCAGTGTTCTCTCAACAGAGCCCGACCAAGGTGTATTCGTTTGCGGCGTTTGCGCACAATCGCCTGGCGTTTTTGAGCAATCAAACCCAATTTGGCAACTTGTCGTGGTCGGTTTACACCGCTGCCGGTCAACAGATTGCCTCTGGCGATGGTGCCAGTGCAATGCCTGCAACAGATCTTGCCTCCCACGGAACAGGTTTGTACTACCTGCTTATTCAAGCATCGGCCAATGCGGTCGCCTCCGAGGATTTGAACGTCAATTTCGAAATTGATCTCAACGCGATCACCTTGAACACCCTCTACACGGGCGTCGCTGATTCGTATGGGCAGGTGTATGGCCTCAAATTGAGCGAATCCGCATTGCTGTCATTTGATGCATTCAAGACAAGTTCAGCTGGAATCGCAGATGCCTACGTTTACTGGACGCTTGTGAGCCGGGATGGGCAGCTCTTCTCCAGCAGTTTGTACGGCGGTCAAACCGATCCGCTGATCCGCGTGCCTGCTGGTGATTACGCCTTGCGAATCATGAGCTCCACCAACTTCTACAGGCCAAGCTATTCTTTCCAGGTGCGTGGCCTGGGTGCGGCCAAAACCCTTCAGTTTGGTCAGGCCGAGCAAGTGGCGCTGAGCCCGGGCAATAGCGCCAGCATGTTCAAGTTCACCCTTGACAATCCAGAGATACTCAATTTCAGTGCGGCCAACAATGGCAACGCCTTTTGGCGATTGGTTGATCCAACTGGCAAGGTGATCTTCAACAACCGAGTCAATGTGGCCCAAAACGGCGTCAAGCTCAATGCGCTGGGCGAATACGCTTTGGTGATTGAAGGAACTGGCAACACATTTGCCACCCAGAATGTCTCGCTTTTGGTCAAGCCGATGCGCCAGCTGGGTGATTTGCCCTTGAACGTCGTTCAAGTTCAAACAATACCTGGCAACGATGCGCTTGTTTATCACCTCGATCTGACAGAAGCCGCCTTCCTGGCTTTTGACAATCTGGGCAACCCCAACAATGTGCAGTGGCGTCTTGAAGGTGCCCATGGTGTGGTGTTCGACAAGAACATCGCATCGGACAGCCACTACCTTTACGATCCGATTGCCCAAAGCGGCCGCACGATTGGCGACTACGCGGGCCGTATTCCTGCGGGCAAGTACACGCTGCAAATTAGCAACCAGGGCACCGCAGAACAAACGGTTCGTTTCCGAATCATTGACCAGAGCACAGCAACGCCCATTGCTTTGGGTGACGTGGTGCGTGCCAGCATTGCACCAAGCAACAGTCTGGTGGCTTATTCATTCAATGGTCAGGCTGGTCAACGCTATTACCTGGATGTGCAGACCACACGTTCAGAACCCATGGACGTATACAGTCAGGCTCAAGCGCCGCTTTGGACGCTTTATGATCCGCAGGGGCGGGTTGTCTTCCAGCGCACAAGCATGGGCAGCATGTCTGTGGATTACATTTACAGTGCTGAATCGGGCAGTTACCGGTATATCAATCAGCTCAATGGCCTGGATCAAGAGCCGATCAAGTTTAGCCAGACAGGCAGTTACACCTTGGTGCTGGAGGGCTTCAATGGCCAGACCGCACCATTGTCCGATGCCAATTTTGTGGTGGTCCAGGTGCCCGAGACAACCCCCACCGTGCTGGACACCTTGATTGTAAAACCCGCCCCTGATCTTCTGGTGAGTCAGCTTAGCGTGTCTCCGTCTCAGGGGGTGCGTACCGGGGATTCGATACAAGTTCACTGGATGATAGAGAATCGTGGCGTATTGCCAGCGTCTGGGCAGTGGAATGATCGTGTGATTCTCGAGAACGCCGAGACGGGCGAGTTGTTGCTCAGTGTCACCATGCCCTACGATGCAACGCTGAGTGGCGCTCTGGGTGCTGGGCAAAACATGGCTCGCACAGTCAACCTGACCCTGCCACAGGGCGCCGCGGGTGCGGGGCGATTGCGTTTGTCTGTGCTGACTGACGCTGACAAACAGGTGCGCGAGGGCAATGCCACGGCCACCAGTGAGGGCAACAATGCCTTGTCCACCGAAGTGGATGTTGCGCTGGCCGCTTATGCGGATCTTCAAGTAAGCGCTTTGCAGCTTACCCCCAATGCCGCTTATGCGCCGGGTGATGTTGTTCAAGTGTCATGGGTGTCCTCCAATATGGGTACTGCCTCTGTGCAGCAACCGTGGACAGAGCAATTCCAAGTGGTCAACATCACCACCAACGATGTGGTTGCAAGCATCAATGTTCACGACAGTCTCGCCGATGGGGTTTTTGCACCTGGTCAAACCCGTGCCAGAAACACCCAATTCACATGGCCCGCTGGTGCGTTGGCTTCGGGGCAGTACAGAATTCGTGTTGTCAGCGATGTGTCCAACGGGGTGATTGAGGGCAATGCACAAGGCACTGCAGAGTCCAACAACACCAGCGAAATATCGATTCGTGTTGGTGCAGATCTTCAAGTTCGCAATCTGCGTGTACAAACAGACCAAGTGGAAGCAGGTGGTTTAATCACCGTGACCTGGGAAGACTGGAACACCGGCAGCAGTCCCACCACGTTGGCCTACCAAGATCGAATTGTGGTCACCAACACGCTCACCAGCGAGGTGCTGGTGAATACGAGCGTGGCTTACGACCCGCTCACGCTGGTTCAGGGAATCCCCTTGGGTGCGATTGAGCCTGGGCAATTCCGGGCGCGGACGGCCACGTTCCGTCTGCCAGCCGGTTTGAAAGCCACCGGCGACTTGACCGTGTCCGTGCGAGCGGATCAAAACTCCGCCGGTCTCGGTGTGTTGTTCGAGACCAATCTTGAAAACAATGCGGAAAGCAACAACAACGCGCAAGTCAATGTGGTGGCCCGCCCTGCAACCTACGCAGACTTGAAAGTGGATTGGGTCACCGTGCCCGCGGCCGCTGCGCCAGGGGTGCCTTTCAACGTGAGTTGGCAGGTGGTCAACCAGGGGCAAAAAGCCACGGATGCGGACTGGGTGGATCAAATCCTCCTCAGCAGCAATGCTGTGTTTGGCGACGGCGATGATGTGGTGGTTGCCACGGTGGCGCGCACCGGTGGCTTGGCGCAGGGGGCACAATACACACAAACTGCCTCGTTGAATCTGCCAGTTCGTCCTGATGGCCGGTATTATCTCGCGGTGAAGGTGGATGCGTTGGCCGCGGTTCAGGAGCCAGACACACGGGTAGACAACGTGTCTCTTGCCCGTGGAATCGACCTCGCCACACCATATGCCGATCTTCACTTGCTGGCTGTTAGCGCACCCGATTCGGCAAACAGTGGTGAATCCATTCTAATCTCATGGCAAGTGCGCAACGATGGCAACGCCGCCACCAATCTAGCGCTGTGGAGCGACACGGTAACGCTGTTGCAAATCAATTCCGATGGCAGCGATGGCGCGGTGGTGCTCTCTTCATCGACCAGTCACGCTGGCTTGCTTGCCGCAGGCGCCATGTACACGGGCCGCGCAAGCATTGTTTTGCCGAGGGATTTGCAAGGCAACTTCGCCATCCGGGTAAACAGCGATGCCAATCGTTCCCTGAACGAGGGCGATCGGAGGACCAACAACACCCGCAGCAGCACCGCCCCACTGGTGGTGAGTTTGTCTGGTATGCCCGATCTGCGTGTGGACGACATCGTTGCTCCAGCACTGGCACGCCCGGGTGATTTGGTATCCCTCAGTTACGCGCTTTCCAATGTGGGCTTGACAGCAGCGAACACCGCTTGGACAGACAAAATCTATCTGGATCTTGGTGGAGTCAATGGCCTTGTCGAGGTGCATTCGGTCTTGAACACGCAGGCCTTGGCTGCGCAGCAAACCCAGCGTCAATCGCTGAGTTTCCGCCTGCCAGCCAATCTGCCCGAAGGCGAGTACCGCTGGGTTGTGCGTGCCGATGCAGACAACAGTGTGTACGAGCGCGATGCCGAGGGCAACAACCAATCAAGCTCCCAATCCACGGTGCAGGTGCAAAAACCCGATTTGCTGGTCACTCGGGTTCAAGCGCCAGCGCTCGCCGTGTCCGGCGAGGCGGTGGTTTTGCAATGGTCAGTTACCAATCAAGGGAACTTGGCAACCGGTCCATGGGTAGACACCGTGTATCTCATCCACCATGGCGTAAAAACCCGTCTGGGTGCCGTTGAACGTGTGGATGCACTCGCAACGGGTGAAACTTACACGGCCACCTGGACTTATCAATTGCCTTTGGGAGCCTCGGGTGAGCACGAGTTCCTGGTGGTGGTGGATGAAGCCAAACGGGTTGGCGAAAGTGTGCTTTCCAACAATCAGGCAACTGGTTCGGTGAATGTGGATTTGGCTCCCTACGCCGATTTGCAGGTTTCTGGTGTCGCTGTGCAAGAACAGATCATCGACACTGTGCCCAAGCTTGATGTGCGCTGGACAGTTCGCAACCAGGGCACGGGCAGAGGTCAATCCGAGTCGTGGACCGATCGTGTGGTGCTGTCCACCGATGATGTGTTTGGCAACAGCGATGACCGGGTTATTGGCAGCTTTGAACGAACGCAGGGACTGGATTCAGGGGAAAGTTACGTCCGCAATGAACGTATTTTCCTCAGCCCCAACACCACTGGCAGATTCCGGGTGTTTGTGGTGGCTGATGCAAAATCGGAGGTCTTCGAGAACCAGTCCGAGGCCAATAACCTGGGCCGCGCCTCAAACAATCTGGATGTGATGCCCACCCCGTATGCCGATTTGCAGGTCAGTTCGGTGGCTGTGCAGGGTGACGCAGCCAGTGGCGGAAAGGTTTTGGTGAGCTGGGAGGTGATCAACCGAGGGATTGGGCTCACCAGCACCTCTGTGTGGTACGACAATGTGTGGCTGTCCAGAAGTCCGGACGGCACAGATCGTGTGGTTGATTTCGGCACCGCGTCCCACATCGGGCATCTGTCGGTGGGAGGCAGCTACCGAAACTCCTTGACAGTGGATTTGCCCGAGGGCATTGAGGGTGATTTTTATTTCAATGTAAAAACAGGTGGCCCCCTCGAATTTATTTACACCGACAACAACACAGCGTCTTCCATCTCGGTGCCGGTTCGTTTGTCAGCGTCTCCCGATTTGGTGGTGGAGCACATCCGTGTGCCGGAGTTCGTTCAGGAAGGGTCTTTCGTGGAGCTCGGCTGGACAGTATTGAACCGCGGCGAGGGGCAGGCTCAAGGGCCGTGGCGCGACACCATTTGGCTGGTGCCCACCACTGGCGGTGGTTCAGCCATCAACTTGGGTACGTTCACCTACGATCGCGATTTAAACCCAGGAATCCGGTATGAACGCTCCGAGTTGGTTCGCCTGCCATCGAGGATCCAAGGTTTGTATCGCATCCGCATAGAAACCAATGTGGATGGCAGCAAGACTTTGTACGAGCATGCTGCTGCAGCCAGCAACAACACGCTGACCAGCAGCACATTCATGGAAGTGAGCTTGCTGGATCGTCCGGATTTGCGCGTCACCTCGGTGTCTGTGCCCGAATCGGTCACGGCAGGCACGGCGGCCGGTATTCGCTACACCGTGAGCAACATGGGGCCGGTGTCCACCACTGGGCGTTGGACTGAAAAAGTGTTTTTGTCGCTGGACGCCACCTTGAGTGCAGACGACCGTTTGGTGGGCACATTCCAAAGCGGCGCAGCCTTGGCGCCCAGCGAGTCGTATTCCACAGACATGAACATGGTGGACATTCCGATTCGCTATCGGGGTGATGCTTATCTGATTGTGGTGGCCGATGGCAACTTCGATGTGGATGAGTACCCCAACGAAGCCAACAATAACCGCGCGGCACGCATCTACATCGACCCAATCCCATTCGGCGATTTGGTTGTGAGTGATGTGGTTGCACCCAGCCAAGGGGTGTATGGCGGGCAGCTTGATGTGCGCTACAAGGTGAGCAACCGGGGCAGTGCCGTTACCCGAGGCGAGTCAGCCACCTTGAACACCTGGACCGACACAGTGTGGTTGGCCAAAGACAAAACACGGCCTGGTGCGCACAAAGGGGACATGCTCTTGGGTGAGTTCACCCATGTGGGCATGTTGCAGCCCGGTGAAGATTACCTGGGCGCAGTCAAAGTGAATGTGCCAGAAAAAGTGTTGTCGGGTGAGTACTTCATCACCGTGTGGACCGACTCCTACAACGTGATGCTCGAAGACACCTTGGCCACCAACATCAACCCGGATGATCCGACTCAATTCGACAACAACAACTACAAGGCGCGGGCCATTTCAGTCTTGGGCATTCAGCCGCCCGATTTAACCGTGACCAGCATTGTGGCGCCGACTCAAGCCAAGGCTGGGGACGACTACACCTTCACGTACACAGTCAGCAATCTTGGCGATGAGTTTTCTGGAGAATGGCAAGATTCGGTGTACTTGGCAGACACACCCGTGTGGGAAAACCGCACTTACGATTGGCATCTGGGTGATTTTGATCAAAGCCACACGCTGGCCAACGGGCAAAGTTACACAGCCACGTACACCGCCAAAACAGGTCCATCGGTGGTGGGCAAGTATTTGTTTGTATTTGCAGACAACTATCCCTTGAAAAGTATTCGTGAAACCGACGAGACCAACAACTGGAAAGCAGTGGTCAGTGATGTGCTTGCAGCCCCATCCGATCTGCGTGTTACCGATGTCATCACGGTGCCCAGCAATTTCTCTGGCGAAGAAACCACCATCACCTGGACAGTCACCAATTTTGGTCACGATGTGTGGAAGGGCACGCCCAGCTGGATTGATTCGGTCTACGTCAGCGAGTACCCCGAGTTTGATCGCGACCGTGCGCAGCTGATCGGTTCGGTGACCCATGCCAATGTGGAGGGTTTGGCCGCCAATGCCAGCTACACGGCTTCAGGCAAATTCCGTTTGCCAGTGGGGGCCTCGGGCGAGTATTACGTGTATGTGTTCACCGATGTGGACACGCGAGCCGGTTTGGCAAATTTTGGACAGCGCGAATTGCTCCCTTCCCGAACCGGAACGGTGCCTTACCAGGCCAGCAATGACTCAGCAGAGCGTTCCGCCATGCTGTACTCCGGGCTGCACCCAGACGGTTCCAAGTATGCAGGCAGCGTGTACGAGGGCTTGCGCAACGACAACAACATGTTGCGTGGTCAGCTCAACATCACCTACCGCGAACCAGACTTGTTGATTGAGGACATTCAGCTGTCTAACAACAACCCATTCTCGGGTGACACCATGACCGTCACCTGGACTGTGAAAAACCAGGGCACGCGCGCCACCCGCAGCAATGGCTGGCTGGATGGCGTTTACTTGTCCAACGACTCCAATCTGGATTTCACCGACTACCCCTTGGTTGACCGCAGCTCTTATGTCGAGACCAAGTACAAGGTCAAGGTGGTGGACATGGGTCTAGAAATGGTGGATGGCAAATGGGCACCCAAATACCTCAAACCCGGCGAGACCTACACGGCCAGTACAACCTTCCGTTTGCCTGAGTCCATCAGCGGGAATTTCCACATTCTGGTGAAGGCCGACACCGGTGTCAGCACCCCCGGCGCCTATGGGTTCAGCAGTTCGATTCGCTCTGGTCTTGCTCATTTGGATGAATATGGCCCAAGCGGGATTGTGCTTGAGTTTGCAGGCGAGGGCGACAACATGTCCTCTGTGCCCATCACCATCAACCTGGCCACGCCACCCGACCTTCAAGTGACCGACGTTAAAGCGGTTGAAAGGGTGTATGCAGGGCAGGCTTTCAACCTGGAGTATGAGGTCACCAATCTTGGCGGAACCACGCCATTGGACCAGGGCAACTGGGTTGACCTGGTGTTTTTGTCCAAAGACCGCTTTTTGGATGTGAATCAGGATTTCTATGTGGGCAGCATTAACCACAATGGCGGTTTGGACGCAGGTGAAAGTTATCGCAGAACGGTGGAAGCCAAGGTTCCGCGACATCTTGAGGGTCCGTACTATGTATTTGTCATTACGGATCCAGCCTATCGCCGCACAGGCAGCGAGCATGGGCAGGTTCGGGAGTTTGGCAAAGAGCAGAACAATCACCTAGCAGCAGTACAGCCGGTGTTGGTTGAAACACCTCCGCCGGCAGACTTGGTCACCACAACCACGTCCATCCCGCCGCAAGCGCGGATAGGCGATGAAGTGGAGGTGACCTACGCCATCGAAAACGCTTCCGTTAACACGGCTTATGGTCGATGGACCGACGCGCTGTACTTGTCGGCAGACAACGTGTGGGGTCTGGATGACGTGTTGGTGGGGCGGGTAGACCGGGTTGGTGACCTGGTGGGCGGCGCGTCTTACGAGGGCAAGCTCAAGTTCAACATGCCAGCGCTTCGCGATGGCACATGGCGGCTGATTGTTCGCCCTGATATTTACAACGAAGTGCACGAGGGGGTGGTCCGCTACACCGACACGGGGCTGTTCTTGGCCCCCGGCGAGGCCAACAACAAAACTGCATCGGCCTCTGCAATTCGCGTCGAGGTGCCTGGTTTGCCCTTGGCCTTCCCGCAGGCACTCAGTTTTGCAGAACAAACCACCGCCCTCTACAGGGTGGATGTGGCTCAGGGCCAAACCCTGCGCATCAGCGTGGATTCGGCAGCAGAGCAGGGCGATGTGCGTGTGTATATTCGCCATGGCGATGTGCCCACTGCATTCGCATTTGATGCCTCGTATAGCAACCCCATGTCGCCAGACCAAACCGTGCTCATCCCGGGCACCAAGGCGGGCAGCTACTATGTGTTGGTGTCCTCAGCCAACAGAACATCGTTGCCTGCCGTGTTGCGAGCAGACCTCTTGCCCCTGTCCATCACGCAGGTGAGCCCGGATCGCATGGGCGTAGGCAATGCGGACCAACGCTGGGTCACTGTGGACATTCATGGCGCGCAATTCAAGCCAGGTGCACTGGTTCGTCTCTCACGCCCCGGTGTGTTTGAAGTGGAGCCCACACGCTGGCAAGTGTTGGACAGCACGCACATTCGCGCAATTTTTGACACACGCAATTTCCCCAAAGGTTTGTACGACGTCACAGTGATCAACCCGGATGGGCAGCGCATCACCGAGGCACAACGCCTGCTGATTGAGCGTGGCATTGAGGCCGATGTCACCATCGGTTTGGGTGGCGACAGAGCGATTGAGCCGGGCGCAGGTGCCGTGTACAGCGTGTCATTGCAAAGCCTCACCAACGTCGACACACCCTATGTTCGCTTCGATTTTGGAGCCACAGAGATGGGCTACAGCGAGCCCTTGCTGGAGGGTTTGCGCCTTCCGTTCGTTGTGTTTGGCACCAACGTCGCTGGCAGGCCCGATGGCGCCACGGTGGACGCAGCTGGCAACACCCAGGCCTACGGGCCAACACCCACCAATGGCACCCCACGCAAAGACATTGCCTGGGCCAGTCTGGATGGTGTGGTCAACACCAATGGCTACAACTTGGCCCCGGGGTACGCATTCGATGTGCCCGCAGGTGGTTTTGCAGGCATGAGCTTTAATGTTCAAACCTACCCAGGTTTCAAGGAGTGGGCCGAGTATGACTTCCCGGGGCTGCGCGACAAACTGTATGCACTCAACCCCGAGTGGAAGGCGCAAGGATTGCTGGACAACGGCCCGGGCGATCTGAACAAGATTTCTCCGGGGCTGACCCGCAAATTCTTCTCGCGTGAGCCCAATGATCACATCACGATCATGGAGGCGGCATCCCTGCCCTTCCGTTTTAATGTGGTTGCGGCGGCGACGGCGCTGACCCGCGCAGAGTTCGTGGCTGAACAAAGCAAACATGCCCGCGCCCTGCGTTCTGCCATTCTGGCAGACCAAGATGCCCCGGTTGAACTGCAAACCCTGGCGGCCGACGAAGAGCAGTGGGTTCAAGGCTGGTTGGGCGCACTGGAGGCGGCAGGCATGCTGCGGCCTGCAGACGAAGCACCGCCCATCCGGGAGTCCACCAAGGTGGTCAGTCTCAACGCAACCCTGGCCTCGGGAATTTTGCTCAGCAAAGCCGGCACAGTGTATAAAACCCAGGCCGACATCGCAGCGTTTTTCAGCCAGGTGCAGGCATGGTATGGCGACACCGCCAAACACGCGGGCGACCGCCATGCCAAGGTGGTTGATTTTGAATACTACGAAGTTCGTGAAACCCAGGATGGGGCGGTCTCCAGCCCCGTGCCGGTCATGGCCAACCCGGCTGATTATGACCAAGGGGCTGTGCGCGACACGCACTTCATCAACTTCATGGTGTACGCCGGCCAATTGGCAGAGCTAGAGCACCTGCGCAACATGGGGCTGCTGGACGAGAAATTCCGCCCAGTGCCCGGCAAACCGGTGAACTTGTCCCGTTATCTCGACCTGATTGCTTCGGTCACCGAAAGCACCTTGGACGATGTGAGTATTCGTGGACCGCAAGGCGTGCAAGGCGAGGGCGACAAACAATATGTGCCTGCCAACGCACCTTTGCCTTACACCATCCAGTTTGGCAGTGCGTCTGAAACACCCACAGGGCAGATTCGCGTTGTTCAGGCTTTGGACTCCGATCTGGATTTGCGCACTGTGCGCATAGGCAACATGAAGATTGGCGACATCAACATCCATGTGCCAATCGATCAGGTCAACTTTCAGCAAGACTTCGATTTTTCTGGCAGCAAGGGATTCATCCTGCGCGTCAGCGCCGGTGTTGAGCTTCAAGAGCGTGTGATCACCTGGCTGATACAGGCCATCGACCCCGACACTGGGGAGGTGCTTAAAGACGCGACGCGGGGCTTGTTGCAATCGGTGGTCGGTGCCTCCGACTCTGATCGCAAAACCCAAAAACGTGGGTCGGTCAGTTACACGGTCCAGGCTTTGGCAACCGCCACCACGGGCTCTACATTGGATGCCAAGGCGCGAGTATTGCTGGATGATCTTCCTGCCATCGACAGCGAGCTCACCTCGGTGACGCTGGATGCCGGCTCACCCAGCACGTCACTGATGGTTCGTTCCCTGGGCAAAAATCCGTTGGGGCAAGCCGTGTACGATCTAAACTGGCAGGCATCGGACGATGCAAGCGGTGTCAAGGGCGTCACGTTGTACGTGGCAGAAAACGGCGGCGACTTCAAGATATGGCAGCGCCAGGTGCCACCGGCAACCAGCCAGATGGTGTTTGTGGGCAACGCAAACACCCGTTATGAGTTCATTGCCGTGGCCACCGACAATGCAGGCAATCGCGAGGCTGCCTCCGTGGCCAACGCCGTGTTGCCCGATGACGGTGCCCGCCAAGCCGTGTTGGACACCTTGGGTGTGGTGGAACAATTGAGGCAAACCGGAGAAGTGCCCCGCGCCCCTGAGGACCGCGACTACCCCGCCAATGCCAATTTCCAAAAGGCCAGCCAATTGTTGCAAGGCCATGTGGCCAAGCAGCAGGCGGGCGATTTTAAACAAGTGCTGGCACCCTTTGCCGCCAAATCCTTTGCAAGTGGCTTTGCGGCAAGCGAGGCTGGCATTGGTGCGCAGGCCATGGTTGAACTGCCAGACGGTCGAATACTGCTCAGTGGAGGGGCCCTGCGTAACGAGGTGTTTGCGTTCGCCGACAAGGGCGGACGCAGCACCACCCCACTGTTTGAACTGAGTGAGCCCATTGTCGACATGGCGGTGGATGCGCTCGGGCAGTTGTGGGTGATGACTGGCCGTGTTTTGTTGCAAGTCGATCCTGGCACCGGTGCCGTGGTGCGCACGGTGGCTGGCCCGGCCGATGCTCCCATGACGCACGCCATGGCGATTCATCCCGAAACCGGCGAGCTGTATGTGACTTTCGGTGATGGCATCAAGGTATTTAATCCTGCCGGTGCTCAAGGGGGCGAGCCGTTGTGGCGCACATTCAGCAGCATGCGTGTTGGCGATCTGGCCTTTGGCCCAGACAAACGCCTGTGGGCGGTGCGCTGGTCGGGCACTGAAATCACAGCCGCATCGGGGTTCCCAACCACCGACATTGTGAGCTTCCCAATGACAGGCCGCACCCAAGGGCGAGGTGAGCTGGAGTACCGTTTGAATGCAGTCATTGACAGCATTGCATTTGGGCATGCAGGCAGCGCCATGGCGGGGTTGCTTTTTGCCTCCAGCAACACTTCCCAACAGCCGGTGGGTGGCCTTGCACAAGCGCCTCGTGATGCGCAGTTGTGGATGATTGAGCTCGACAGTCGCCGGGTGTTGCAGTTGGCCAAAGGCGGATCACGCGGTGAGTCTGTGGTGGCCACCCAAGACGGACGCGTGTTGGTGGCGCAAACCAGCCACGTGGATGAAATTGCTTTGGCCAAAGCCCCTGTGGTGCAGGCCGTCACCGTGCCCGATGGCGCGTTGGTGCCTTTGCCCTTGCAGCGCATTGGGGTGGTGTTCGACCAGGCCATGCTGGTTGGCACAGGTGAGGAACTTGGCAGCGTATTGAATATGCAAAACTATGCGTTGTCCGCACTGGGCAACAATGCATCGTCGGTGTATCTGCCCAAAGCGGTTACCTGGGACGCCGCGCGCAACACGGCCTGGCTGGAGTTGGATCGCTTGGCTGCTGGTCAATACCAACTTGAAGTTCGCGCACGCTTGCAAAGCGATGCAGAGTTGCCGTTGGAGACCTCGTTCATCAGCAATTTCACAGCGCTGAACGACTTGACAGCACAACTCCGTCTGCAATTTTCAAACACGCGGGCTGACCGCGCCACAGGTGCCGTTAGCTACGACGTGGTGGTTAGCAATGTGGGGGACGACGACCTGCTGGGCCCAATCACCTTGTTGCTGGAT
The DNA here is from genome assembly GCA_036275655.1 of Limnobacter sp. Taxonomy (GTDB): domain Bacteria; phylum Pseudomonadota; class Gammaproteobacteria; order Burkholderiales; family Burkholderiaceae_B; genus Limnobacter. Next base: position 25,320 of record DASUDK010000190.1, on the reverse strand, counting down.
CCAGGCCAGTACTTCGCCGGTTCAATCGATTCAGGCGTGCAGGGCACAGGCGACCAATCCAGCTTGTGGATGCTGAACCTAAACACCGCCTTGGTGGCTGCCGGGGGGCGGCTTAAAACAGGCTCAAGCCTTGCGCCTGTTACGGTGTCCATGGTGCCCGCCGCCAGATTTGCAAGTCGCGCTGGCATGGCTGATTTGGTGAAGGCCACCTTGGGTCATGGTGTATACGCCTACCCGCAAGGCAATACGCCACCACAATTGGGTACGCCCTTGACCGACACCCTGTTTGATGAAGAGGGATATGAGCTGCCTGTTGCCTCCGTGGGGCAAACCTGGTCTGCCGACATACAGGCCTACGACGCCGATGGTCGAACTTTCTTCTGGGAGTTGATTCAGGCGCCACCCGGCATGACACTGACCCCAAGCAGCGATGTGCGTGCTGAAAGTCTCGGTTACACCAGCCGAGCAAGGCTCCATTGGCTGGTGGGCCCCAACGCTGACGCGAAGACCGAGGTCTTGGTGCGCGTTCAAGACAACCGCGGCAGCGCTGCGTACAGGTACTACACCATCGCAGTCAGTGGCGGCAACCATGCGCCTGTGCTTGGTGTTGGCAGTGAGTTCCGCCTCGTGGAGGGGCAGCCCTTCGTGCTGCCCATCATCTCGTCAGACGTGGATGGTGATGTATTGACTGTCTCCATGGTTGGCGCACCAGCCGGGTCACGGTTTGATGCCAAAACGGGCGTGTTTTCATGGGTGCCCAGTTACGACCAGGCTGGTGAATACAACAACATCAAGGTGCTGGTGTCGGACGGCAAGCGAACCACCCGCGCCACATTCAAATTGATTGTTGAGCAAGGCTACCCTGTGGCTACAATCCAGCCAGCGCCTAAGCAGGTGTTGCTGGAGGGCCGCAGGCACACCCTACAATTGCAAGCCCTATTGCCTGGCGACCTGGTGCAGGCCGATGGGGCAACGGGCAAAGTGGAGTTTGAATCCAGATTGCTGCCGATTGGCGCCAGCTTGAACCGTGAAACTGGTTGGCTGGACTGGACGCCAGAATTCACTCAGCAGGGCAATTACAGCCTGGAGTTTACGGCAGTCACCACCTGGACTCAGGCCAATGGCGACACGCAAACCACCCGCCGCAACCAGCGGATTGACTTTGAGGTGCTCAACGCCAATGGTGCACCGCAGTTTTTGCCAGCCGAAACCTGGACGGTGCTGGAAGGGCAACCTTTGCGGGTCAGTGTGTTTGCATTTGATCCGGACAATCCGGAGTTTTGGCCCAAGATGCGAACCAGCGTGGGGTCTGGTGTGGCCGAAGAGGCTTCCACACCCGCCACGGTGCAATACACCGTGACTGGTCTGCCTGAAGGGGCCGAGTTTGATGCTGAAACCCTGGAGTTGGTGTGGACACCTGGCTATCAACAAGCCGGGCGTTATGTGGTCACCGTGGTGGCCACCGACAATGGCGATGGCACAGGGGTGCCCGCGCGCAGCGAATTGATCGTGCCCATCGTGGTTGAAAATGCCAATCGAGCCCCAATCGTGGGCGACATTGGCAACGCCTTTGTTGACAGGGGTGCGGTGCTGGACATTCCGGTGTTTGCCACAGATCTGGATGGCAATGCGGTCACCATTCAATTGGATGGTTTGCCACGTTTTGCGCAATTCATTCAGCAAACGGGCCTTGAAAAAGGGCAAGCGGCGGGTGTGTTGCGTTTTAGCCCGGGCGAGGGTGATCGTGGCGATCACGTGATCACCGTTGCTGCATACGACGATGGCGACGGCGCACAATCTGCCCGTTTGGCCGATGTAAAAACATTTGTACTCACAGTGCGCAGTGTGTCCGAGGCGCCTGTGATCACCGCCCCACGCCAAGTGGTTGCGCTGGCGGGTCAGCCACTGACCATTGATTTGCTTGCCAGCGATTTGGACCAGGACGAACTGACTTGGCAGGTGGATGGTTTGCCTGCAGGGGCGGTGTTTGCTCAGCGGCCCCAGTATGGCCAGGCGTCGATCGCCTGGACGCCGCCCGCAGCGGTTGCAGGCATTTACGACATTGCCATTGCGGTAACCGACCGTGGCCTGCCGCCAAGGGACTCTGGCTATGCAACGCCCGAGAACCCCAAACCAAACCAAACCAATCACACGCTGCGCATTGTGGTGCGCGAATCCAACCAGGCACCGCAACTGTTTGGTGTGGATGTGAATGGTCAGGCCCTGTCGATCATGTCAAGCGTTCAAGAAGACATTGCAGTTCAGGCCCAGGAGGGTACACCACTGTCGGTTCGTTTGTTTGCATCCGATGCAGACCTGGATTTTCTGCAGTGGAAGGTAACCGGCTTGCCGGCTGGCGCACAGCTAAGCCCCTCGCAAAACGGTCGTGAACTGCGCTTGGACTGGATTCCCGGTCTGCTCGATGCTCAAGCGTCGAACACCGGTGTACCGGGCGTTTGGAGTCTTCAAGTGCGCGCATCCGATGGTGTGGCCGAGTTCACCCGCACATTGACTGTGCGGGTTCAGAACGTCAATCAAGTGCCCAGAATCCTTGGATTGCCCAGGCAATTGGCTTTTGAAGGCGAAACAGTGTCTTTCGTCGTCAACGGTGTTGATCGCGACGGCGATTCCACGCGGCTCAGCCTGGTGTTTGATGAGCAATCGCCAAGCGGTGTGTACTTTGATCCCACAACCGGTTACTTTGAATGGACCCCCGATTTTGATGCGGTCAACAACGCCATAGAAACAGAGCGTCCCTACGCCTTTAAGTTCCGGGTCAGCGACGGCGTGGACTTTACCGAGCAAACCGTGCAGGTTCGTCTGTTTGATGTCAATCGCGAGCCCACCCTGCAGGCCAGTCAGTTTGCCGTGGCTTTGGGGGGAACTTTCTCCATCCCAGTGCTGCGTCAAGGTGAAACCACGCGAGGCATTCGAATTGCCGATCCCGATGGTCAGGTGCAGGCCAACGCGCTCAGCATTTCATTTGCTGATTTGCCCGAAGGTGCCGTCTATGACCCCAACACCCAGCGTTTGTTGTGGACCCCTGGCCCAGGCCAAATTGGTGACACCACCGTCACCATGACTGTGAGCGATGGCGCAACGTCGGTGACAGAGGCTTTGGTGCTCCGAGTGGTGGCCAACCTCAACGACAATCAGCCTGCGATTTCCATCAACACCTTGCCAACATTCCCGGCGGCACCTGGGCAAGAGGTCAGTTTGACTGTGCGCACCGAGTCTTGGAGTCAGATGGGCAACGTCACGGTGGAAGTAAAGTTGCCCGGGCAAGACACTTGGCATCCTGCAACATTGGACAATGCCAGTCGGCTAAAAATCACCTCGACCCAGCCCGGACTGGTGCATGTGCGTGTGCAGGCCACTGACGTGGACGGTTTCTCGGCGGTTAAACAGCACACCATCAAGATCAAAAACCCCAGTGACACGAGTGCCCCGGTTCTTCAGTGGGCGGGTGTTTTGGGCCAAGGCAGAACCTCGCTGGCACCTTTGCACGTGCAGTCTGTGCTGGATTTGCGTGCCTCCATTGCGGATGCACAACTGATGAATTGGCAGCTGGACATTGCCGCCAACGGCACAAACGCATGGAAGACCCTTGCTGCATTTGATGGGCAGGGTCAGCCTTTGTCAGGCGAATTCCTCTTGGCGAGTTTTGACCCAGCCCAGTGGCAAAACGGGGTGTACACGCTGCGCTTGTATGCATTGGACCTGAGTGGAAAACACACAGAATTGAATGCACAGGTTCAAGTGGACAGCGCGGTAAAATCCATTCCGCGTATTGCACACACGGACGCAATGCTCAGCCTTGCAGGGCGCTCACTGGCCCTGTCTCGTGTATGGACAGCCCACGGTGGTGCCACAGGCACAGTGCCTGCGTTTGGCGACTGGAGTATTCCACTGTTGTCGAGCGTGCTCACCTCAGACCAAGCCGACACCCTGCCATCGGGTGCGATTGCGCCTTGGAATGAAGGTGCCCAGGTGTGGATCACCCTGCCGCAAGACCCAGCCAATCCACAGATTGCCGATGCGCAACTGAAGTTCACGCTGGAATTGGAACAAACTCCCGTGGGCAGTGGCCCTGCATCGCCGTTGGCCTTGCGTCCCAAGTTCACAGGCTCCTCCGGCTGGCAACTGCTGGCACACAGCGACACCTTTGGAAAATCAGATGCGCTGATCACCCAGGAGGCGTTAACACGCCAAGGCACACGCCTGTATAACCAGGCTTCAGGCATGCCTTGGGTGCCCACGCACTACACCTTGATTGCACCCAACGGCGACAAATACACACTGGGCAACACGGGTCAGATTGAGCGCATTGATTTTGCAGACGGTCAATCCTGGTTGGTCAGCGATGTGGCAATTGTGGGCTTGGGGACCGGTGAGCGGGTTGATTTTGAACGCGATGCCTCGGGTCGGGTGGTGCGCATCACTTACCCCACAGCCAGTGGGTCCTTGGGTGGCTTGGCCTACCAGTACAGTGGTGAAAATCGCTTATTGAGTGTGCGCGACTTGTCCGGCACATCGGCAGGCCGCTTGCTCAGTTACAACGCAGAGGGGCAACCTGAATCGGGCCAGGTTCTCCACAATTTTGGGGCTGCCGTGTCGTGGCTAAATGGTGGTCAAAACGCATGGTCTGGTGCGCTGGATGCCTCGGGCACAAGTCGCTTTACCTTCTCCATTCGTCAGTCTGAGTTGGATTCCATGCGACGCCCGCTGGGTGGTCAACCCGCAGTTATTTTGGCCGTTCAGGCCAGTGTGGCCGATGGTGTTGAACTTGATTTTGTTGGTGCACAGCACATCGGCACCATGGTTTACCAAGGCCAACTCACCCATTTGGTTCGAGTCACTGACGCAGGTGTTAAGCAACTCACCGTGCGTGGTGTGGGCAACGCCAGCTTGCGCATTGCCGTCGCAGGCGATTTGGATCGCGATGGGTTGGTCAATGGCCACGACCTTCAGCAGTGGCAAACACAGGCGTCCAATGGCTCGCTCGTGGCCGATCTCAATGGCGATGGATTGGTCAATAACACCGATCGACAGGTGTTGTTTGCAAACACCGGTTTTATCACCAATCGCGCACCCACAGAGGTCATTCTCAAGCCCGAGTCAAAGACCTACCAAGATCTTGCATTCAACATCGCTTTGTCCAGGTTTGCAGTGGACTTGGAGGGTGATTCTGTCTTCTGGCGTGTGCTCAGCGCCACGCATGGCGTGGCCAAATTGCAAGCCGACGGCAGCACGTTGTCATTCACGCCAGAGGATGGATTCACTGGCCGTGCCAAGGTGATGGTGCAAGCTGATGACGGTTATGCCAGCAGCGCGCCGATTGAAATTGACATTGACGTGAGCAATGCCAAGTTGTTGCGAATCAACCTCTTGCCCATTCGGGCCATGGTCACCGGGCAAGCACTGCAAGTGCAGGCCATGCTGGACTTTGAAGACGGCGGTGGCGTGTTGGTGAACGATCCCAAGTATCTCAAGCTCTCATTGCTGGATCTTTCGCGGCAGGGCTTGGTGGGTGATCAAGCCGTGGCACTGGATGACGAACGTGATGTGCTGCGAGCTTTGTCCAAAGGACCAGCAGCCATTGTGGCTGAGCGCCAAAGTCGAAGTGGTGAGGTGGTTCGCACGGCACAGGCCATCAATGTGCATGATTCCGCGCTCAAAGCGATGATCGACGCCATGGGCAGAACCGACGAGTTTGTGACGCCAGATGTTTACCCCCCAGCAATCTCTCTGGAGCCTGGTGTTACCAGGCAAATCAAGGTAACCCGCCAGCAACCCAACAGCACTGAATTGCTCAATGTGCAAGGCGAGCGGCACCAGATGTTTGCTGGCGCAGATGAAATTCGCTGGCTGTATACCGACCCTGTCAGTGGAACGACCGTACAAACGTTTTATGCCCCGGCTTTGCCACCGGTGTTCAGTGGCACACGCTACATCGTGTCCGATTCACGCGTTGCGTCGGTGGATGCAAATGGTCTGATCACCGCGCATCAAAATGGCCAGGTCACCATCACGGTGATTCATTTGGCCAGCGTGGTGGATGTGACCGGCAAATTGGTGGAGCAAGTGGCCAGCCAGTTTGACATCGCTGTGCGCGTGGCCATGGCACAAACCATGACAGTGGATTCTGCCACCGGCTTGCCTCGTGGCATTGCAGTGTCTGCCAGTGAGGGCGGCGTTGTTCGAGCCATCACCGGTGAATCGGTTCAGGTGGCGCCGGGCGCATTTGAACGAGACACGGTCGTCTCTATTGAACGCATTGAATTGAGTAATTTGCAAGCCCACACCGGCATGCCTCCTCTGGCACCCCAGGTGCTTCAGACGGTGGGTGCGTTTGAGCTTCGCACCGGTGATTTGATTGCCAATGTGCCCTTGCAATTGGCAGTGCCTCTGGCTGCCGGCATGGAATACACCGCGGGCGAAGAGGTTTACTTCTTCAAGAAAGGCAAGGTGCCTCGCCCCGACGGCACAATGGCCGACACCTGGTGGTTGGTGGACAATGGCTACATTGATGCCAACGGCGTGGCGCGTACCGCCAGCCCGCCGTACCCTGGCATTGATGAACCTGCATCTTATTTGGTTACCAAGAAGATCCCTGGCGTGGTTGGCGGAACCTTCGAGCTCTTTGGTGGCAGTGGCAGTTGGATTGACTTTGGGGGCATCGGGGCGAGCCTTGGCCTGGGTGGGTTCTCATCGATTGTTTCTGACATTGTCGGGATTTTTGCCACCATGACTGGCATGGGTGGGGGTACCTACAAGTTTGGTATTCCTGTGTTTTCAGACATCCAGGTGCCGACTATCCCACCCGGGGAACGATTCAAACTGGACCTCTCGGAGCGTCTGGGTGCAGAGCTTCCATCAATCGGCCCAGGTGTGATTGGGCAAGTCACAATACGTTCAATCGAAGTGACCGAATCCGGTCAACTGAAGTTGAATGTATATCGCTGGCCAACGGCGCGCGACGGCAAACTCGAACTGGTTGCGCTTCACCCGGATGGCACACGCCAAGTGGTCAAGCAATTGCCTCTGGATATTCAGGGCGACATCACCGTCACTTTGCCAGACGATCTTTATTTTGCAGTGGGTGCTGTGCGCTGGAGCATTGATCGTGTTGTAGAAGAGGAGGCCATGCAGGCGGGAGGTCGGGTCATTAAAACTGGCCAGGTGAGAATCTCCAAGGGAAATGCGGTGCAAATGAGCGTGAAGCCCGATATGGCGGCCGTGCTTACTCGCACAGGCGTGGATATTTTGCGCCAAAACAAAGTGGTCTCATCCATCAATCTGCTGGAGCGTATTTCCCAAATCAAATTTGCGGACACTGCAAAAAATATCCCGTATCTCACGGGTCAGAAAATCCAGCCCCTGGTGTTCTCTGCAGACCGCTCAACCTTGTACATCGGCGGAAACGGCAAGGTCTATGCGGTTGATGTTTTGCGCAAGACAGTGTTCCAAGTGTTGGATACTTATGGCAAGAACATCTCCAGCATGGAGCTTTTCGGGGATTATCTGATTATTGCTGAGGGCAACCGGTGGGCAGGCGACCCCGGGCGGCTCTTGCTTTTGAACATCAATGGTGCAAGCGAAGAGTATGCCCGAGTGGTCGAAGTAAAAGGCACCGGGATTGAAAGCTATCCGCGTGGCATCACCGACATCACATTGGGTCCGGATGGTCGCACATTGCTGGTTGGTGTGCCCAAGGGCGCTTCCAGCAGTATTGTGCACAATGGCAACCAAAAAGGTGACATATTGGCTTTGAATTTGTCAAAGCTCAACACCTACAGTGGACGTTATTCTGGCACAGCCACACGCATTCAACGCGTATTCATTCAAGGGGGGGCTCCCACCACCATCACCGCCACCGATAACCCAGACGAGTTTTTGGTGAGCAACGTGGCAGACATCAGTCGTGGCTTGGCAACCATCACGCTCGAGATTGATAACAAAACAGGTGATATCAAGTCTGGCCTGATGAAAGGCATCAACATGAATCAGAATTCCAACGAGGTCATTCGAGATCGTTTGAATTTGCAGCGCGCGCAAAGCGCCGTCTTGGTGGAGGTAGACGGCGTTCAGTACGCCATCGTGGCCGACGAAAACCAGCATTTTCTGGATGGTTATTGGAAAGCCATGTACGAAGCACCATCCTTTTTCTACACGCCGTTTGGCCCCCTCGCATTTGGAGGCAGTGTGTCTGCCAAACGTGTGAATGTGGGTGGCAAGCTGGGCGTGGTGCGCGATCCCTTCGGCAAGGCGGAGTACCTTGGCGCAACCATTCCCCTGGACGGTTACTACATTCAAAACCTGTCGCTCAGCCAGGACGGCAAGGTACTAATTGGTCAGATGTACGGTTTGTACAGCGGTAATCTTGCCTCAGAGTACTTCTTCAAGCAATTGCCGCAAATCTCAGCCGCATGGGATGCACAAGCCATTGTGCGCAATGCGCTGGTTGTGGAATCCAAAGGCGATAGCCGAAAGTACCACATTCCCTTGAGTATCAATCAGCAGCAGGCGATCAACACCGATTTTGGTGTGCCTGCAGGTACAACCTTCACACGGGATGGCTTTGAGCTGATCTCCCCAGCGTTTTACGCGCAGGAAAAGGATGGCACACCCATTCTGGAGTGGTACATCGATCCAAAATACAAGTATGAGGAAATTCGAGTTCACTTAAGCGTTCAACATCCTGGAGACGGTTTGTGGCAAGACGACGAGCTTCCAGAGGATTTTGAAGAAGAGACTGGCCGAGCGCTCAAAAAGTCGATGAATCAGGATCCGTACGATGCCAATCGCCATCGCACGCTGGCTCTGAAATCTTCGCTTGAGTCTGCCCGTTTGAATGTGATGCAGTACGTCACGTACAACCGAGACACTGGGATTTTTAAACTCGACACATCCAAGATTCCAGACTTCCGTTTGACGGCAGGTCAGACCTATCACTGGGGTGTTGCGTTGGGGTCAGCCGGCGCCAAGTCGACCACTGGTTTGCGGCTCTCGTCCACCTTTGATGTGAAATTACCGGAGAGTTCATCGGGTGTATTCCCGTCCGTCACTGTTGTAACCCATGGCTTTCAGCCGACGCTGGACTTTGATCTTCGCTCAACGGCTGCTTACGACATGGCGATGTCGTTGTTCAACTTGAATGGCGGTAGTGTCCTGAAACTCACGCCAAACGCTGGCTCCAAAGTGCCTTACACGGTGCTGGCTGGTAATGCAGACATTGATGCAAGCAAGCCGCTTGTTTTGTTGGTGGATTGGGGTTCCGAGTCCAGCATTGCAGATTCCGGATTCTCTGAGGCGGCAGCCAGTGCTGCCTTTGCCTCCTTGGTATCGCTAAACCAAAGCCACAAAATATTCGATGCACCCATGCATTTCATTGGTCATAGTCGAGGCGCCTCGGTCAACAGTGAAATTATTCAGCGCATGGGCATGTATTTCCCCAATGTGACGAATATTCAGATGACCACGCTGGATCCTCACGATTTCAGTCAGGACAGCTTGATTCTCAAGCTCAAAGACGGACTTGAAATGGCGGGCATGGTCAGCAAAGGCGCAGCCGTGGTGGCTGCTTTGGTTCCACCCCTGGTTGGTTTGGCCAAGTTGTTGCTGATGGCGGGCAAAGGCCTGGACACGTTGAGTAATGTGGCCATGTGGCTGGGGTTTGAAGAAATTGACTATGGCGATTTTTCAGATCCTGACACCAAGCGGTGGGACAACATTGCTTTTGCTGACAACTATTACCAAACCTTGGGAGCAAACAAGCCCGGTGATTTCACCTTAACGCCCAATGGCAGACCGATTGACTTTGCAGACATCAACATCAAACTGGATGGCCGCGCCATGTTCGAACAGGACTACGTGACCAGTTTGTTTGGGCTCGGTTTTGCTTTGCCGCACAGTTTGGTTCAAAGCTGGTACCAAGGCACCATGGATCTCAATCTGGACGATTCAATCTGGCGCAATGAAACGGGTTGGAAACATGAGATCAAATACCGCGATCGAGGTGGATTCTGGGCCACTTTGTTGAACAATTTGATCGAGTCGATCATGACCGAGACCGATGTAAACGGCAAACCTGGACCATCTTGGTACCGTGCATGGGAAAAAGACGCAAAGCAGCATCTTGAGTCCCCCTCCTGGGAAGGCGTTGGTGCAGGTTGGGCATGGTCGCGTTTGGGTGGAGAATCGAAACGCGGGCAGGGTTCGGAGGGCTCTACGCCTGTGAGCTCGGACAACACCGAATTTGGCGACAGCAGCAACCCAGTGGCAGGTGTGTTCAACGGCGATTTCCAATCCAGCAAAACGCCGGTTTACGGCCGCTTGCCCTTGCCAGACTACTGGTTGCAAGTGCCAGGTTGGTCCTTCCAAGGTGGCAATGGTGGGCAAACGCAGGGCGCAGAGCTCATTGCGACATTGTCACTTTCCGATGCAAAACGCACCGAAATTGTGAATAAACTCTCCGCCAAATTTACTGCGGAGGCTGTTAATACAGCGATTGATTTTTTCAAGACCGTTGGCATGGACACCTTGAAACAAACCTACAAGGCGCTCACCAACATTGAACCAGCAGATCTCCTCAATCTCAACTCAGAGGCGTTCCGCACACTTCGAAATGTTGCTGCCAGTTTCATGATTGCGGCCTCATCTTTGGGTAAAACGGAGTTGCTCGGTGCCGTCATTCGGGAGTTGGGGATGGCTGCTGGGGGGCTTGCAGGAAAAATTGGCGCAGAGGTTTCCAAACAGGTGTCCAAGGGGTTGACCATTGAAAAGATACCCACCTTGCTGAAATTCATTCAGAGCAATTTGGTGGATTGGTCGATGGAGCTGGATGCGTTCAAGGGACTTGGCCACAACTGGATGCACTTTCCATCCCGTGGTGGTGTGATGCAGTTTGACGTGCAGCGCAGCCCAGGAGAAAGCGTTTCCAGCATCACCGGCCGTACCAATTTGGCAATCGAGGTGGTCTTTGAGTCCATGTCGGGAGAACTGGCTGTGCAGACGGCCGTTTTGCAGCCGGTTTCAGCCAACAAGTTTGTGGCCACGGTGAACGTTCCCAGCAATGTATTGAAAGGAGCGGGGCGATTCACCGTTCGTACGGTGCCGCCACCTCCAAAATCGCCCCAAGAGGCTCTGACCGACTTGGTGGTGTATTTCCAGCCGTTGGTGGACAATTTCAGAATTGCCACCACTGACAATCAAACCGCTGTACCCGCAGACAGCAGTTTTGTGCCTGTGGTCACTGAGCCGTCCCTCGAAGGTGTTCAGAAAGTCCGCGAGGCTGCCATTTCAATCTGGTCACGGTTTGGTATCACCGCCGAGGCCCTGGCCTACCTCAATGCATCTCGCGTGGTGCTTGAAGACATGCCAGAGGGTGAACTGGGCAAGGCTTTCCTGATGGCCGACGGAACACCCGCGATTGCGCTAAGCCGCACCGCAGCGGATCGTGGATGGTTTGTCGACCCAAGCCCACTTGAAAACAGCGAGTTCAATGCACAGCAGGCAAATGGCCAAACTCGCCATGTGTGGACTTCATCGGAAGCGCCTCAATTCGACATGCTCACGGTGATGTTGCACGAAATGGGTCACTTGTTGGGGTTGCAGCATGATGTGGATGCTGTGGCGCTCAACGGTCTCATGAGCGCCCAGTTGGAAACCGGCTTGCGCAGGTTACCCACAATGCCTACATTGCCAAACAGCAACACGCCGAGCGATCCGGTTGCAGCCACCACCTTGGTTCATCAAGGTTTGGTGTTTGGACACAGTGCTCAGTCCGGGTTCTTGCGCGAATCAAACGCAAGTCCATATTTGGTGCCGCGCCAAAGCTTGTTCGATTTGCGTTTTGAAACCGCCGATGGTTGGTTATATAGCGGTGATGTGCGATTTGGGGCCGAGGCTGCAACCCTGCGTGAGTCAGCAGGCACGCAAACCCGACTTAACCAGGTGTTTGTTGTGAATGACACCGACCGCGTGTTGAGCTTCCGTCTAAGCAACATCACGATTGCCGACCTGCATCATGCGCCCGATGACGCCTTTGAAGTGGCACTCATGAATGCGCACACCGGTGAATCTCTGCTGGGTGCAAATGGCCTAAGCCGCAGCGATGCATTTTTCAACTTACAAGCCGATGGCACTGAGCACAAGGCAGCGCAGGTAAGCACGCAGCGACAGGCCGATGGCAGTATCTTGGTGGTGGTTGATTTGGCAGGTGTGCCCGCAGGCACTGTGGCCAATCTGTCTTTCGATCTGATTGGATTTGGTCAAGGCAAAGCCGCCAGCGACAGCTCGGTGGTGGTGCGTGAACTTCGTTTGGGCAACGGGCTCAACTTGTTGGCCAATGATGATGTATACGAAGTGTCTGAGGATGGGGAGTTGATTCTAAACCTCACAAGCAACGATGAAGGTGCAGATCGCCCCGCGCTTCGTGTGGACATTGTGGACCAACCCATGCATGGCAGTTTGCAGCAAATCAATGGTGCGTGGGTGTATAAGCCCAAGGCCAACTGGCAAGGGGTAGAGCGGATCACCTATCGCTTGACCGACGGTGGCACGATGTCCAATCTTGCCTCGGTCGTGATTGCGGTTCGTCCAGTCAACGACGCCCCTGTGGTGGTCGCATCGCGCACAGTGAGCCTTGCTGAAGATGGGCAATTGCTGATCAACCTGCTGGAAGGCGCAAGCGATGTGGATGGTGATGCCCTCACTGCCAGCATCACAAGTGGCCCACAGCATGGCAGCTTCACACTGCAAGCCGATGGAACCTACCTGTATCAGCCCCAAGCCAACTGGCATGGTCGGGATGTGGTCACCTACAGCATCAGCGATGGTGAGGCGCAGCAGCAGATCACCTTGGCCATCGTGGTTACGCCGGTGAATGACACCCCCACTGTTCCTTCCCAAAGCGTTGAGCTTTCTGAAGACGGGGATTTGATGATCAATCCCTTGTTGAATGCCGTCGATGTGGATGGAGACACCATGCAAGTGCAATGGCTGGTTTACCCCAAGCACGGCCAGGTCATTGTGGAACCAAATCAAATGATCCGTTATATGCCTCAGTCCAATTGGAGCGGAACAGATTCCTTTGCGTATCGCCTGTTTGACGGCTCAGCGCATTCGGAGCCAGTTGCTGTGAGCTTGCGTGTCAATGCCGTGGCTGATGCACCCGTGGTGTTTGCATTGCAAGAGCCATCCGAGGGGCGCGTGTTGTTTGATACAAGTTGGGAGTCCGTTGCCAACAAAAATCAAAACTCCACCTTGCTCCAAACCTCGGAGTTGGAAGGTTGGCGCTTGCTGCGCAGGCCTGCCAACAGTTCCGGTGGAAGCAATGGGTTTGAGATCTGGAGCAATGGCGACCGCATGAAAGACGCCGGCAACCGCCATCGCACGGTGTACGCCAACCAAGGTGCAGGTCAAAACTGGTTCGAGATGAACAACTCGGGCGGTGCCGCCAACAACACCCTAGGCATTGAAAGGGAAGTCCAGACGGTGTTGGGGGCCAAATACACCTTTGGTCTGGATGTGGCAGGTCGCTTGGGGTTTGATGCGGCTTACACCAAGTTTGGAATTTATGTAGACGGCACACGCATTGGCGGTGGCGCACCCACCAGTGGGACCTCTCTGGCATGGCAAAACATGCGCGTGGAGTTCATCGGCACTGGCAAGGTGCAGTCCATCAGGATTGTGGCAGAGGCCGAGGCGGTGCATGCCAATGGCCGTGGCGTGATGTTGGACCGCTTGATACTGACCGAAGAGTTGCCTTCAAACGTGCAACGCCAAGGCGAGGTGTTGGAATTGGGACAGCTCGGAGCGCGCCTGCAAGACGCCGATGGCTCGGAGCAGTTGGGCCTATTTGTCACCGCGTTGCCTGTGGGCAGTGTGCTATTTGACGGTGTAAACCGAGTGGAGGTGCGCAACCTTACCCAACGCGTGGACATCACGCAGTGGAATTTGCAGGGCATCAAACTCCAGTTGCCGAGCACCTATGTGGGTCAGTTGGGAATCCAGCTGATTGCCGTGGCCACTGAAAGCGCCAACAACGCGAAACTAGAAACCCGCCTGGATTTGAAGTTTTATATTCAACCAACCAAAACCAATGAGTCCACCAAGCCAGTGGATCAAGAGGACCGCAACTGTGGAAAGACCAAACATGTCTCTGTCCATTCCAAATATGTGGCCTATGGCAAAGTGGATACGCCCCGCGCGCTCGACGAGGATAAGCTGGAAATCCTCTGGAACCGCAAGCCTGCCGATTGTTACTTAAGCGACAGGTTTGAATGGCTGGACGGAAAATCCGGCGTTCATTCTGGGGCGGCTCATTTGGCCAAAATCACGGGTTTGAAGTTTTCACGTGATTGCCAATGATCCACAGGCGAATCGGTAAACAGGTATTGGTTTAGGGCGGGGCAGTTCAATGCGTTGGTTGGTATGTTTTGCTGCCTTGGGGGGCCTGCACACGCAGGCCGCTGCGGTGTCTCTTCTGGATTTGTACGCCAAGGCCCAGGCGTCTGAGCCATCTTACCAATCCGCGATTGCAAATCTGCAGGCTGCAGCCGCCAAGCGCCAACAGGCTTTTGGTGGTTTGCTGCCGCAGGTGTCCATCAACGCAAGCACCAACGAGAACGCTCGAGATTACAAAACCCGCAATTCCCTGATTCCACCGGCCAGTGACGAATATGGCAGTGAAACGGCCACCATCAACTTCACCCAGGCGGTGTTTAGGCCAGCCAACTTGTATGCGTTTAAGCAATCCAACAATGTGTTGTTGCAAGCCGAACAAGAGCTTAGGGCAGCACAACAAGGCCTTATCCTGAATTTGTCAGTGGCTTGGTTTGAATGGCTTGCCGCGATGGATGCCCGGTGGTTGGCTGATCGAAAACTGGCTTTTGCATCCAGAGAGCTGGCCTTGACCGATCGTGGGCATGCGTTGGGTGTTTATTCCCACGTGGAGCTCGATCTGGCTTTGGCCAAACAAGAGCTTGCCAGTGCCGAGTTCGAATCTGCGCAGGTGGAGGTTGAGGTAAAAAAAGCAGAGATTGAACGCCTGACCGGTGAGTTTGATGCACCTGCTGTACCCAGTCTTAACAAGAACGTGGCTGACCCTGTACAGCCCGGGCAAACCATGGAGCAGGTTGTCGCGGAGATTCAGCTGAACAATCCTCAGTTTTTGGCAGCTCAGCAAGCCGTGTACGCGGCGGCCCAAGAAATTAGCAAACAGCGCGCAGGTCATGCACCCACCTTGGATTGGGTGATCAGTCACGGCAAAAACAGCCAAGGTGTGGGGGGCTTTCCAGGTCAGTTTGGTTACGACATCACCACCACCTCATCTGGCTTGCAGCTCAATGTTCCGCTCTTCAGCGGTGGATCAGTGCAGGGCAAGGTCAATGAAGCGCTGGCGCAGCGCAACAAGGCCTCTGCAGATCTAACCGGGGCGCTGCGCCAAGCACGATTCGGTATCAAGCAGGCATGGTTTGCGCTCATTTCTGCGCGCGCAAAATCCAAGGCGGCTCGCCAGAACCGCCTGGCGGCCTCCACCGCCTACCAGCAGGCGAAGCGCTCGGCAGAGCTTGGCGTGGACTCTGAGCTTGCCGTTTTGAAGGCAGAGCAAGACATGGTGTCAGCAGAAAACGATTTCAACAAAAGCAAATACGATCAGTGGCTGGCCTGGATCCGGCTCAAGGCGGGCGCAGGCATGCTCGGCCAGGCCGACATTGACATGCTGCAGCGCTTGATGGTTTATCCCCAAGGGCCCACCCACCCATGAACACGAAATTCGATCAGCCGTGGTTGCAATTTGTTGGCGCCAAAACCTCGTCTGAATTTGGCCGGGCGTGGTTGGAGCTCATATCGTCGCGTTGCATGGGAATCACCGCGAGCGTGGTGCTGATTCACGACAAACAGCAACACGCCTTCTTGCCTTTGGCGGCATGGCCAGAGGCAAATCAGGCGTTTGTTCGATTTTCAGCGATTGTCCAAAAAGTGCTCAATGACCAACAAGGGCATGTTGAGCCCTTGCCCGACCAGGCGCACATTCAGCTTCTCGCTTATCCATTGCTGCAAGCCGACACCTTGGTGGGTGTGGTCGCCATGGAGTTTCAGTCCAATGTGGTGAGCAGTGCGAGTTTGTTTCGGGAGGTGCATTGGGGCAGTGCTTGGCTTTTGCAAATTCTTGCCGAAAAAAGTATTTCAGACGCTTTGCACGCCAAGCGGCAGTTGTTGTCTGTGTTGGAAAACTTGGCCACCTCACTTCGCCATGAGCAGATGCAACAGGCCTTGTTCGAGGTTAGCAACGGCCTAAGAAAGCAATTTGATTGTTCTAGGGTTGCCATTGGTTTGGTCCATGGCAACCATGTGAGGGTAAAGGCCATCTCGGACTCCGTTACCTTTGAGAAAAGCGCCAGCTTGGTGAAGGCTTATGTGGCCTTCATGACGCAGGCACTCGATGCCCTGACCCCTGTTCATGGCGATGAGTCATTGCAAGCCCACTCAGGGGCCCCCCACGTGTTGGCATACCCGCTGATTCAATCGGGGCAATGCGTGGGTGTGTTTGTGTTTGAGCGAGAAAGTGCTGCCTTCACCGAAAACGACATGCCGTGGCTCGAGGCCTTTTCTGGGGTTTTTGCCGCAGCGCTGGAACAACGCCGCAGGGCTGAGCAGGGCATGTTTGCCAAGGCGCTGGCAGATTTGCGGTGGTTGGGTCAGCGTGTGCTTGGCAAATCCCACTACGTCTGGAAATTGGGTGTTGCTGCATCTCTTGTTCTTTTTTGCGTGCTGTTCTTGGTGCCTTTTCAATACCGTGTTGCCGCGCCCGCCATCATTGAAGGGGAAGTGCAACGGGTGGTCGCAAGCCCCTTTGACGGATTTGTAAGCGCCAGCCATGCGCGCGCTGGTGATGTGGTCAAGAAAGGGCAGGTGCTGGCACAGCTGGACGATCGTGAGTTGTTGTTGGAGCAGGCCCAGTGGCGCAGTGCCCGCGAACAGCACAGCAATAAGCTGCGTACCGCCTTGGCAGAGGGATCTTTGCCGGATGTGCAGGTGCTGTCTGCCCAATTGCAAGAGGCCGAGGCACAGCTCCAATTGGTGACTCAAAAAATACAGCGAGCGAATTTGAAAGCCCCTTTTGATGGCATCGTGATCTCTGGCGATTTGAGCCAACAAGTGGGTGGACCTGTGGAGCTTGGCAAAACCCTGTTTGAAGTGGCCCCACTGCAAACCTATCGCATTGTGCTCAAAGTCGACGAGCGCGAATTGCGGCACATCCGCGTGGAGCAGCCGGGGCGCTTGCTCATGACTGGCTTGAGTGACACCCCCATGAATTTTGTGGTCAGCAAAGTCACGCCTTTGGCCGAATCCGAAGAAGGCCGAAATTTTTTCCGGGTGGAAGCCGCTGTGGCCAATCCCCCAGCCGCCCTACGCCCAGGCATGGAGGGCGTTGGAAAGGTGGAGGTTGCTGACCGTTCGCTTTGGTGGATAGCCACACGCAGCTTGAATGAGTGGTTGCTGGTTTCACTGTGGAAATGGATTCCATAAGGCCATGGCTCGATCTCTGTTCAGTGCATCCTGGCACTCCGTGGCCACGCTCAAGCCCAGGTTGTTGAACCAGGCGCAGGTGGAACGCCATGTTTACAGGGGCAAGGTGTGGTACGTCATCCAAGAAAAGGCTGGAGGCAAGTACCATCGTCTTTCCTCGGCGGCCTATCGTTTTGTACAAGGCATGGATGGCCGAAAAACCATCCAGGCTCTGTGGGAGCAAGCCAACCAGAATGGGCAAGGCGATGAATGCACCCAAAACGAGGTGGTTGACCTGTTGGTGCAGCTGCACCGGGCAGACCTCCTGCAAGTGGATGTGAATCCAGATTCAGCCGCGCTTCTTCATCGACTCAAAGAGAAAAAAAGAAACACCCTCAAGCAATACCTGCTCAACCCCATGAGCCTGAAGGTGCCACTGGTCGATCCGGATGCGTTTCTCTCTCGTTTATCTCCACACCTGGCCTGGTGTTTTGGCCCCAAAGGTTTGTTGCTTTGGTTGGCGGTGGTTGTTCCTGCTGCCTTGCTGGGCTTGGTGCATCGTGAAGAGCTGGGGGGCAGTCTTTCAGATCAACTGCTCTCGGGCAGCAATTTGTTGATCATGCTGCTGGTGTTTCCACTGATCAAGCTGCTCCACGAGCTGGGCCACGGTTTTGCCGTTAAGGTGTGGGGAGGCGATGTTCGTGAAATGGGGTTGATGTTTCTGGTGTTTGCACCGGTGCCCTACGTGAATGCCTCGGCCTGTGCCATATTCCCGTCCAAAAAAAGAAGGGCGATTGTCGCCGCTGCAGGCATGATCACCGAGGTTTTTATTGCGTCAATCGCCATGTATGTCTGGTTGTTGGCCGAGCCCGGTTTAACGCGTGCGATTGCCTACAACACCATGTTGATTGCAGGCGTATCCACCCTGATCATTAATGGCAATCCACTGTTGCGTTACGACGCGTACTTCATCTTGTGCGACCTGATCGAGATACCCAACTTGGCGCAGCGTGGGCAAAAGTATCTGACCTACCTCTGGGATCGTTATGTATTCAAGGCGCAAGACCTGGACATTCCACTGGAAAGCAAAGGCGAGCGGCGGTGGCTTGCCCTTTACACGCCATTGGCTTGGTGTTACCGCACTTTTGTAACAGTCACTATTTTGTTGTTTGTTGCAGGCGAGTTTTTTATCGTGGGGGTGTTGATTGCCTTGTGGGGCGTCGTGAATTTGATTGGCACGCCCATTTACAAAGCATACAAGCATGTGGCGAGCAATCCTGGCCTTGAACGTGTGCGTGGCCGTGCCAAAAGGCTGAGCATGGGCGTGGTGTTGGCCCTATTGCTTTTTGCTTTTGTGGTGCCAGCGCCATTGCTGACTCAATCTCAAGGGGTGGTGTGGTTGCCAGAGCAGGCCATGGTGCGTGCGGAAGTGCCTGGGTACTTCAAGGCCTGGTTGCAGCCGCTCAACGCGGCTGTCAAGGCCGGTGATCCCTTGTTCCAACTGGAAAACCACGCCTTGATGACCGAGTATGAAGTGGCCACCGCCCGCTTGCAAAAGGCCCGCGCAGAACAACTCCAGGCCGAACTGGACGATCTGAGCAAGGTGCAGTTGGCCACGATTCGCTTGCAACAGGCCGAGGCGGAGTACGACAAGCTTTACCAGCAGGTTTTGAAGCTCACCGTGTTTGCAAAGGCCGATGGTCGTCTGATGGCCCAATCGCCCCAGAACAAAATTGATTCCTACATCGACAAGGGACAGGTGGTGGCGTATGTGCTGGAGCCAAAGGCCTTGATTGCTCGAGCCGTTGTGGAACAGGACAACATTGACTTGGTCCAAACACGCCTGGAAAGTGTGCAGTTGCGTTTCTCGAGCGACCTTCAACAGGTTCACGATACCTCATTGATGCGGCAGGCTCCAGCGGCGGTGGAGGAGTTGCCAAGCCCTGCGCTTGGCTTGAATGCAGGTGGTATGGTGCCCACCTCACCCGAAGATCCAGAGGGGCTACAAACCCTTGAACGGGTGTTTTTGCTCGACTTGGCCTTGCCTGACCAAGCCAGTACGCAAGCCTTTGGCGAGCGAGTGCATGTGCGGTTTGACCATGGCTACGAGCCCTTGGGTTGGCAAGCCGTCAGGCGTTTGAGGCAGCTGTTTTTGGGGCATTTTGGTGTTTGATGTGCGTGCGCTGTTGGCTGGAAGGCAAGTTCGCCTGGCCGATGGTGTTTATTTGGAAAAAGAGACCAAGCCAGTGTTTTGGCTGGAGCAAAAGCTGAGGGCATTGTCTGCAAGCCTGATCCGGCCTTGTGCATCCACGGCCGATCCATTTGTGCAGCAGGTTCATCAACACGCCGCCACGCTTCAGACGCTCAATGATCGCGGACTCAGGCAATTTGCCATGTTGCATGCAAAGGCACTTCAGGAGCATGGTTTGGCGGAAGCGAAGCTGGCCCCCTTGTTTGCAGCCATTCGCGAGGCCTCTAGGCGCACGCTCGGCAAGTCCCACCATGATGTTCAACTGCTGGCCGGCTTAACCTTGCTGCGTGGCCACATTGCCGAGATGGCCACTGGCGAGGGAAAAACCCTGTCGGGCACTTTGGGGGTTTGTGCATGCGCCTTGGCCGGAGCCAGTGTGCATGTGGTGACCGTGAATGATTATTTGGCAGAGCGCGATGCACAAGAGAACCTTCCTTTGTATCGGTTTTTCCGCTTGCGCGTTGGTGTGGTGCTGCAAGACATGGATGTGCAGGCACGCGCGCAGGCCTACGCCAATCCCGTTGTGTACGTATCCAACAAAGAACTCACCTTCGATTACCTGAAGGATCGCATCGCCGTGGGGGGGAGTCTTAGCAGCCATTTGCAGTTGCGCAGGCTGGCTGGGGAGAACGCTGCAGCCCACACCATCTTGAAAGGCTTGCATGTGGCCATCGTGGATGAGGCTGACAGCGTGTTGATTGATGAGGCAAGAACGCCTTTGATCATTTCAGAAACGCTGCCCGACGAACTTGACCCGGCCGTTTATCACCGGGCGATTGGTTTGGTGAACAGTTTGACCGACGGGGAAGATTTTATGCGCGGTCAGCACCGGGACATTTGGCTCACCGAGCAAGGCCTCGGGCGAGTGGCCACTTTGGTGCAAGGCTGGGGGGGGATCTGGAATTCAGCGTTGTGGCAGAAAGAGCTGATGAACAAGGCACTCAGCGCATGCCACCTGTTTCATCGTGATCAGCATTACATCGTGGCAGACAACAAGGTGCAGATTGTGGACGAGTTCACGGGGCGTGTGATGCCAGACCGCACCTGGGAGCGAGGCCTGCACCAATTGATTGAGGCCAAAGAGGGCTGCGAGATCACCGGGCAACGCCGCACCCTGTCTCAGATCACGTATCAGCGGTTTTTCAGCAAATACCTTTTGTTGTGCGGGATGACCGGCACGGCGCAAGAGGTGGCGGCCGAACTGAAACATGTGTATGACTTGCCTGTCACCCGCATCCCCACGCACAAACACAGCCAGCGAATGCGTCTGGACGACCAGGTGTACTCAGGCCAGGCCGACAAATGGCGTGCGGTGGCCCAAAGCGCTGTGCGCATGGCTGCGGCCGGCCGCAGCGTGTTGGTGGGCACTCGCTCGGTGGAGGCTTCAGAAGCCTTGAGCCTCGCATTCCAGACCATTGGGGCAGAGCACACAGTCCTCAATGCCAGGCAAGACCAGGAAGAGGCGCAGGCCGTGGCGCAAGCTGGCCAGGCGGGGCGGATCACCGTGGCCACCAACATGGCCGGGCGGGGCACAGACATCAAATTGTCCACTGCGGTGGAGCAAGCCGGCGGTCTGCATGTGATATTGACCGAGTTTCACGAGAGTGCCCGCGTGGATCGTCAGCTTTTTGGGCGTGCTGCGCGCCAAGGCAACCCTGGCAGTGTGCAGGCCATGGTGGCTTGGGATGATGAGCTGTTCAGGCGTTACGCGCCCTGGGTTTCGTCTGTTGTTAAATCGTTCTTCCATGGTCTTCAGCGTCACACCCCGGCCATGGCAAACACGCTGTTTCGGTTACTGGTCTGGCATGCGCAAAGCAAGGCAGAGCGTTTGCACCGCAAACAGAGACTGGACACGCTCAAGCGTGACATCAAATGGTTGCGGGCGCTGGGCTTTGTTGGAGTGGATCAGAAGTAGTTTCGTGGGAAGCTTCTTTTATCGTCCATTACGCTGATTGCTGTGTTGCACGTGTTGTGCGATTCTCCTGTTATCAAAACAGTCACCAAAATGATGGGGGTGGGAAGCATGAGCGTGTCAGCATGTCGACTCGGATGGTTCGCGGCTGCGATTCTTCTTCAGGCCATGTTGAGCGGTTGCGCCACCATGAGCAAGGAGGAGTGCTTGGTGGCCAACTGGCGAGAGGTGGGTTTTACCGACGCCTCGCAGGGCTACACGCAGGCGAGGATTGCTGAACATCGGTCAGCCTGCGCCGAAGCCAAGGTGACGGTGAATCTGGAGGAGTACAACAAGGGATTTGAACAGGGTTTGAAAAACTATTGCACTGCAAGCACTGGTTTTGATTTGGGTGCCAGGGGGGCTGCGTACCCAGATCAATGCGCAGAAAAGACTTACCCCAAAGTGCGTGCAGGCTTTCGGGAGGGGCAGGCGGTGTATGCCGTGCAGCGTGAGCGCAATGAGGTGGAGCGGGAGTTGCAAGACAAACGGGAGCAGTCCAAAGCCCTGACCGAACAAATTACCGTGAATCGCAACCGGGCGGATAACAAAACCTTGTCCTCTGCTGAGCGCAGCAAGGCAGAAAAAACAGTGTCCGCTTTGCAACGCACGGCCGCGGACTTGTTTCGCGAAACTGGGGAGCTTGAGCAGCGCGCCAAGCAACTGGACAACAAAATGAACCAGATGCGCGCAAGTTACAACACGCGACAATAAAAAACGGGGCTGTAAAACAGCCCCGTTTTTGTGGAACCCTGTGCTTTACACCAAGGTGTCGGCCCAAATATTTTGGGCCCAGTTCCAAGCGTAAGTGCCTTCCAGCTCGTTGGGTTCGGCCGACACACCACCAGAGCCTTCCACGGTCAAGAAGGTTTTTTTCTCGGCGTTGTACACATGCACACTGGCCACGTGAATCACGTTTTTGGTGGTCACATAGCTGTAGCAGGTGTTGTTGGTGAGTGGTGTGGGGTTGGGTTCCCAGCCGCTGAGCTGCGCCACAATGGCAGCGGCCACCACCTTGGCTTGGCTGTTGGCCATGTGGCCGCTTTTGGGCATCAAGGGGGCGCCTTGCACTGAATCACCAATCACGTGGACATTGGGCGCAACGGTGGACTCAAAGGTCATGTAGTTGACTTCGGCCCAGCGTTTGTTCAGGTTGGCAATGCCAGAATCGACCGCCAGTTTGCCAGCCCGCTGGTCTGGCAAAATGTTGAGCACATCGCCTTTGATGGGTTCTTCAAATTCGAAGCGAACAGTCTTCGAGGCGCCATCCACGCCGGTCACCTTCAGGTTGGGGCGGTATTCCAAGATGCCTTTGTACTCGCTTTCCCAAACACCTTTGAACAATTTGCCTTTGGATGTGACGTCTGCGTTGGCGTCCAGCAGCAGCACTTTGGATTTGGGCTTGTGTTGCTTGAAGTAATTGGCCACCATGCTGGCCCGCTCGTACGGGCCTGGTGGGCAGCGGTAGGGGGCCAGTGGCACGTTCAACACATAGGTGCCGCCATTGGGCATGGCTTCCAGTTGTTTGTACAGCGCCACCGTCTCTGGACCCGCCTTCCAGGCTTGCAAAATTTGGCCACTGGCATTGGCCGCCGCCAAGCCTTCAATTTTGTCCAGTTGCAAATCAATGCCAGGCGACAACACCAGTTTGTCGTAGGGCAGGGTTTTGCCGTTGTTGAGTCTCACGGTGCGTTTTTCAACATCAATCGCCGTCACATAATCTTTGACCATCTTCACGCCATGGTTGCGTGTGAGCCCAGTGTAGGGGGTGCTGATTTCACTGATTTTGCGAATGCCTCCCACCACGAGGTTGGACATGGGGCAGGAGACGAAGGTGGCGTTGGGTTCCACCAAGGTCACATCCAATTGGTTGCCCGACAACAACCGCAGGTATTTGGCTGCTGTGGCGCCACCGTAACCGCCACCAATCACAACCACTTTGCCCTTGGCACTTTTGGCCGTGGCCGACAAGGGCATGCCGCCCAGCAGGGCTGTGGCCAGCGCACTGGTCTGTAAAAACTGTCTTCTTTGCATGGTGCGCTCCTTAGTCTTTTTTGCCGAGGTAATTGGCGATGATGTCAATTTGCTCGTCGGTGTAGCCTTTGGCGAGTTGATGCATCACCGTGGCGGGGCGCTGCCCTGTTTTAAACCAAATCATATTGGTTTTGATGTATTCCACGCTCAGGTTGGCCAACCCGGTGACTGCACTGCCTTCCACGCCCTGCCCGTTGGTGCCGTGACAGTTGGCGCAAGTGGCGGCAAGGCTAGCTGCCTTCAAGGTGGCCTGCGCATTGGCCTGATCGGCCAGTGCCGGGCCATGAAGCATGGCCAGGGCAGAAATTGCTGCACCCGCAAAAACGCGCGCAGCGGTGAATCTGGATAACATGGAATGTCCCTCCGGTATTGTAAATATGAGCGCATACAGGTAAACACGCGCCCCGAATATGAGCCAATGCGCAGGAAGTGTCAATTAGGCGACACAATGCGCAATCCAAATTGATTGTAGTGCGGTAGCAGGTACAGGCAAGCAGTTTTTTTTTATAAGCATATAAACACAAGTAAGCTGGAGCTCTGTATGTACAAACACGCGCTGCAAGCGGGCGTGAGCCTGCTGGCGCTTGCCGCATTGGCAGGCTGCCTTTCCTCGGGCGGAGACGCCGAAGGCAATGGCAATGGTGGTGGGACCACGGTCACCCCGGCAGAGTCTCCTGGACGGGTTTTTTTGATCAAGCCAGGGCCTGACGCCACAGCCGACATGGTCGAGGCCATGGTTCAGCTCAAACCCAAGGATGTGTTGCGCTTTGACTGTGGATTTTTTGAGCTAACCACGGGCATTCAGATCAGTTCCACCGAGGATGTGATCATTGAAGGCTGTGGCATGGACGAGACCTTCCTTTCGTTCCGGGAGAGCAATTCCCAGGAGGGCTTTCTGGCCTCCAACGTGCGTGGAGTGACGGTTCGCAATCTCACAGTCGGGGATTCACCAGGCGACGCGTTCAAACTCAAAGGTGTGAACCACGGCACCTTGAAAAAAGTGCGCGCCATCTGGAGCAGCGGGCGCAAAACACCGCAAGAGACGCCCATCACTGCGGCCAACTATCGCAATGCTGTGAAAGTGCAGTGCACCGACCCTGCCCGACACAACCCGGCCAACCCCAACCCCCTGGAAACGGACAACACCTCCCCCGATTACACGGTGAGCACTGCCTCTGGCCGCTATGGGATTTATCCTGTGGAGAGTCGCAATATTTTGGTGGAAGAGACCGAGTCCATTGGTGCATCGGACGCCGGTATTTATGTGGGTCAAACCAATATCGCGAAAATCCGCAAAAGCCGCGCTGTTTACAACGTGTTTGGGTTTGAGATTGAAAACGTGCAGGATGGGGAGTATTCCGAGAACCTCGCCGAGTGCAACACCGGCGGTTTTTTGATTTACGACCTAGACAACCTCACACAATATGGTTCGCGCTCGCGCATGTTTAAAAACGTGGCGCGCAACAACAACACGTACAACTTTGCTGTGCCCGGTTCGATTGTGGCCAACGTGCCCCGTGGCTCGGGTTTGATCACATTGGCCTACGACAAGATCGACGTGTACGAC
>DASUDK010000189.1:0-5020 GCA_036275655.1 Limnobacter sp. | reverse complement strand
CAGCATTCAAGGTTCCCTTTTCAGCGGAGTCAGCCAGCATGCCCGCTTGTTGCGCATTCAGGTGCGCCGTCATCATCAACATCCCTGTCACGGGGTCTTCTTGAATTGTCTCGGGCACCATCGCCAGGCTCACCCGCACGTCCGGCTCAAAATGCCCCAAAAAATCGATGTCCTGATGCAAGTAAAGTGGGGTGGAACCATCGTGACTATTCAATGCGCGGGTGTAAGCCAATTGCAACGACTGCGCTTTGCGTTGCCAATGGTCTTCATGAAATGTGCGTGCAGGGGTATTCATCCATCAATCACTTAAACAGGATGGATTGCAGTATGCGTGAAGGTCTTGGTGGGGGAGAAACTGCGGTGGGACTGACTCAAGCAAGGGGGATGGCATGCTTCACACGCACATCCCCGCATTCAGGCGATGTTATTTGGGCTGCTTCACCGCTTCGATCGAGATGAGCACTTTCACTTCTGGAAAAAACCCGCGGTCCACCGCATAACCCAGGTCAAACTCGGTGCGCTTGAATTCGGCCACCGCGTTGGCACCGCAGACCTCCGCCTTTTTGAACGGATGCATGATGCACTTGAAGGTATTGATTTTCAGAGGAACCGGTTTGGTGATGCCTTTCAGCGTGAGGTTACCCAGAACCTCCACAGGCTTGTCGCCTTCAAAACGCATTTTGTCGGCTTTGTATGTGATGGTGGGGTGTGCTTCCACGTCAAACATGTCAACGCCTTTGGCTTCTTCATTCATCTTGCCATGGCCAAAATCAAGGCTCGTGGCGTCAATTTCAATGTCCACTGTGCCGGTCTTCTTGGCGCGGTCCAGGGTGACCACGCCTTTGGTTTTTTCGAATTGGCCTCGCCACAAAGACAGGCCTCCCAAATGATCTGCTTCAAAAGATGGGTAAGTGTGGCTGGGGTCGACAATGTAGGTGTCTACCGCCGCGTGGACCACCGAGGTGCTCAACAAAGCAGCGGCCACTGCCGCGCCTGCCATGGGTTTGCAATACTTCAAAAACATCCCTTACTCCTTGTTGTTGCTTGTTAATCACTTGGCTGGTGCAACCAGTTTGAAATCGATCACCACCTCATTGGCCACCAGCGTGGTGTCTGCCCACTCCCCATCGGCGCCCACCTTGTAGTCCAGGCGTTTGATGGTGGTTTTGCCCGTGAAGGTGTTCACCCCACCGGCGCTTTGGATGCTCACCGGGAACTGCACGGGTTTTTTGATGCCACGGATGGTCAGCTCGCCCGTGGCTTGGTAACCCTTGCCCGCTGGCTTCACGCCCGTCACGGTGAAGGTGGCTTTGGGATGTGCCTTGGCGTCAAACCAATCCTTGCCAGCAACCTCCTTGTTGTACATGGGGTCACCCAAGTCAAAACTCGCGGTGTTGACGGCGACCGTGGCTTTGGCCAATTCGGGTTTGGCAGGGTCGAAGGTGATATCCCCCTCCAGCTGCTTGAAATCTGCGCTCACTGGCACATTGAACTGTTTGAACGTGGCGCTCACTTTGCTATTTTTCACATCCAGGGGCGCAGCCTGAACCCCCATTCCCGCACCCAAGCCGATCCAGAGAATCGCACCGAGGGCGGTCTTTTTGCTTGCTCGCAACATTGTTGTTTCCTGCCTTAGTCTGCCTTCATGCCAGGGATCATTCGACCCAGCACGCCATCGTTGTCCAGCACGTGGTGCTTCAAGGCCATCACGACATGGCCCAACACCAACAAGACCAAACCCTTGGCAGAAAGTTCATGCGCCAGCTTAAAGGCGTCTTTCAACACCGGGTCTTTGTCGATCAGCACAGGCAATTCAATCACGCCAAACCACACCACCGGGTAGCCCGAGGCCAGGCTGTACAAGTAACCCAGGGTGGGCACAGCAAACATGAGGGCATACAGGGCCCAGTGACCCAATTTGGCCAACAGGATGGTTCGGTGCCCCCAATGGGCAGGGTAACGCGGCGCCCGGGAGTACACCCGGATTAACACACGCAAGGCAACCAAGGCGAACAAGGTCACGCCCAGCCATTTGTGCCAGTTAAAGAGCTTTAACTTAAAAGGGGTGATGCCGGGAATGTCGACCATGTAAAGGCCAACGCCAAACGCCGTCAAAATGCCAACGGCCATCAACCAATGAATCAACACCATGGACAAGCCATAGCGGCGGTTCTCTTGCAATGCACTGGTCACAACTCAATCCCTCAGGCTTCTGTGGATACAATTTCCACAATATTTATTTGGGCTTAGCGCTTTTTCACGATACAATTTACAGTTGTTTTGCCGCTGCGTACACGCCAAGGGGTAAATTGGTTGCACGGCATGGCCGTTTTTCCATTACAAGCGCATTCAAATCAGGACGTTGTATGAGCGATTCAAACGAACACGAACTACCTTTCAAGACACCCAAGCAACTGATTTACGCCATCGTTGCTTCTTTTGTCATTCCCGTGGTGGTCATCATTTTGTTGGCCAATTATGTGAGCAGCAGCGAGAAACCCGCTGCAGGTAGCACCGCCCTCACCGCCGAAGCCGTTGCAGAACGCCTCAAGCCTGTGGGCACCGTTGAATTTGCAGACCCCAACGCACCCAAGGTGCTCAAAGTGGGCGCAGAAGTGTACAAAGCCGCATGCGCTGCCTGTCACGACGCAGGCGCGGCCGGTGCCCCCAAGTTTGGCGACAACGGCCAGTGGGCCGACCGCCTGGGCAAAGGTTTTGACTCCCTCTGGAAAAATGCCGTGAACGGCATTGGTGCCATGCCCGCCAAAGGCGGTGTGGCCGACCTGGACGACATTGAAGTGGCACGCGCCGTGGCTCACATGACCAACGCCGTGGGTGCAAACTTCACCGCCCCTGAGCCCAAAGCACCTGAAGCTGCTGCACCCGCTGACCAAGCCGCTGCGCCTGCAGAGGCCGCCGCCAAATAAGCAACGCTGAACCTGCAGACGCTTGCAAAAAAAAGCCCCGCCAAGCGGGGCTTTTTTCATGGTGAGGTCACCAACACGACCAAAACATCAGCAATCGTTGACCAAGCAGTGGCCAACGCCTCTAAAAATCACCATCGCATTGTCCACCACATCGCCCACCGGCTGCTTGCAGCCATCCAAGGCCCAACGCGCCGCCATGTACAGCACCGATCCCACCAAACCAGAGGCCAACAACGTTGAATCGAGCTGCCCGGTGGCTTTGGCCGGGTCACGCTGCTCAATCAGCGGCCTTGCCAAGGTTTCCAACATTTCTACAAAACTGTAGAGGGTCTTCAAAGAAAGTTCTTCCAAATGGCGGTTCACCGTCAGCACCTCCACCAACAGGATGCGGGCTGCCTCTGGGCTGTCTTTGAATTGGGTAAAAAACACCGTCAAGCCGGTGCGTGTGGCCTGCTCCAAATCTTGGGCTTCCACGCTCAACAAAATCCGTTGCAGTTTGTCCCGCAAGGTGTCAGTGATGTGCAAATAACAGGCCGTGAACAGGGCCTCGGCGTTGGCAAAGCTTTCGTAAAAATAGCGCTCGGTCAACCCCGCCTCCTGGCACAAGCCCTTGACGGTGGCGCTGTGGTAGCCTGTAGAGCCAAACACACGGATGCCCGCCTCAATCAACTTCATCCGGCGTTCTGCTGTGCGCGCCTCGTTGGACACGCCCCGGTAACGCCGGCCAGTGGCTTTGGCAACTTGGTCTGGGCCTTTTGCATTCATATTGGAAGCATTATTCAAAAAATGGGCATTGACAGTATGCAGGGCCATCATTAAATTGACAACCACGATTGTCAAATACTGAAGCGCGGACAGCCCGTACTTTAGCACCACATACCAACACGACGGAGACTTCACACATGAAATCATTCAAGGGCAAAGTGGCTGCCATCACAGGCGCTGCTTCTGGCATGGGCCGCACACTGGCACTCCAACTGGTCAAAGACGGCTGCAGCGTGTCACTCTCCGATGTAGACACCAAAGGCCTGGCCGAGACGGTCAAGCTCTGCAAAGCCGCCGCCACCGAGGCCAAGCAAACCGTCAAAGTCACCAGCCAAGCCCTGGATGTTTCCAACCGAGAAGCCATGTACGCCTGGGCTGACCAAACCGCCAAAGACCATGGCAAGGTCAACCTGATTTTCAACAACGCCGGCGTGGCTTACGCCACCCCCATCGAACACATCGACTACGACAAGTTCGAGTGGATCATGGGCATCAACTTCTGGGGCGTGGTGTACGGCACCAAGGCGTTCTTGCCGCACCTCAAAGCATCGGGCGAGGGCCACATCATCAACACCTCCAGCCTGTTTGGTTTGTGCGCCCAACCCACCCAGAGCACCTACAACGCCACCAAGTTCGCTGTGCGCGGTTTTACCGAAAGCCTGCGCCAGGAACTGGACATGATGAATTGCGGCGTATCGGCCACCAGCGTGCACCCTGGCGGCATTAAAACGGCAATTGCCCGCAAGAGCGTGGCCGCGCCCGAAATCGAAGAGTTCACCGGCACCGATTCGGAGTCTGGCAAACAGTTCTTCGAAAAATTCTTCATCACCAGCGCAGAAAAGGCGGCCGACATCATCCTGAAAGCCGTGAAGGGCAACAAGCGCCGCGTGCTGGTTGGACCGGATGCGGTGGCCATGGACGCGATGGTGCGCACATTGCCAGAGAGCTATCAGGCCATCATCGTGGGCCAAATGAAGAAGATGCGTGCCAAGCAACTGGCACGCAAAAAGCGCAAAGCGGCTGAAAAAGAAGCCCAGAGCGCATGAAGACGCTCTTGCTGGTGGGTGCCACAGGCGTGGTGGGTCAGCAAGTGCTGGCCCAGGCTTTGGCGCACCCCGGCGTTGAACGGGTGGTGGCGCCCACGCGGCGACCACTGCCAGCTCACCCCAAACTGACCAACCCTGTGGTCGACTTTTCCCAACTGCCCGAACAAGCCGAATGGTGGAAGGCCGATGCCGTGGTGTGCACACTGGGAACCACCATCAAACAGGCCAAAACGGCAGAGGCGTTTCGCGCGGTTGATTTGCATTTGGTGGCCACGGTGGCCA
>DASUDK010000188.1:0-4439 GCA_036275655.1 Limnobacter sp. | reverse complement strand
GGCAACGACATGGCCTTGGACGACGGCGTGGGCACCTGTGGCAAAGAGGGGCAAAGCGTGCCAGTGGGTGTGGGTCAGCCCACCTTGCGCATTGACGGCCTCGTGATGGGGGGCACGCAATAAGTTTGTAGGAACTCCCTTTGTGCGCAGGGTACACAGAGTGTGTAACTCACTCGGCGCACACCATGGGATCTTCCATTGCATCGTATCACTCGGCGCTCAGCCGCTCTTCAATAGAGAGCCTGAGTGGCATCGAAACGCCCGGTGATCAAGCCGAAACTGCGCCCTACTGGCTCAAATCGACTTTGGTGGACCGCCCGGACTCGTCGGGGCAAAGCAGGATAATTGCATCCTCGGAGGGTTTGAAGCACCCCACCCCGGTTGGCCCCGCCAACCGCACGGCCTTGCAAGATTTTCTTGATCGGTGTGTCAAGCTCCATCAAAGCCGTGATGGTGCACAGCAGGTCCCCGTGGTGGCGCAATTCATATCGCCGCTTGCATTTGTAAACCCCGAGAAATCCAAAGATGTTTGCCTAAGCCATTTGCTCAACCGAGCCAGAGAGCAGTCGGGATCGCTGGCCCCTGGGGTTGAGGTGAGATCGGTCTCTGCGCCCCGAGTCGGTCCTGCGACGGCCGACACATCACTGCCACGCTTTCGGGACTTCGATGTGCAAATCTGCATCGACGGCGTTGAAATAAAGATTCAGCTTCGCGAAATCGCCCCCGATTTCAGAGATGGCTTCATG
Source organism: Limnobacter sp. (assembly GCA_036275655.1). Lineage (GTDB taxonomy): Bacteria > Pseudomonadota > Gammaproteobacteria > Burkholderiales > Burkholderiaceae_B > Limnobacter. The sequence continues at coordinate 3,693 of DASUDK010000188.1, read as the reverse complement.
ACCGAAGCGAGCATGTTGGGCATGTTGCCCTTGTTGAAAAACCTCTCCCCCTGCGCCTTGGTGAGCCGTTTTGGCTTGGGCAGAACGGCAATTGCCCATGTGTTGCTGGCCGCGCAGGCCAAGGTGCATGCCAACCCCACCGAATTGCAAGACGAGAGGGCGCTTCGTGATTGGATGACTGCAGAAATTGAGCGTTTTGAGACAGCACGCGGGGGCAAGTTTTTAAGCTTGGACGCCAACACCAGGCAGCTGGAGGAACTGTACAAAGCCCTGCGTAAACAGGTCGGTGAAGTCAAGCCCGCACCCCCACCCGCACCCGAGCCCGTGGTGCCTGCTCAAGTGCCATGGACCATCACCCGAGGCTTGCCCAATGTTGGCAACTCCTGTTTCATCAACGCCTTGGTGAGTGCCACCGTGGCTGCTCAGGGGGTGGATGCCATGCTGCCGATGGTCGATGGCCAGATCAATCAGCTCACAGACACCGTTGACGCTCTCGAGGAGATCAAGGGAGCAGATTTGCTCACCAGTCTTGAAAATGGTCCCAATGGCGTGCTGAAAGCCTTGAGAGTCGAGGATTTTGAAAAAAAATCGATCGCCGGGAAGCTCGCCATAAACCATCCGACTGTGCAAGAAGCGTTGACTCAAAAAATTGAGCGCTGTCGCTCCAAATACCAAGCGCCAATTTCTAACCTCGCCACGCAATTGCAGGCGCTTGATCAATCCCAGGCGAGAATGGATTATCCATTGATCAAACGGCAGGTCTTTGATCTGGAGCGCATTCAGGCTTGGCGAGATGGGGGTTTGTTGGATGCCAATCCACCCGCCACTGAAGATGCACTGCGTGCAGAAAATGCGCTTTTGGACCGCATTGTGGACAGAATTCACGCCAACTTGACACCAGCGTCAGGGCACGCCTACGGTCGCGATCTTCAAAAAGATTACCCCTCTGCGGTTGCAGTGGCGCTGTTTGCCTTGCCGAAGGTGGCCAAGAGTCTTGAAATTTCAGACCCCACCGATCCGTGGGGCACCCTTAAAGAGCCAGGCATTGCCTATTGGCTGAGTAAATTCGAGCAAACTTCGTGGCGTGGGGTAGACAGCGGAGGCATTGCGCAACTAACCAGCGTGATTCGCGCTGAAGCGGATGAGCGGCTGAATAAGTCGACGCTTGCGCATGCCTTTTTAAGCGAGTTCAAAAAGGTGCTTGAGCACGTCAAAGATCCACATCGTCCAAAATTGCAAGAGCAAGACATGCGACCTCTGGCCAATTTGGCCTGGCGGCTTATGGGTAGAGAACAAGGCGAACAAGACTCTCCCGCAGTCTTGATGCAATCCTTGATGAATCATGGGGTTTCACTGCTGGACGATGTGGTCAGCACGGCGGCCTTTGGTTTTGATCTGGGCAAGGTGGATTCCTCTTTTGTGAATGGCAACAACTCCGGCTTGGTGCAAATTAAGCCAGGGGAAATGCCCGAAGAGCCGCCTGTCGACTTAAGCACCATGTGCCGAGCCGTGGGGTTGGGCATCAAGAAACCGGAGGAGTTTCAGCCAGGGCGATTGGTGGCATTTGATTTCTCCAACTTCGCGCTTCAAAGCTTGCCCGATCCGAATAAGCGCAGCGACTCGATCCCCATCAAACGAATATTCGCGGAGTTTAATCTTGATCAAAATTTGAGGCTGGAGTCTCCGGATGGTCGCGCCGTGACGTTCAGACCTGTTTCTTCCACCATCCACATTGGCAACTCTCTGGACCATGGGCATTACGCCTCTTTGGTTAATGCCGCGCCAAATTTGGCCCCACCCCAGTGGCAGTGGCACAACGATTCGCGAGTGAGGTCCATTGATCAACCTAAGGTGGGGGGCCCCTCAAACCGCGATTTGGGCGTGCGGCCCTTCCCAACCATGGTATTCATGCGCGTGGTCGATTGCACATAGCGCACCGGGTTAATTGTGGCTTGCCCCTTGCCTGTTTGCATGGTTTTGGGTACATTTGAGGGATGAAAACGTTCGCAGCCCACTCCTTTTATGCTTTTTTTGGCTTCTTTGCCTGGTACGGGCAAGCGGCGGGCAAGGATTGTGCGTAACAAAAAGCGACCAAACAGATCCAAAAACCGCCAGGCCTGAATCCCTGGCGGTTTTTTTTTAACCAGTCCAGATTAAAAGCATCGCGCCAGCAGCATTCAGGAGAATTGGCATGAATACGGTAACAGACGACTTGAGAATCAAAGAAATCAAAGAATTGACGACGCCAGCGGCCCTGATTGCCGAGGTGCCGATCACAGCGGCGATTGCAGACACCGTTGCAGGTTGCCGAAACGCCTTGCACAAAATTTTGCATGGTGCAGACGATCGCTTGATCGTGGTGATGGGTCCCTGTTCTATTCACGACACCAAAGCGGCGATGGAATACGCCCACAAGCTCAAAGCTTGCCGGGACAGGTACGCCGAAGACCTGGAAATTGTGATGCGTGTGTACTTCGAAAAACCCCGCACGACCGTTGGCTGGAAAGGCTTGATCAACGACCCCGATTTGGATGGCAGTTTTCAGATCAACAAGGGCCTGCGCATGGCCCGTGAAGTGTTGCTGAATGTGAATGGCCTTGGTTTGCCGGCAGGCACCGAATTTCTGGACATGATCACGCCCCAGTACATCGCCGACCTCGTGAGTTGGGGAGCCATTGGTGCGCGCACCACCGAGAGCCAGATTCACCGTGAGTTGTCCAGCGGCTTGAGCTGCCCAGTGGGCTTTAAAAATGGCACCGATGGCAATGTAAAAATTGCAGTGGATGCGATCAAGGCGGCCCAGCATCCTCACCATTTTTTAAGTGTCACCAAAGAGGGCCGCAGTGCAATCGTGAGCACCGCCGGCAACGAAGATTGCCACATCATCTTGCGCGGTGGCAAAGCACCCAATTACGATGCAGCCAGCGTAGAAGCCGCTGCCACAGACATTGGCAAATCAGGCCTGGCCGCCCGCATCATGATTGATGCCAGCCATGGCAACAGCAGCAAGGTTCCCAAAAACCAGGTGGGCGTGTGCGAAAACATTGCTGAGCAATTGGCCGCCGGTGATCGCCGAATCATGGGCGTGATGGTTGAAAGCCATTTGGTGGAAGGTCGCCAAGACCTTGAACCCGGCAAACCACTCACCTACGGCCAGAGCATCACCGATGGGTGTGTGGGTTGGGATGACAGCACCCAGGTGCTGGAGACATTGGCCCTGGGCGTTCGCAAGCGCAGATTGGCCCAGGCTGTCTAAAACAGCAAACCCCAAGCGCGCACCCCGATGCGCCTTGGGGTTTGAGTTCAGAACGGAATCAGCCCCCAACTGGTTTCGAACCAATTCTGCTTGATTCTCCACCCAAGTCTCCTTAAATATTCTTGGGTGAATCAAGCCGTGCCACTCGAAGCAAGTCCCTCTTTCGTTCGTGCAGTTGATACGCACTACGACAATCAATCCAAGCTCCGCAATTTGAGTGGCCTCCTCGGCGAAGTCAAGCAAGAGGCAGAGTCGGCTGCGCGAATTGCAAAGTCTCTGCGCAACATCGCTCAAGCGCATGTGCAATCCGGTCGCCTCCACCTGATTACAAAAAGCGGGGAGCAAATTGCCACCAAAGCTTTGGAAGCGTCTTTGGACAAGGCCAAACACACACTCAAAAAAGTGGGTTTTGAGTTTGATTTGCTCAAAGGCCATGT
>DASUDK010000187.1:0-15556 GCA_036275655.1 Limnobacter sp. | reverse complement strand
AAGCCAACAGATTTACAGTCTGCCCCCTTTAGCCACTCGGGCATCTCTCCAAAAGAGAACCCCGGATTATGTCCGCTTTTTTAATTATCGTCAACACCTCATGCCCCCTTTTCGCCTGATTTGTCTTTTAATTCTTGGTTTTTCAAGTGGCCTCCCCCTAGCACTCACTGGCAGCACGCTTCAAGCGTGGCTGGCCGTTGAGAATGTGGACATTAAAACGATTGGCTTGTATGCGGTGGTGGGATTTCCATACACCTACAAGTTTTTGTGGTCACCACTGCTGGATTATTTGAACCCCCGCCTGTTTGATCAGCGCAGGGGCTGGATTGCCCTGATGCAAGTGGCCTGCGCTGCTTTGGTGGCGTGCATGGCGTTTGTGGATGCCCATTCCGCATGGACAGTGGCCGCCGTGGCCGTGGCGATTGCATTTTGCTCGGCCACCCAAGACATGGCCATTGACGCCTACCGGACAGACCTGTTGCCCGCGCCTGAACGTGGGCTTGGGGCTGCGTATTACGTGACGGGCTACCGCGTGGCAATGCTGGTCTCGGGTGGTTTGGCCTTGATTCTTGCTGGGGAATGGCTGGGATGGCGCGGCACCTACTTGATGATGGCAGCCTTGCTCGCAGCGTGTGCCGTGATTACTGCCATCAGCCCCACCGCCGACACGGCCGAGGACCTGATTCGTCGACAACAAAAGCGACCGCTTTGGCGCATCGTAAGAGACTCTGCAGAGAATTTTATGCAGAAGGACGCCGCGCTCTGGATTTTGCTCCTGATTGTTTTGTACAAGGTGGGGGATGCTTTTGCCGGCTCGCTGACGACAGCTTTTTTGCTCAAAGGACTTGGATTTACACTCACCGAGGTGGGCGCCGTGAACAAAACGGTGAGCTTGGTGGCCACCTTGATGGGCACATTTTTGGGTGGCTGGCTGATGACAAAAATCGGCCTTTACCGATCATTGATGGTGTTTGGCGCATTGCAGGCGGTGTCGAATTTGTCGTTTTGGGCGTTGGCGGTGATGGAGCCTTCGATCTGGGCGATGGGCGGGGCCGTGTTTGCAGAAAACCTGTGCGGCGGCATGGGCACGGCCGCTTTTGTGGGCTTGCTCACCAGCCTGTGCTCGAAGGAGTTTTCGGCGACACAGTACGCCCTCCTCTCGTCGTTGGCGGCGGTTGGTCGCGTGTACTTGGCCGCGCCGGCGGGCTACATGGTGGATGCTTACGGCTGGGCGAATTTTTTTGTGTTTTCAACGATTGCGGCTTTGCCCGGATTGCTGGCGCTGTACCTGCTGCGTGCGAGCATCCAAAAACTGGCGCGGTGAGCATTTGTGCCATTTTTGGAAGGCGTGTATGAATGCGGACGGGGACGCATAACCTAGCCGAGCAGCCACCTCCGACACACTCAGGCCTGTGGAACACAACAGCTCCTCGGCCATGGTTTGACGGACCTCGGCCAGGAGGTCGCGGTAGCTGGTGCCCTCCTCGGTCAACCGACGCCGCAAGGTGCGTTCGGTCATGAAGTTTGCACTGGCAATGTCTTCGAGGTTGGGAGAGGCTGCAATGTCGGCGATGAGCTTGTTGCGCAGCCACGCCGACACGCCCCCGCGCTGTGTGCGCCGAGACAAGAGCGCCTCAAGTTGCAGTTCGCAGGACTTGGCACTCACCGGATTGGCGGCGGGCAGCGGCAAATCGAGCCACGCTTCTGAGAAGCTGGCCCGGTTGCACGCTTGCCCAAAACGCGGCTCGCAACCAAACACGCGGGTGTAGTGCGCCAATGGGGCGTTGGGCGCCCCAGTGAATTCCATGCCCAGCAAAGGCAAGGTTTTGCCAAACAGCGCCTGCTGAAGCACTTGAATGGCGGATGCATCGCGTTCCACCACAAAACATCGGACGGCCGGCGGAAGGTGATCGACCGACAGCTGAATAAACACCGCGGGGCTTTGACGGGTCAGTGTGACCTTGGCAAAAGCGAAGGTGAGATCGAGATAGCGCAATCCCAGTTCGACGGCCTGAGCAAATGTGGGGCTGGTGATGAGCGCATAACCCCAGATGCCGTAGGTGTTGAGGTGGTAACGGGTGCCCGCGGTGAGCCCCAGACCTGGCACCTTGCCATGCAGGCGCACGAGGTTGTGAATCACTTGCAGCTCCTGGTCTGCAGAAATCTCCAAATGGGGGTCGTCGAGCTGAGCGGGCAAGATGTTTGAACCGATGAGCAAGGCGCCAAGGCTGCTTCCCAATTCCAGACCCAGCTCACAGAGGATTTTGACACTGGCAATGCCACGGCGGGCGGCTGACGGAGGATTCATATGTCCGAAATTGTCAATTTTTATTGGATTGTAACGAACTCAAACCATTTGCGGCTCTTCTACACTGCGGTTTAATGGCAACTTCAAATCAGCATGGCACAACGGAGAGACAACATGCGCAAACAGGACAAGGTGGTGTTCATTACCGGCGGGGCGAGGGGCTTGGGGGCTGGCCTGGCTGCGCGGGTGATTGAAGGTGGTGGGCATGTTTTTGTGGTCGACCTGGATGCCCAAGCGGTCTTTGAACGCGTGGAGGCACTGGGCCCCCAGGCCGCCGGATGCCAAGCCGACGTGACCAGACTGGACGCACTGACCCTGGCCATGGACACTTGCGCAGAACGTTTTGGGCGACTGGATGTGGTGGTGGCCAATGCCGGAATTTTGAAGATGGGCACACTGGAAAACATGCCCATTTCGGATTTTGAGGCGGTGATGCGCGTGAATGTGACTGGCGTGTTTAACACCATCCGGGCGGGCATTCCGCACCTGCGGCAAAGCAAAGGGTATTTGCAGGTCGTGTCGTCGCTGGCGGCGGCGATTCATACACCACTGATGGGGCATTACGCCGCGTCCAAGGCAGCGGTCGAAGCCCTGGCTGACGTGGCTCGCCAGGAACTGGCGCTGGACGGGATTGCGGTGGGTTGTGTGCACCCCACTTTTACAAACACCGCGATGATTCAAGAGGTGAATGCAGGCGTGCTGTGGGGTGGACACAAAGGCGCGTTTGCGGCGATTGAACCCGAGGCTGTGATTGACGCGATGTACCGGGGCATTGTGAAACGCCAACGCAAGATTATTGCGCCCAATCACATTGCTCCGCTGGTGCTTGCACCCGGCCTGTTTCACCGGGTGGCGGAAGGAATCAGCCGCATGCAGGGCTCCGACGAGGCCCTGAAAAAATTCAAGGCCAACGAACGCAAGCTCACTCCACTGTGACGGATTTTGCCAAATTGCGAGGCTTGTCCACGTCGGTGCCTTTGACCAAGGCGACGTGGTAGCTGAGCAGCTGCAGGGGCAACACGTGCAAAATCGGGGACAGGTGACCCGCGTGGTCCAGGAGATTGAGCACGTGAACCCCCTCGCTGGGTTCAATGCGGGTGTCGCGGTCGGCAAAAATATACAACTCGCCGCCCCGAGCCCTCACCTCTTGCAAATTGGATTTTAGCTTTTCGATGAGGGTGTCTTTGGGCGCCACGGCCACCACCGGCATGTCGGCGTCCACCAGGGCCAGGGGACCATGTTTCAGCTCACCCGCCGCGTAGGCCTCGGCATGGATGTAGCTGATCTCTTTGAGCTTAAGCGCCCCCTCCATGGCAATGGGGTAATGCACGCCGCGGCCCAGAAACAGCGCGTGACGCTTGTTGGCGAAATGCCCTGCCCAGGCTTTGATCTCTGGCTCCAATGCCAACACGTTCTGCAGGGCGGAAGGCAGGTGACGCAATTGCGCAAGCAATGTTTTTTCTTCGGTGGCGCTTAGTTTGTTGCGCAGTTTGGCCAACACCAAGGCGAGCGTGAACAGGGCGGCCAACTGGGTGGTGAATGCTTTGGTGGAAGCCACGCCGATCTCGGGGCCTGCACGGGTGAGAAACTTCAGATTGCTGGCGCGGATAAGCGCAGACTCTGGGACGTTGCAAATCGACAGTGCATTGACCATGCCCAAAGATTTGGCGTGCTCCAAGGCGGCCAATGTGTCGGCGGTTTCGCCAGACTGGGAGATGGTGATGACCAAGGTGTTGGGCAGGGGCACGCTGGTGCGGTAGCGATACTCGCTGGCAATCTCGACGGTGGTGGGCACACCGGCCACGGATTCTAGCCAATAGCGAGCCACCGCGCCTGCGTGGTAGCTGGTGCCGCATGCAAGGATGAGGACATGCTGCACCTGAGGCAGCACATCGGCGGCTTGTGCGCCAAAGAGCTCAGGCTTGACTGCGGAGGCATTGCTCACCATCTCTAGCGTGGCGGCAATGGCGCCGGGTTGCTCATAAATTTCTTTTTGCATGTAGTGGGCGTAGGGGCCCAACTCCACCGCATCGGCAGACAACTGGCTTTCGATGATGGCGCGCTGCGATGGACGGCCATGTGCATCATAAAACGACACGCCCTGCTCGCGGACTTCCACCACATCGCCTTCTTCAAGGTAAGTGATTTGCTTGGTGTAAGCGACCAGCGCGGAGGCGTCTGAGGCCAGAAAGAACTCACCCTGCCCGTGGCCCACCAGCAAGGGGGCACCTTGCTTGGACGCAATCAGTGTGCGGGGAGCATTGTTGGCAATGACTGCGATGGCAAATGCCCCCTGAAGTTGCTTGACGGTGGCTTGAACGGCGGCCAGCAGTGGCATGCCCTGCTTGAGGTGTTGGTGGGTGAGGTGCGCAATCACCTCGGTGTCGGTGTCGGAGGTGAACACATATCCATCGACCATGAGGCGTCGACGAATGTCTTCGTGATTCTCGATGATGCCGTTGTGAACGACAGTGACGGAAATGCCAGCCCCCTCACTGATGTGCGGGTGTGCATTGCGCTCGCTGGGCACACCGTGGGTGGCCCAACGGGTGTGTGCAATGCCCAGGCGTGCCTCCATGCCTTTGGCGGTGCTCTCCAGTTCGGCCACACGGCCCACGCTGCGTGCGCGAGCGAGCTGAAGATCGCTGTCGGACTGAATGGCCAAGCCCGCGGAATCGTAACCGCGGTATTCGAGTTTTTTTAGCCCGTCGATGAGCACGGGCACCGCATTGGTTTTTGAGAGTACGCCGACAATGCCGCACATGGTGAAATGGTCCTTTATTTCTTGGGAGTTTTAACGGGGCGCTTCCAGCCCTCGATGGTGACTTGTTTGGCGCGCGAAACGGTGAGCGCTGCCTCTGGTGCGTCTTTGGTGAGCGTGGTGCCAGCGCCCAGCGTTGCCCCGCGCTTGACCGTGACTGGCGCTACCAGTTGGGTGTCTGAGCCGATGAATACATCATCCTCAATGATGGTGCGGTGTTTGTTGGCGCCATCGTAATTGCAGGTGATGGTGCCTGCGCCCACGTTCACGCGCTGGCCGATGGTGGCATCGCCAATGTAAGCCAAATGATTGGCTTTGGATTGATGGGCGATGCTGGCGTTTTTAACTTCAACAAAATTACCAATGTGCACCTCATCGCCCAGCCTGGCGCCTGGTCGCAGCCGTGCATAAGGCCCGATCACGGCGTTTGCGCCCACCTGAGCCTCGGTGAGATGGCTGTAGGCCTCAACCCGGGTGCCCGCGGCGATCTTGACATTGTTCAGCACGCAATAAGGTCCGATGGACACACCCTCGCCCAGTTCTACATCCCCCTCGAATACGCAACCCACGTCGATGGACACATCGGCGGCGCAGGACAGTTGACCACGCACATCGATGCGGGCGGGATCGGCCAACTGCACACCCTGAGCCATGAGCTGATTGGCCTGATGCAATTGCCAGATGCGTTCCAATTCGGCTTGTTGGATGCGAGAATTCACGCCGGTGACTTCCCACGCGTGTTCGGGCTGAACCGATTGGATGAGCACGCCGTCGGCGTGGGCCATGGCGACAATGTCGGTGAGGTAGTATTCGCCCTGTGCATTGTTGCTGTTCAGGCGCAGCACCCACTGGGCCAATTGCGCGGTGGGGCAGGCCAAGATGCCGGTGTTCACTTCGGTGATTTGGCGCTGCTCGGGCGTGGCGTCTTTTTCTTCAACAATGCCAATCACCTGCTGTTGCGCGTTGCGCACAATGCGTCCGTACCCGGTGGGCTTGGGCATGTGAAGAGTCATGAGCCCCAGATGACCCTGCGCCGCCGCGTGAACCAGTGGCGCGAGCGATTTGGCCTGAATGAGAGGCACGTCGCCGTAAAGAATGAGGGTGACCGGATGATCAAGCAGTGCGGGCACGGCACATTGCACGGCATGGCCGGTGCCATGCTGATCGGCTTGCAGGGCAAACTGCACCGCTTGGCCACCGAAATAGGATTCCAAGGCCTGGGCACCATGGCCGATCACCAACACCACATGCGCTTGGCCCATGGATTGCGCGGTGTTAACAACGCGCTGGACCATGGGCACACCACCCACTGGGTGAAGAACTTTCGGTTTGGCGGACTTCATGCGGGTGCCCTTGCCGGCCGCGAGAATCAGTATGTTCATGTGCAATTAAAAAAATAAGGCCAAAACGCCGGTGTAACCATACAAGGCGCCTTTGAATATTTCGCCGTTGGCAGAAAAACCAATCAGCGGGATGTCACCGAGCTGCTCACGGACAATTTGCTGCTCAACGCCCTGCAGACCAAACAGCGCCGCCCCACGACCATTGCAGGCAATGTACACTGCGCCGCGCGGTTTGCGCTGAGAAAGGATTCCAGAAAACCCGGCGGCTTGGAGTTCGTTGAGTTTGGGGGCGGGAGCGTCCAGGTCTTCGCGCAATTCGGCGCACATGCGAGTGAGGTCCACGCGGGCCGAGTTTTCATCGCGGGTGCAAAACGTGAGCCGATCACCGAGCTTGAAATCTTCGGCAACCGCCAAAGATTTTTTGTTGGGATCCATGCCCACCACGGGGCGCACTTTGAGTTGATAAGCGCTGGAGCGACCACCAGCAAAACCCTTGAGGGCGATGGAATCTGCCAGGGCGCGGTCTACCAAACCCACGAACAAACCATGCGAAAAGCGCTTGGCCAGCACTTCGGCGGCGTAATCCACGGTGCGTTCTTCGTCACTTTGGTCGCTGAGGCCCAAATCTGCCAAAAGCACCTCCAGCGCGGGCATGCCATCCAGTTCTTCGACAAAATTGCCACGCAGGGCGGTGATTTGGTGCTCGGTGCCGACCATTTGCACGCCCTGGGTCATGCGCACCTCAATGGGCAAACCCTCGGAGAACACCACCCCGGAAACGCCGCCCGAGAGTGGCTCCAGGGCCACATGCGTTTTGGCCGTGCCTGCACACACCAAACCGCCAAACACTTGGTTGGTGCTGACTTTGAGGGCCAGGTCCTCCAAGAGGTCGTCAATGTCTTCGGTGAGGGGGTCCACATGGATGAGTGCGGAGGCCATGGCGTTGCGACCCGCTTTGTTGACTGTTCCCGGCTTGGGCAATGGCACTTTGCCAGAAAACACTTTGGCGGAGTCCGCTGGAAACTCCAGCAACATGACGGCCAATGCCGGCTCTTGATAATACTCCACACCACTGCTGCACACCCCGGGCGCGAGGCCTCCGACCCAATCTTGCACACGCGTGCGTTGACGCAGGCCCTGAAGAATGGCATCCATGTGGTCTGCAAAGGCCTCGGTGGCGTAGATCAATCCGAGTTTTTGTGGGCGGGTGGGGTCGGCTGCAAATTGTTCCAACTGCATCTGCCCTTCAAGCTGCACCAACACCAGTTCGAGTGCTTCTCTCCAATTGGGGTGTGTGGCGTGGCCAAATCTAAACATCATGTTTTGCTGCTTTTGCGTGCGTTTGCACTGGTTTTGTTGCGGGGGGCTGCTTTGGTTTGTGGGGAGGTGCGTGATTTTGGTTTGGCTGCAGATTTGGCCGCAACCTTTTTCTTGGGCGGCGTGGCTTCCTCGGCCTCGGCGCCCAAACCTGAGCCAGACATGGCGGCTGCCGCCACTTTGTTAAACTGGTCTTGCAACAAACCCCACCAAGCCGTTGCGTTTGAAATGATGGCTTTGGAAGACTCATTCACCTGGGCGGATGCGTCTGAATCTGGCGCGGCAAGAGGCTGCTCTGGCTCTGGTGCTTTGGGCGCCAGGGGTGCCATGCGTGGCACAGGCGGGGGGGCCACGGCAGACTGGACGGCGTTGCGAATAATTTCTTCGTTGACGGCTTGGTTAACATCGCTGCCAGAACGCTCACCGCCCAAACCGAGGTTGGAACCAAATGATTTGATGGTGGCAATCGTGCCGCGCTGCACCTCCAGGCCCTGAATGGTGGCGCGCAGCATGCTGAGGTTGACGTTGAGCCATTGCTCCACCGCCTTCAAGTCGGAGATGCGCTTGTCGAGCTCGTCCAGGTCGGTGGTGGGGTTCATCACACTGGGGATGGGCAAGCTGCCCCAAATTTTTTTGACGAAATCAAACCCATCGGTGACGGACAGATTGGGTATTCGTTTGTTCGACATGTCTCCCCCTGTGTGTTTGCGGGCGGCGCCGCTTTTGATCAGTGGCTGCGGATCATGGTGCCCACGCCCTGGTCTGTGAGAATTTCTAGCAACAAGCAGTGCGGCACCCTGCCATCCACCACATGCACCGAGTTTACGCCGCTTTTTGCAGCCTCAATGGCAGAAGACAACTTGGGCAGCATGCCACCGGAGATGGTGCCATCTGCGAAGAGTTCGTCAATCCGCTTGGCCGTGAGCCCAGTGAGCAACTTGCCCTCTTTGTCCAACACCCCAGGGGTGTTGGTCATCATGATCAGCTTTTCGGCCTTGAGCACTTCTGCAATCTTGCCAGCCACCAAGTCGGCGTTGATGTTGTAGGCCATGCCATCCTCGCCATATCCGATGGGAGAGATGACCGGGATAAAAGCGTCATCTTGCAGGGCTTTGACAATGGCGGGATCGATGGAGGCAATCTCGCCGACAAAGCCGATGTCATGCAATTTGCCCGGCTGATCTTTGTCAGCCAACATCATTTTGCGGGCTTGGATGAGGGCGCCGTCCTTGCCGGTGAGGCCCACCGCTTTGCCACCATGCTCGTTGATCATCATGACGATGTCTTGTTGAACTTGGCCACCCAGCACCCATTCCACCACTTCCATGGTTTCTTCATCGGTGACACGCATGCCTTGAATGAAGGTGCCCTGCTTGCCGATGCGTCGCAAGGCCTCGTCAATTTGTGGGCCTCCGCCGTGCACAACGATTGGGTTGATGCCCACCAATTTGAGCAAAACCACGTCGTGGGCAAAGCTTTTTTGCAAAGCGACATCGGTCATGGCGTTGCCACCATATTTCACCACCACGGTTTTGCCATGAAAGCGGCGAATGTAGGGCAGCGCCTCCGAGAGCACTTTGGCTTTGACAGCGGAAGAAAGGATGTCGACTTGGCTCATGGGCAACCTGGGCAAAAAACGGGGTGGTTGAGAACGACGGATACCCGCATTTTAAAGCGATTATTCCGCGGGGATCGGCACCGTTGTGCCGATCCTGCTGTCTTAGAGGATGAATTGGGCCAGATCCTCGGATTTGGCGGCTTCGCCCAAGCGGGCATCCACAAACTCTGCTGTGATTTGAACTGACCGGGCACTGCCGTCGGCCTGGAAAGCCACTTCTTCCAGCAGGCGCTCCATCACAGTGTACAGGCGGCGTGCACCGATGTTCTCGGTCTTTTCGTTGACAGAGAATGCAACCTCTGCAAGCCGACGAACGCCGTCGTCGGTGAACTCCAGCGACACCCCATCTGTGGCCAACAATGCCTTGTATTGTTCGGTGAGGCAGGCGTCGGTGCTGGTCAAGATGCGCTTGAAATCTTCGACGGTGAGTGACTCCAACTCCACCCGAATCGGAAAGCGCCCCTGCAATTCTGGGATGAGGTCGGAGGGGCGGGACAGATGAAACGCGCCACTGGCCACAAACAGGATGTGGTCTGTTTTAATCATGCCGTATTTGGTGTTGACGGTGGTGCCTTCGACCAAAGGAAGCAGGTCGCGCTGCACACCTTGGCGAGACACATCGGTGCCGCGGCCATCCGCTTTGGTGGCGATTTTGTCAATTTCATCCAGAAAGACAATGCCATCCTGTTCCACACGTGCAATGGCTTTGGCACGCACCTCTTCTTCGTTGACGCGCTTGGCCGCCTCTTCCTCCTGAATCACCTTCAGGGCCTCGGCGACTTTCATTTTGCGGCTTTTCTTTTTGCCGCCCGACAAATTGGCAAACATGGACTGCAACTGCCCGGTGAGCTCCTCCATGCCTGGGGGGCCGACCACATCGAGCGAGGGGGAAGCCGCTGCCACTTCAATGTCGATCTCTTTGTCATCAAGCTCGCCGGCAAACAATTTCTCGCGAAAACGAATGCGGGTGCGGTTTTCTTCGGTGTTGGCATTTTGATCTGTGAAACCAAAATCGCGCGCTGGGGGCAACAGTGCATCCAGCACACGGTCGAACGCGGCGCTCTTGGCCTGCTCCATCACCCCCACCTGCAATTCATCGCGCACCTGCTTGATCGCGATTTCGATGAGATCGCGAATGATGGTGTCCACATCCCGTCCCACGTAGCCCACCTCAGTGAACTTGGTGGCCTCAATCTTGATGAACGGGGCGTTGGCGAGTTTGGCCAGGCGGCGCGCAATTTCGGTTTTCCCCACGCCAGTGGGGCCAATCATGAGAATGTTTTTGGGTGTGATTTCTTGGCGCAAAGGAGCCGCCACCTGCATGCGGCGCCAGCGGTTGCGCAAAGCCACCGCCACGGCACGCTTGGCAGCGGCCTGCCCAACGATGTTTTTGTCCAGTTCTTCAACAATTTTCGCGGGAGTGAGTTGCGTCATGATGGGCTGCCCAGCACTTCAATGGTGTGATGTTGGTTGGTGTAAATGCACAGCTCACCAGCGATGGTGAGGGATTTTTTGACGATGTCCTGAGGCGGCAGATCCGTGTTCTCGAGCAGGGCTTTGGCCGCAGAGTGCGCATAAGCGCCACCACTGCCAATGGCCACCAACCCTTGCTCTGGCTCCAACACATCGCCATTGCCAGTGATGATCAGAGAGTGATTTTCATCGGCAACCGCCAGCATCGCTTCTAGGCGACGCAGCATGCGATCGGTGCGCCACTCTTTGGCGAGCTCGACGGCGGCACGCAACAGGTGTCCCGAGTGCTTCTCTAGTTGGGCCTCGAAGTGTTCAAACAAGGTGAAGGCATCTGCCGTGCCGCCTGCAAAGCCAGCGAGGATTTTGTCGTGATGCAGGCGACGCACCTTGCGCGCCGAGCCCTTGACCACGATGTGACCCAAAGTGACCTGACCATCGCCCCCCAGGGCAACATGCTTGCCCCGGCGCACAGACAGAATGGTGGTTCCGTGATATTGCTCCATGCCAATCCTTGTAGGTGTTGAGGGCGATTTTCATCGCCCGGATGTTGGGAGGTGGGGATGATCAGGGGAGAATCAAGTCTTGCTTGATGATGGGCTGAACCGACACAAAGGCCGTGAGCTCGATGGCGGCCTCATTGGCTTGGTCAATCGAGGCAAAGGGCCCCACCAGCACACGGTGTACACCCGATTCTGAGAGAATTTGGGCGCCTTTGCCCAAGTTGCTCTGGTTGGCGGCCACCTGCCCCACCAACGCTTCGGCATTGGATTTGGAGCTGAACGCCCCAATCTGAAGGTACAAGGGTGTTCGTTGGGGCACGACCGGTTTGCTGTTGGAGGTGTGCGCCACAGGCGACACCGACACACCAGCGCGCGTGACCACAGTGCCGTTTTTCTCGGCGTGGTAAGCGGCGATTGCGTCGGGTGTGAGCTTTTCGACGATCACCTCGGCGCTGCCTTGGTTGATGTAATCCAATTGATAAGCGGCCGCGTAGCTCAGGTCGATGATTCTTCCGCGCAAAAATGGGCCGCGGTCGTTGACCCGAACAATCACTGACTTGCCATTGGCCAGGTTGGTCACCTTGGCATAGCTGGGCAAAGGCAGGGTGGGATGCGCTGCCGTCATCTGATGCATGTCGTAGATCTCGCCGTTGGCTGTTTTGGCGCCGTGGAATTTGCGCCCATACCAGCTGGCACGCCCTTTTTGCTGATAAGGCTCCTCCAAGGAGGTTTGTGGCGTGAAACTCTGCCCCATCACAGTGTAAGGGCGGGTGTTGGGGATGGCGATTGGTTCGACTTGGGGCACGGCAGATGGCAGTTCACCCAGATTGGCAGGCCGCAAGTCTCCAGGGCCATCGTCCAGGTAATACCCACCCCCTTGAGGCGCTGGCTCCCAGTCCTGATGAACCACCGGGGCAGGCGGTGTGGGGCGAGAGGCGCTGACCTTGGGGGCAGGTTTGGGGGGATCCAGCGGAACGCTCGAACAAGCTGCCAAAACCACCAAGGTGAAAACACCCACGCCGGTGCGCCAAATTTGCTGTGCCGCGAAGTTGAGCATGCTCCCCCCTGTGCCCGCCATGAACTGGATCAACCCTGCCGCTGACGCTTGATCAACGTGTCTGCCACACGCAGCGCGTTTTCTTCTGAACCCGCGATGGACGCAGAGGTGAAGAACTTGCCGTCGACTCCAAGGGTGGGCACCCCATCTGCGCCATAATCGTTGAACAACTTGGTGGCCTGGTTGCACTTGTTGGCCACGCCGAACGATTTGTAGGTGTTGCCGAATTGCTCACGATTCAAGCCGATGGATTGCGCAAAGTCGAAGATCTGCGCGTCGTTGGCCAATTGCTTTTTGTCTTTGTGCATGGCCTCAAACACTTTGCTGTGCCCCAAATCCAGCTTGCCCATGGCTTCCAGGGTGTAGTAGAGCTTTTGATGCCCCAAAAAATTAACCCGCTGGCTCGGGAAGGCAATGGGCACCTTGGTAAACACCACATCGGCAGGCAAGGCCTTGGCCCACGCAGTGACTTTGGGCTCAAAGTTGTAGCAATGCGGACAGCCGTACCAAAAGAACTCCACCACATCGATTTTGGCTGGGTTGCTGCGAGGCACGTCGCGGCGGGCACTGCGAAAGGCACCCGCCTGCTGGGCCTGTGCCAACGGCAGACCCGCGACATTCACCACGGCAATGGCCAGGCCTGCCTGAATAAGTTCTCGACGTTTCATGTTTACTCCTTTACTACAGTGGCCTCAAAGCCACCCTTGGTCAACGGAATGCGTGCCTGATATGCCTCATTGGCGCTGTTGAATGGCCCCACTCGAACGCGATTGACGACGTTGCCGTTGACCTCGCCCACGGCGATCTCGGATTCAGTCCCGACAAACGCCAATTGTGCACGCAACTGCTCAGCATCCTCCCGGTTGCGGAAACTGCCCAACTGCAAAAAATACAAGGTGCGGGCCACAGGTTCAACCTGCTCGGGCACCGCCGCAGGCGCATCGCCCTGCCCTTCACTGGGATTGACAGCAACCACTTGCCCAGGGTTCACATTGGCTTTGCCATAAATGGCGGAGTTGGGATCGGGCACGCCGTTGCCAGGCCCGGGTGACACATTGGGTTGTGCGCCTTGGGTGCTTGCCCCGGAGAAAGGGAGTTGAGTTTTGCTGACAAACAGCGCCACGCCAAGGGCAATCAACAAGCCAAACACCATGCCAAATACAAAGGCCGGGATGGTGTTGCCCAGGTTGCTGATCGATTTAGATGTTGATTTGGTTTTTGCCATGGGGGTAAGTGCGATTGCCAATTGAAAGTTCACCCTGAATTATGCCCCAAGCCCAAGGGCTGTTGAGAGCATCCTGCGTCAGGGCGCCGATCCGATTCCCGGCATGAGGTAAAGTGTCGGCTTGGCAAGTGATAAAGGTGTTTTTGTGGGTCTGGACTACTTAAAACGCATATTGAACGCGAAAGTTTACGATGTGGCCATTGAAACGCCGCTGGAGCGAGCCCATGGGCTTTCGGTGCGGACTGGCAACCACGTGCTGTTGAAACGCGAAGACATGCAAAAAGTCTTCAGCTTCAAGCTGCGCGGGGCATACAACAAAATGGCACACCTGTCCCCCTTGCAATTGGAGCGCGGCGTGATTGCGGCCTCGGCGGGGAATCACGCCCAAGGCGTGGCGCTCTCGGCAGCCCGCTTGAACTGCCCAGCCGTGATTGTGATGCCCGTGACCACACCCGCTGTAAAAATTGAGGCGGTGAAGCGGTTTGGGGGCAAGTGGGTGGAGGTGGTGCTGCACGGTGAGAGTTACAGCGATTCTGCCGGTTACGCCAATGCGTTGGCTCAAGAACGTGGCCTCACCTTTGTACACCCCTTTGACGACCCGGATGTGATTGCAGGCCAAGGCACGGTGGGCATGGAGATATTGCGCCAGCACCAGGGCCCAATTCACGCGATTTTTGTGGCGATTGGCGGTGGCGGGCTGGCTGCGGGTGTGGGTGCGTATGTCAAGCAACTCCGGCCAGACATTCTGGTGATTGGCGTGCAAACCGTGGATTCGGACGCCATGGCACAAAGCCTGGAGGCACATCACCGGGTCACCTTGAGCGAGGTGGGGCTGTTTTCCGATGGCACCGCGGTGAAACTGGTGGGGGAAGAGACCTTCCGCCTCTGTGAAGCTTACCTGGATGGCGTGGTGCGGGTGACCACCGATGAGGCATGCGCTGCCATCAAGGATGTGTTTCAAGACACCCGCAGCATTCTGGAGCCAGCGGGTGCGCTGGCCGTGGCCGGGCTCAAGCAGTACGCACAAAGCCAAGGGCTGGAAAACCAAACCCTGGTTGCGATTTCTTGTGGTGCCAACATGAACTTTGACCGCTTGCGCTTTGTGGCCGAGCGTGCTGAGGTGGGCGAACAGCGGGAAGCTGTGTTTGCGGTGACCATCCCCGAAGAGCGGGGCAGCTTCCGCCGCTTTTGCGAGCTGCTTGGCCCCACCAATGTGACTGAATTCAACTACCGCATGTCAGACTCGGCCAAAGCCAATATTTTTGTGGGCATCCAGATTGGCAATCGGGCGCAAGCGGACGAATTGCAAATGCGGTTTGAGCATGCGGGTTTTGATGCACTGAATTTGACCGATGATGAATTGGCCAAATTGCACTTGCGCCACATGGTGGGAGGCAAATCAAGCCTGGCCGACCACGAGCTTGTGTACCGTTTTGAATTTCCGGAGCGCCCAGGCGCGCTGACAAAATTTTTGACGGCGCTCAACCCCGGCTGGAATATCAGCCTGTTCCACTACCGCAACCACGGCGCAGACTACGGCCGGATTTTGGTGGGCATCCAGGTGCCTCCAGCGGACCAAGCCGAGTTTGACAAGTTTGTACAGCAGCTGGGCTACCCAGCGGTGAATGAGACCGAGAACCCCGCCTACAAACTGTTTTTGACCTAGCACGCCTCGTCGGCATCAAAAGCAGTGTCGCCCTGCATGCCCACTTGAGGCTTGGGGTCACCCGGCTTGATGGTCTCGAATGGAAACAGATTGCGGTCCATCAAATGCGACGGCACCACGGTGGACAAGGAGGTGAACAGGTTGGCAATCCAACGCGGGTTGTGCTTCTCCCACTGGGCGAGCAATTGGGCCATCTCCTTGCGTTTTAAATTTTCTTGGCTGCCACACAGATTGCACGGAATGATAGGGAACTGCTGCTCGTCTGCATAACGCGCCAAATCCCGCTCC
>DASUDK010000186.1:0-50493 GCA_036275655.1 Limnobacter sp. | reverse complement strand
GTCCGCTGCCCGCGGCCGCATCATTGATGCCGACTTCGCCAAAGAAACTGCAAACCTCACCCGTGCGCAGATTCTGCAGCAGGCAGGCACTTCTGTGTTGGCCCAGGCCAACCAGCTGCCATCCAGCGTGCTGTCGCTGCTCGGTTAATAAAAAGAAGAAGTTCAGTGGTGTTTTCGGGCCAAAACCTCGGTTTTGGCCCGATTTCATTTGTGGCAAACCCTGCTTGGCGGGGTAAGGTGTAGAAAAATAAAGTTCAGTGATGGGCTGGCCGTATCTACACTTGGAGAAGAACAATGCCCTTTAGCACCAATGCACCGGGGTCTTACGCCGTGAACCAAAATAGCTTGAACCTGATCACACCCGTATCCACCGAGCCCAGCAGCCTGGGCCGTGCGGGCAATGCTGGGCCTGCGGCACGCGCCGAGGCGCCAGTGGAGCAGGTGCAGCTCAGTGGCGTGAAGCAGCAGCAGGTGAACACGGCCAATGCATTCTTGAAAGAATTGCAAGGCGCGCAAAGCATTTTCCAGGCGGCCAACAGCGCGTTTCAAGAAATTGAGCAGCGGGTGTTGGAAGGTGCAGACGATGAGCAGCTTAAGAAAGCTGGCGACAAGGCCTTGGACCTGTTGCAAAACATTGCCAATGTGCGCGCCCAGCAAGAGTTGAAAGACATCAAGACCAAGCTGGCCAGCAGCGACACCGCCAGTTTTGCCGATGTGGTGGACGCCGTGGCCGTGTTGGCCCGCGTGGCCAAAGGCGGGCTGGATGAGGCCGACACTGGCAGCCTGCAAGACTTGGCCGAGGCCATCAGCGTGGTCAACGAGGCCCTGAGCAAGGCGCAAACCCGCCTTGAAAACCTCACCAACACCGTGAGCACGGCCGGCAACAAAGCCACCGAGGACCTCAACAACCGCCAGGGCATGGAAAAAATGATGGCGGCCCTGGGCCAGGCCATGCAGGGCTCCCGTGAAGACGCGATCAAGGCGCAGGCCAACATCAATTCTGCCGTGGTGGCGCGGATGCTGGGTGAGGGCAACTAAACATGGCACTTTCGGCAAGTGGTTTGGGTTCGGGTTTAAACGTCAATGCCTTGGTGGGCCAGTTGGTGAACCTGGAGCGAGCCAAATTCACGCCCAAAGCCATCAAGCAGGCCGAATTGCGCGAGCGCATCAGCCAGTTTGGCGCGCTCAAGAGCAATCTCACGGGTTTGCAGGACGCGGCAAAAAAAATCCGCGACCTGGCCAGTGGCAGCCAAAAAACCACCAACGCCGACCCCACGGTGCTGGACATCACGCTGCAGAACAACACGATTGGCACCTATGAATTCAATGTGACCGCGCTGGCGGGTCGCCAAGCGGTGCAGAGCAAAACTTACACCAATGGAAACATCGCAGATGGCGGCAATGCCAACGCGGTGCTCTCCTTTGATTTGGACCCACTGAACAACGCTGGGGTGGACTTCACGGTGAATGTGGCCAGCGCAGGCGGGCAGTACAGCCTCACGGCGGTGGCCGATGCCATCAATGCCAAGGCTGGGCTCAAAGACGCGGTGCAAGCCCGGGTGGAAACCTTGGCAGGCACCACAGAGAAGCGCCTGGTGATTGAAAGCAAAAACACCGGGGCGGCGCAGGCATTCTCAATCACATCCGACATTGCTGCACTGGATGTGTTGGAATTTGATGCAGCCATGCCAGCGGCCAATCCAGACATGCTGCGCACGCAGCAGGCCAAAGATGCAGCGGTGACCATCAATGGTGAGCCGTTCACCAGCGCGAGCAATCAGTTCAACAGCACCATCAGCGGCATCACTTTCACGGCACTCAAAACGGGCACCACCACGGTGACGGGTTCGTTCGGCATCGACAACACGGCACTCAAAACCCGGGTGAACGACTTTGTGACGGCCTACAACAAAACAGTGACGTTTTTGAAGTTAAGCCAGGGCAAAGACGCCAAGTTGGGCCGAGAGGCTTTGCCAGGGCAGGTGGAGCAAGGCATCCGCCGGGTGTTGGCCGAGGGTGCACTGGGCCAAACCATGGCCGATTACGGCCTGAAAATCGACAAAGAAGGCGTGATGGTGTTTGCCGACACGGCCAAATTTGATGCCAAGGTGCAGGCCAACCCCAATTCTGCGGTGGAGTTTTTTGCAGGCAGCGCAGGCGACCCCAATGGCCTGTTGAAAAAGCTGGACACCTACCTCACCGACACCACCAAGGCCGGTGGCCCGCTGGCTTTGCGCAACGATTCCCTGAATGCCGCCATTCGCCGCATTGACGATGACCGCTTGCGCTTTGACCAACGTGTTGGCCGACTGGAAAAGAGTTTGTTCAAGCAATTCACAGCGCTGGATGCAAGCTTGGCCAGCCTGCAGGCCAGCCAAAATCTGTTGAGTCAGCGTTTGGGTGCTTTACAAGCCCAGCAAGATCAATAAAAACCCCTAACGCCCGCGCCCGCGTTGCTCTGCCATGGCATTGGCTTGCGGCGCTTGCATGGCGCGTTGAATGCGAAGCATGGTCGCTGGGCTGTTGGTGCTTTTCACCAGTTGCAAGCGAATGGACTCGGCCTTTTTGGCAAGCCCCAGGCGCGCGCACAGGCCCATCAAAATAATCTGTCCTTCCAGGCACAACTGAATGCCCTTGCTGATTTGCCGCTTCACCACCACTTCCAGGTCTTTGCGGGCTCGTTCCACATCGTTGTTCAAGTAGTAGCCATACACCAGCAACAAATTCTCTGCCATTTCAGCTTCAACCGCGTCCACCACACTGCGCATCCGGCCCAACACCTTGTAGGCCTCGTCGGGGCGTTGGTTGTCGATGTGTGCTTTGGCCAGTCGATAAAAATCGTTGGCCGACAGCAAGGTGGTGCCCACGGTGCGCTCAATCAGCTTGTTGAGGTACTGGCGTTGGCGATCGTCATAGCCTTGCAACTCGGTCAACTCCGACATCAGCCGCAAGCGGTGAATGGAGGGGGTGACCACCGCATTCAATCCTTCCAACACGCTCAATGCCTCTTCACCGCGGCCAGCTTCCACCAACAACTCTGCCAACAGGTTGTGGGCTTGTACAAAGTGCGGTGTGGAGGCAATCGCCTTTCGTAACCAGCTCTCGGCCTCGGCACGTTCACCAGTTTCGCGGTTGATCTTGGCCAGGGTGAGGTCCATCCAGGCCGGCGATTGCAGGCCAGTGTAGGCCTTGAGCAAAGCATCGGCCGCGTGGTGCCGTTTGGCCAGCAAAAGCAGTTCAACCTTGAGGCGAAACACCTCTTTGTCATAGTGTGGGAATTCACGCAGCACGTCGTCGCAAAGCGCCAGTGCTGCATCGTACTGCTTGTACATGCGGGCTTTGCTGGCGGCTTTGAGCACCATGCGCCGTGCGTGAATGCGAATCACGCGCTTTGAAAGCTCCTCTGCGGAGAATGGTTTGATAAGGAAGGCATCAGGGTCAAACTCCATCATGCCCACCAGGGCATTGGAGGTGCGGTCGCCCGACACCACAATCAAGCTGCTGTTGAAATGCGCTGGTTGGCGTGCACGCAGCTCTTCCAAAACCACCGCACCATTGCGGCGCTCGTCGATGTTGAAATCCACAAACACGAAATCGTAGTTGCGGTCGTACACATACCGAAAAAAATCGTTGGGATTGCTCACCACATCAAATTGGGTGGCGCCCATCAAGGCCAACTCGTCTTTGAGGTGCTTGGTGGACGGTGCGCTGCGGTCCAAAATAAGCACCGTGCTGCCCTGCAGAGGAAGCGAATCCTTGAAGCTGTTGTTGCGTGCAGCCAGCTCTGGCTCGCGCACCCCGGTGAATTTGTTGATTCTCGGGATGGACTCCAAAAAACTCACATCGTCTTGCGGTTCGGTGCTCATAGCCCTTCCAATATGCGTCGTTTGAGCAAAGCCACTTCGGCCTTGCGGGTGAGGACCAATATCTCAATGCGGCGGTTGACGGCCTCGCTGCCGTCTTCCACCAAGGGGGTGGAGGAAGCCATGCCCACCACGCGAATCACTTTCTCTTCGGGCAGTCCGCTGTTCATCATTTGCCGGCGCGAGGCGTTGGCGCGGTCAGACGACAACTCCCAGTTGGTGTAAGCACCACCGCGTGATGCAAACACCACGTTGTCGGTGTGCCCCGTCACGGTGAGGCGATTGTCCACCTGATTGAGCACCTGGGTGAGCCGCCCCAGAATGTCGGCTGCATAGGGCTTGAGGTTGGCGCTGCCCGAATCGAACATGGGGCGCTTGCCCCCGTCAATCAATTGGATGAGCAGACCTTCCACGGAGTTGTCGAGCACAATCTGATCTTTGAAAGGCCGGGTGTTGGGGTCTTTGTTGATCATTTCCTGAATTTGTTCTTTCAGGTTTTCCAGCATTTTGGCTTCTTGCTGCTCACGCTGCACTTCCAGTTCTTTGCGTGCCATTTCCAACATGTCGTTGGTGGGCTTGACCTCTTTGGCGTCTTTGATCTCGGATTTGCTGGCGCTGTTGGCAGCAGATTGACCCTTGTTTTGGGTGGAGTTGGGCTGGCTCAAGGTGAAGTAGTCTGCAAGGCCGGCCAAGTCGGAGGGTTTGGGCGAGGACAGCAACCACATCAACAAAAAGAAGGCCATCATGGCCGTTACAAAATCGGCATACGCCAACTTCCAGGCACCAAATGGCTTGGACTCCTCATGCTGTTCAACCCGGCGGGCGATTTCGACTGGAGCGGGTTTGGCGTTGTTGTCAAACATGGTCGATGGCACTCAACGCGCCTGGAAAATATTGCCTTGTTGCATGGATGCGCCAGAACCTGCATTGCCCGGTGTGGCGCTGTTGCGCAGGCCACGCAAGTGGTTCTCCATGTCGGTGTAGCTGGGGCGTACACCGCTGTACAAGGTTTTTCGGCCAAACTCCACCGCCAGCGCAGGCGAAAACCCGTGGCCGATGTGAGCCACCAAAATGGCTTGGATGCACTCGAGCTTCTTCACGTTGTCGTTGAGGCGGTTTTCTACAAACTGCGCCAAGGGGCCCACATAGGCGTAGGCAATCAACACCCCGATGAATGTACCCACCAAGGCGCTGCCAATCATCACGCCCAACTCCGCATTGCTCACCTGTCCAACCGAGCCCATCACATGCACCACACCCATCACGGCGGCCATGATCCCGAAGGCGGGCAAGGCATCGGCCGTGCGGTACAGGGCGCCGCTGGCTTTTTCGTTCTCTTTGCGGCGGGTGTTGATTTCGTCATCCATCGCATTTTGAATTTGCGGGCCGGTCATTTTGGAAGTGACCATCATGCGCAGGTAGTCGGTGATGAATTCCAGGGTGAGCTTGTCATTCATCACGCTGGGGTAACGGCCAAAGAGGAAGCTGGTCTCTGGCCGCTCAATGTCGGCCTCCACGGCAATCATGCCCTCCCGGCTGAGTTTGGAAAGGAGGTCGTGCATCAAGCCCATCACATCCAGGTAATCGCTGCCCTGTGCTTCTTTGCGCATGCTGTTGCGCAAGGTGCTGCGAATCAATGCAATCGATTTGCTGCCTGTGCCCAAATAAAACGCCGCCGCCGCACCGCCAATGATGATGAGGTATTCGGCAGGCTGCATCAGCAGGTACAGTTGCCCTCCGGCCAACATGTATCCCCCAAAAATACTCAGGGTGGCCACAGTAAAACTGATGATGACTTTCATGGCTTGCTTCTCACGTGGTTTTCTTGATTATCAATGGCACGCTGTGCGCCTGCGCAAACAGAAACAGGCCAATTTGGTGCGTTTTCTTCTTGGGTGCTCATGGCACCTGCAAGAGCTTGCGCACGCCACCTTGGGCATCAATGCGCACGCCATCCAGGCCCTCAAAGTTCACCCGTGGGGTGGGCTCGGCTTGCTGGGCCAGTGCAAACTCCCGCAGGTACAAGCTCTGCTCCCAGTCGGCAAGGCTGGTCTTCAGGCCTTCAGCCCAATGCGCAGCCAAACTGTCGCCAGCGCGTGAATGCGTGCGCCCCAGTTGTGCAAGCTGTGTTTGCAGGAGCAAGGCGTTGCGTGTCCATTTTTGCTGGAGCCTGCCCATCAACTCCAGCTCAGAGTAAAGGCCTGTGGCCAGCGCCTGGTCGCGCTGCTTTTTGCCCACCCGCTGGAAAGGAATGTCTTGCTCGTGAACAATTTCGATGGACCGCCCCAGGTGGATGAGGCCGGTGTTGAAATCGATTTGCGGATTCATCCGCACTTGTGTGTTGAACACAAGCGGACTGCCCTGGACCTCGCCCTTGAATTGCATGCTTGCATTCAGGCCCTTTTGGATGAGGCTGTTGTAGGCCGATTGCACATTGAATTCGTGGCTCTTGGCTGTGGCAAACCCACCACAGCTTTGCACCGCAGAGGCCACAATCAAGTTGCTGGCCGCCGTGTCGCCCACAAACAATTTGCCGTCCAGGCTGGCTTGGGTGAGCAACCAATCGCCCCAACGCAATGCGTCGCTTTGCGCGGTGAGTGCCCATTCCATTTGCCCTTCTTCTTCAGAATCTGGCAACAAGCGAAGCTCGGTTTTGCCCAAGCTGTTGGTGCCCACACTCAACTGGCTGGCTGAAAAATTGAGCCCAGAGTCCAAGGGCGCGGTGTTGTTGAGCTTGACCTCCAAGGCCACGTCGCGGGCCAAAAAGTCGTCTGGGGTTTTGGTGATGTCTGCCAGTTTGATGAGATCGGCCCGGATGTTCATGCGCAGGCCATCGGCATTGCGCTCAACCACCCATTGCGGATTCAGTGCAATGGTTTGTAGCCACGGGCTTGCCTGCAAAGCGATTTGCCACTGCCCCTGCCTGTGGGTCCAATCCCAAGTGAGCAGGGGTTGCTCATCCTCCCAACCCGTGGGCAGCCATTGCAATTGACCACCCTCTTCCAGGCCAGGCACATGGCCCATGCTGTACTTCACCACACCCAGGTCGATCAAATCCCCGGTGCAACGGTTTTGAACGTTGAGCCGAAACTGCCCCGTGGAGCGCGGAAAATTCTCAACTTGTTGGAGATCGCCCATGCCAAAGCGCAGGTGACCAAACTCCACATGAGATTGGCTGGACCACTGCTGGAAGCTTTGTTGAAACTGATGCGCGCGGTAATACATCACGCCGCCTGCGATGCCCGTCACCAGGAGGATGAGGAGGAGAAATCCTCCAAATAGTGCGGTTTTCTTTCCCATCAGAACGTTCCCCAATTTTTAAACTGATTTGGAACGCTTGATGATGTGTGCTTGGATTTGCGACAACCCGGTGCACGAATTCTAAAGCGAAAACTTCAAACTCCACAAGCGGTTTGAATCAACACAGGAGATGGCATGAGCACCTACAGCATGGGCAAACAGCACAGCGACAAGACGCTGAGCGATTTGCGCGACCTGAACCTGAATTTTTTATTGCTGGCGCAAAAAATGTTGCTGGACAACCGCCTCACAGCCAAGACCCAATTGGGTTTGAGCGATGCAGTGGCTGACCGCTTGCTGGCCATGGGCACCACCGAACTGCTGCAACTGGCCAACAGCTCAATGTCCCTGTGCACGCTGCGCTTTGATGATGCACGCCTGTTGAACACGGCCACGCAAGCGCACAGCGACCCCCGGATCGGTGGTTTGCACGCCAGCATCTTGGGGTTTAAGCAAGCCACACGCAATGCCATGGCAGGCTGAACATGGCGAGTAAAAAAAGTGTCATCAGCGATGCAGGGTGTGTGCAAAAAGCAATCCGCTTGGTGGAGCTGGGTGCGCGCCTGCAAGTGATACAAACTGAATTCCCTGGTTTGTCTCGCGATCGCTGCATGTCGATTTACCGCGAGGTCAAGGGTGAGGCCCCACAAAAAGGCCCCTTGCCGTTTTCAACCGAGTGGTTTTTATTTCGAGCACCCAATGCGCATGCAAGCTTGTTCATGAGCATTCATGCACAGTTGGCGGCAAGCAATTCGCAATTGGACAAAGTGGACCATTTGATTGCTGCCTACACCCTGTATTTGAGCACGGTGCAGGCCATTGAAAACCCACCTTTGTTAAGCATTACACGGGCGTGGAGCCTGCACAGGCATGTGGCCAGTGGTGTGTTGCGCACCATGGAATGCACGGTGTGCCAAGGCAATTTTGTGGTGGACCCGTACGATGTGGCGGGCAAGTTTGTGTGCAGCTTGTGCGACATACAAAGCCGCCCCGGCCCCAAGGTGAACCTGGACAGCAAGCACTACCAGCGTTATTTTGCCGAGCTGGAAGACAGCGAGGTTTGAGGCTGCATGTACAAGGGGCGGCACTGCGCATCGGCAGGCACCTCTTTGGGTGGCTCCGAATACACCTTCACCAACTGCTCACCTTTGCGAACAATCGCCCAAGCCACTGGCTTGCAATCTGCCGGTGGGCTTAAACGCGCATCCACCCACCCATCCCGGTAACCCTGTTGATACTCCCCATCCAAAGCGGCGGCTTTGGCCGAGGTGCGGGCACGCTCCAGCTCGGTGAGCAACATGAGCACCGTGGCTGGGTTGATCAGCGAGTTGCGGGTGTATTTTCCGCTCATCAACGCGTTGCGGGCAGCCTCTTCCAATTGCTTGAAAAACTCGGCATTGATTTCAGAGGACAAAGCGCTCATGGCATGGACATGTTTGGATTGATCATGCTGAAAGAATAACCAGCTGGTGGATCAATCAATTGTCCGAAAAGAGCGGGTTTCGAAGGGCTATTCAGGCCCCTTGTTGCCGGGCCGCCAAGCCCTTGAGGTTTGCAATTGCACTGCTGTGCATTTGGTATGCGCGGGATTCATTCACCCCCATCAGGCTGCCGATTTCCTTGAAGGTCATCTCTTGCTCAAAGTAGAGACGCAGCACCATTTGCTCGCGGTCGGAGAGTTGTTCCAGCATGGCAAGCATTTCCTCACGACGCTCGGCCTCACGGGTGGCTTCATCGTCGGCAGCAGGCGCATGCAGCATGCGATCCAGAATGTCTTGGCTGGGCGCGTCGCTGTCGCCCAGGTCGTCGATGGAAAAAACTTGCAGGCTTTCGTATTCACTGCAAAAGCGCTGAAATGTTTGGAGGTCGATGCCAAGGGCCTGCGCACATTCGCCATCGGTGGGGGCCCGACCTAAGTTGTGGGTCAGCTTGTTGACACAGGTCTCGATGCGCTTGCGCATTTGGCGCATGGCGCGCGGCAGGTCGTCTTTTTCGCGCAGGTCGTCCATGATGGCCCCGCGGATGCGGTAGTGCGCATAGGCCTCAAAAGATGACTCGCCATGGGTGTAGCGCTGCAGGGCATCCATCAGGCCAATCATGCCCACTTGCACCAGGTCATCCAACTCCACATTGGCGGTGAGTTTGTATTGAATTTGCCGGGCAATTTGCTGGACCAGCGGCATGTGCCGCTCCAGCAGTGCGGCTTTTTCAAGTGCGTCGAACATCGTCGCGGACCGCCTCATTGGCCACGCCATAGCGCAACCAATTCAATTCTTCTTCCGTTTTTGCATACGCCTCGCCGTATTGCTTGCGCATGGCACGCTGCACCAAAAACTGCGGGTCGGCGAGGTACAAATCTTCCGGCACGCGCTGGCCAGTGGACATGTACATCAGGTTGAGATTTTCCCGCAGGGCCAAGTCAATGCTGCCCGCAATGGTGGAGCACTCATCCAGCTTGGTGAGCACCGCCCCGTAAAAGCCTTTGCCCCGGAAACGGTCGGCCAATTCGCTGAGCGCGCGGGGCTGAGAAGACACATTCATCACCAACAGCTTTTGAATGTCGTTGTGATCCAGCAAGCCAATTTGCTCTGTGATTTGCACGTCACGCGGAGACAGACCCATGGTGTCGATGAGCACCAGGTGCTTGCCCTTGACCGCTTGCAAGTGGGCCTCCAACTCGGCCGCGTTCAAGGCCACATGCACTGGCACACCAATCACTTTGCCATAGGTGCGCAGTTGGTCAATGGCGCAAATGCGGTAGGTGTCGGTGGTGATGAGGGCCACGGAGTTGCGTCCTTTCAAGGCCATGCAACGGGCCGCAATTTTTGCAATGGTGGTGGTTTTTCCGCTGCCCGTGGGTCCCACCACGGCGTACACGCCACCCTTTTGGACCATTTCAACATCTGGCTGCAGGCTTGCGAGTTTGCTGGTGATGGCTTCAATCACCCAAGCGCTGGCTTGCACATGGTCCAGCCCTTCGGGAATGGAATCCACCAAGGTGCGCCCCACCAAAGGTGAAAACCCGAGGTCTTGTAGGTCTTGCCACAACTGACCACGCAGGGGGTCGCCACTGGACCAGCTTTGCCAGCTCATTTGCCTGAACTGTTGTTGCACCAGGCTTTTGAGTTGCTCCACCTCGCGCACCAAGGCCTCGGTGCGGTCTGCCTGTGGCCCCGCAGCCGTGGTGGTGGTTGGTGGAGGTGTGGGTTTCGTCTCGCGCACCCGGGAGGCGGTCTCTTTGCTGCAGGCAAAAACTATTTCTATGCCCTGCGCCACCTGTTTGGTCGACACAATCACCACTTCGTTGCCAAACTCGTCGGCAATCTGTTTCATGGCTTCAGCCGATGTGGGGGCGATTTTTTTTAATAACACAAGCCACCTCGTTTACTTGATCACAGACAGCACTGCAATTTTTTTGGATTCAGGCACTTCGCTGTGGCTCAGGATGGTGAGCCCAGGTGCGGCCCGGCGCAGCAAATTGGCCAGGGCTGGACGCAAAAAATCTTGAACCAACAGCACAGGCGTTTGACCCAGGTTGAGCAATTTTTGCGCCTCTTGGCTCACCTTGCTCATCATGGAGTTGGCCAGGTTGGGTTCAATCGCCACCTCGCCCGGGGCTTGCCCTTGGTTGGAGGAGATGATCATGTTTTCCAGCTTCGGATCAAACACCAGCACCTGCAGGTCGCGGTCGTGCTGCCCAAGGCCTTGCACAATGGAGCTGGACAATGCCACACGGACCATGCTGGTGAGTTCGCCCGGGTCTTGGGTTTTGGGGGCGTATTCCAGCAGGGTTTCGATGATGCTGCGCAAATCACGAATGCTCACGCGGTCATCCAGCAGGTTGTGCAACACCTTTTGAAACACAGACAAGGAGATGAGTTTTGGAATCAACTCATCGGCCATCTTGGGGTAAAGCTTGCCAAAGTGCTCCAGCAGTTGCTGGCACTCCAGGCGACCAATCAGCTTGGCGGCGTGGTTGCCCAGCACATGCGACACATGCGTGGCCATCACGGTGGCGCAGTCCACCACGGTGTAACCGCCGGCCAAGGCGCGTTCTTGCTGGGCGCTTTCAATCCAGTAAGCTGGCATGCCAAAGGTGGGGTCGGTGGTTTGTGGCCCAGGCAACTTGAGCACCACTTCACCCGGGTCAATGGCCAAGTACTCGCCAGGGGCCACCTCGGCTTGTGCAACGGTCACGCCTTTGATCATCATGCGGTACGCGTTGGGCGGCAAATCCAGGTTGTCTCGCACATGGATGGGCGGGGGCAAAAACCCCATTTCCTGGGTGAATTTTTTGCGCACCGCCTTGATGCGTTTGAGCAAATCACTGTCGGGCCCACGGTCGACCAAGGGGATCAGGCGGTAACCAATTTCCAAGGCCAAGGTGTCCACGGGTTTGATGTCTTCCCAACTGGCGTCAGCCACCTCTCTGGTGGCTTGGCCCACCACCGATTCATCCACCGGCACCAGCACTTGGCTATTCTTTTTGTGCATGCGAAACGCCATCCAGGCCATGCCGGCACCAATCAACAAAAAGGGCAAATTGGGCATGCCAGGGATCATGCCCAGCATCATCAGCACACCAGCGCACATGGCAAACACCTGGGGCGATTGGGCCAACTGCGAGGCCATTTGGCTACCGATGTCTTGGCCGTTGCCAACACGGGCCACGACCAAGCCGGCCGCCACGGAGATGAGCAATGCAGGCACCTGCGCCACCAGACCATCGCCAATGGCCAGCAGCACATATTTTTCCCCTGCGGTGGCAAAGCTGAGGTCGTATTGCATCATGCCCACCGCCAGGCCACCCACAATGTTGATGATCAAAATCAACACACCAGCCACGGCATCGCCGCGCACAAACTTGGAGGCACCGTCCATTGAGCCATAGAACTCGGCCTCTTGGCCTATTTCCTGACGGCGTTTTTTCGCTTCGGACTCGCTGATCAAACCGGCATTCAAGTCGGCATCAATGGCCATCTGTTTGCCGGGCATGGCGTCCAATGTGAAGCGCGCTGACACTTCTGCGATTCGACCCGCACCCTTGGTGATGACCACGAAGTTGATCACCATCAAGATGACAAACACAATGATGCCAACGGCCAAATTGCCACCAATCAAAAAGTGACCAAAAGCTTCAATCACCTTGCCTGCTGCATCGGTGCCCTCATGCCCGTGCAGCAACACCACGCGGGTGGAGGCCACGTTCAGGCTCAAGCGCAGCAGGGTGGTGACCAGCAACACGGTGGGAAATGCGCTGAAGTCCAGCGGCTTTTTGGTGTAGAGCGCTGCCACCAGCACCACCATCGACAAGGCGATGTTGAAGGTGAACAGCACATCCAGCGCTGCCGCGGGCAACGGCAACACCATCATGGCCAAAATCATCAAGATAAACAGCGGTGCAGCCAAGGCCTTCACCTTGCCCGAGTCGAGCATGCCCTTCAAAACGTCGTTGATTGTGGCTTGCTGAACGCTGCTCATGCCAAACCACCGGGCAACTGTTTGTTTTGAACACGGTGAGCGTGGCGCAGTGTGGCCAGCTCATCAAGGTCTTTTTGGGCCAGGCGCATGGCCTGTTCTTCCCGCGCCTGCATGCGTTTTTCAAGCACCTGCTCCAGGGTTTTTTGGCGGGTTTTGAGCACCTTGAGGTTTTCGCTGGCGCGTGCCAGGTATTGGCGGTTTTGATCGTTCTGTTTTACCTGCGCAGCCAGGGCTGTCATGAGGCGTGCGGCAAACTGGTTGTGGGCACGCAGTTCCACACCCGTGATCATGGCGCTGGTGGCTGGGTCGGCACTTTGCAAAATATGTTCGGCGCTCACCAGTTTCTCGCTGTACTGGCGAATGTAATCCGTCAGCATGTCGATGCTTTGCTGCCCTTTCACGATGCTGTTCTGGATGAGTGCCATATGCGATTCCAGCTCGCTCACTTGCACACCAATCCGTTCTTTCAACAAGGCTAATGCGTTGGCCATGCTTCCCCCAAAGTCACCTGTTCAGTGTGCGCCGGGCACTTGAACTTGCGGAAGGAGAAATACGGGCAAATTGGGGGGTTTTAGTCGCTGCCGTTGGGGGTTTGGCCAAAGACGGTACCCAGCTGAGCCAGGCTCTCATCCATGCTGCACGGCACATGCATGCCTTGCTGCAAGAAGGCCATGAGCTGTGGGTACAAATCAATGGCGCGATCGGTCACCGGGTCCGCACCGCGCGAGTAGGCGCCAATCGAGATCAAATCCTGATTGGACTGGTATTTGCTGTAAAGCGCTTTGAACACCCGCGCCGATTCCATGTGCGCTGGTTTGGTGACGTTGTGCATCACCCGCGAGATGGACTGCTCAATGTCGATGGCCGGGTAATGGCCTTGCTCAGCCAACTTGCGAGACAACACAAAATGCCCGTCCAGAATGGCGCGCGCCGCGTCGGCGATGGGGTCTTGCTGGTCATCGCCCTCCGAGAGCACTGTGTAGAAGGCGGTGATCGAGCCGCCCGAGGTGGCGGAGTTGCCAGCACGCTCCACCAGCCCCGGCAGCTTGGCAAATACGCTGGGTGGGTAACCTTTGGTGGCGGGTGCTTCGCCAATGGCCAGTGCAATTTCGCGCTGGGCCTGCGCGTAGCGTGTGAGCGAATCCATGATGAGCATCACGTCATGCCCCTGGTCACGAAAATACTCTGCCAAAGTGCTGGCGTAGGCTGCACCTTGGAGGCGTGACAAAGCGGAGCTGTCCGCTGGCGCGGCCACCACCACTGCGCGAGCCAATCCCTCTGGACCCAGAATGTCTTCAATGAATTCTTTGACCTCTCGCCCCCGCTCGCCAATCAGCCCCACCACAATGCGACTGGCCGAGGTGAAGCGGGCCATCATGCCGAGCAGCACCGACTTGCCAACCCCCGAGCCAGCAAACAAACCCAGGCGCTGGCCTTTGCCCACGGTGAGCAATGCGTTGATGGCGCGCACCCCCACATCAATCGGCGTGCGCACAGGCACGCGCTCTATCGGATTGGTGGGTGTGGCGGTGAGGGGGTTGGCCTGGTCAAAACGCAGGGGGCCAAGGCCATCCAGAGGCCTGGCATTGGCGTCCAGCACACGGCCCAACAGGCCATCGCCCACCGGCAGGTGTTTGCTGTGTTGTTGCTCACTGTTGTAACGCGGCAGGGTGTGGCCCAACCTGGGCGCTTGCCACTGTGCTGGCTGCGGCACAATGCGCAAGCCGGGGCGCAGGCCTGCGGTGTCGCCCAGTGGCATGAGGTAGGTGAGTCCGTCTGCAAAGCCCACCACCTCGGCCTCGGTGACGCGCGTGCCATGGTGGATGTGGCACAACACCCCCAAGGCCAAATCCAAACCGGCCGCTTGCACCACCAGGCCAGACACCCGCACCAAACGGCCAGACACCACCCCCTGGTCTGAATGTCCCACCTGCGTGGTGCAATCATCCAGCCAGCGCAGCAGCGCCGAGTCACAGTGGAGGCTGGCTGCCATGGTATTGAAGGTCGTCGGGATGGTCGGTCAGTGTGGACATGGCCTGCGCCCAGCGGGTCTCCAGGGAGTAGTCCATCTGGCCTGCGGTGTGGAAAATCATGAACCCACCGTCCACCAGGCGTTCATCTTCTTTGAAGGTGACAGCCACCGATTGTTGTACTTGGGTGGACAAGGGCCCCAGCGCCGCCAAATGTTGCTTGAACATGGTCACGGTGTTGGGTGAGGCGGCCACAGTGACATACACCACATCGGCGGAGATGGATGCTATGGCCTGCTTGAGCAACTGGCTCACAGATTGGGGGCATTGCAAGGTGTGGTCTTGCACCACCTGCCTGCAGGTGGTGACCACCAGGCGCATCACCTTGTCGGCAAGCTGGTGTTGCACGGCATTGAGTTCGGTTTGCAAGCGCACACACACCTGGGCGAGGAGCTCTGCTTCGCGGTTGGACTTGTCCAATCCCGCGTTGTACCCCTCGCGAAAGCCTTCCTCGTAACCCGCCTCGCGGCTGGCCTGCGCTTGGTGATCAACCTCCACCTCGCGCTGTTTGAGGGCCTGTGCTTTTTTGAGGATCTCTTCTTCGCGCCGCTTGATCATGTCCCGGTGGGCCATGAGATCGCCCACGGGGCTCTCGCTGTCGGGCGCAAGGTTTTTCCAGGGCAAGGCCTCGCCCAATCCACGCATAATCCGGGTATTAGACAAAGGCGTCCTCTCCAGCGCCGCCCAAGGCGATCAAGCCATCGTCTGCCATGCGGCGAACAATGCGCAAAATTTCTTTTTGTGCTGCATCCACATCCGAAATCCGCACAGGGCCTTTGTTCAACAATTCATCCCGCACGGCGTCGGCCGCGCGAGAACTCATGTTCTCGAAAATACGATCCTTGAAGCTTTCTGGTGCGCCTTTCAAGGCAATCACCAGCACCGCATTGTCCACCTCGCGCAGGGTGAGCTGCAGGCTGCGGTTGTCCAGCTCCATGAGGTTATCAAACACAAACATTTCATCCTGAATTTTTTGCGCCAGCTGGTCATCGTATTCGCGAATCGACTCCAGCACCGCTTGTTCATTGGCCGTGCCCACGTAGTTCAAAATTTCGGCCGCGGTTTTGGTGCCGCCCAGGGTGGACTTCTTCACCTTTTCACCACCGGCCAACGCCTTGGACAGCACCTCATTTAACTCGCGCAGGGCGTTGGGCTGAACGCCATCCAGGGTGGAAATGCGAATCGTCACATCTTTGCGCACCCTCTCTGGAAATTCATTGAGTATGGCTGCGGCGTGATCGCGCTCCAAGTGCACGAGGATGGTTGCGATGATTTGAGGATGCTCATTTTTGATGAGTTCGGCCACGCTGGATGCATCCACCCATTTGAGGCTTTCAATGCCGGAGGTGTCGCCAGACTGCAAAATCCGGTCTGCCAAAAAACCCGCGCGTTCTTCGCCCAGGGCTTTGGTCAGCATGGTGCGGATGTACTGGTCCGATGAGGTGCCAATGGCACTCTGGTCCAGGGTCACCTCCAGAAACTCGCGCGTCACCGAGTCCACCCGGTCTTGCTTCACGTCCTTCAGCGCTGTCATGCGGGTGAGCAAACGGTTTACATCGCGTGGTCCAAAAAACTTCAAGACCTCGGCCGCGTCGTCTGCCCCCAAGGTGAGCATAAAAATGGCAGCCTTGTCCAAGCCATCGCCCGGGCGAACAGGCGCTGGCGCGGGTGTGGGCACCGGCGTGGCTTGCCCATTTGCTGGGTTGCTTGAGGTGTTGTTTTCGGCGGTGCTCACGGTGCTTGCTCCCACTTAATCACCAATCCATGATTTCACGATGTTGGCGGCCAGCTCAGGGTTTTGACGAACCACCCGCTGCACTTCCTCCACCTGCCGGTTGTCACTGCTTTGGATCATCACCGGCGGCATTTCGGATTTGCGCTGAAGCACCACAGGCTCGGGCCAAACTTCTTCGGCCTTGTCCATCAGGGGGTCCTTGGCCACTTGCATGGTCTCGTCCAGGTTGCTGCGCGCTTTGAGCATGGGACGCAGCAAGCCAAACACCACAGCCAAGGTGACCAAGGCCAGGGTGACGGGCACCACGGAAGATTTGAGCACCTCTTGCCAAGCCACGGGCTCCATCAATGGTGCGTCGAGCTCTGGCTTGCTCACAAAGCTTTGGTTGAGCACCGAAAGGGTATCACCCCGGCCAGTGTCCACACCCAATGCGTCGCTCACCATTTTTTCAATGGACGCCATCTCAGCCGGCGTAAAAGGCACTTCACGCGCTTCGCCACGGCTGTTCACCACGGTTTTGTAATTCAGCAGCACGGCCGCATTCAATTGGGCCACGTCCACTTGGTTGGACTTGGTGCGCACAATTTCGCGGTCCACCTCGTAATTCACCAGTGATTCTTTGCTTTGCAAGCCACCGGCCTGGGCTGCGTTGGCGGGGTTGTTGGGATTGGGAGGTGCACCAATGCGAGCCTCGGTTTCACCCGGTGTGTTGGAGATCATGCCTGGCACGCCACTGGGGTTGGCGTTGGCACCTTCGCGGTTTTCAGCTTGCTGCTGGCTGCGAATGCTGGCGTTGCCGCCCTCGTTGTTGGGTTTGTAGGTCTCCGCCGAGCGCTCCACTTCCTGAAAATTCACCTTGGCTGTGACGCTGGCCCGCACATTGCCCTCGCCCACGATCGGTATTAACAAGTCCATGACGCGACGGTTCAAGGTGTCTTCAATTTTCTGCACCTTGAGCATTTGATCTGCGGTGAGGGTGGCCGGGTCGTTGGGGTTGGCATTTTGGGTGAGCAGCGCCCCGGTTTGATCAACCACACTCACATCGCGCGGGCTAAGTTGTGGCACGCTAGATGCCACCAAATGCACAATGCCATCCACTTGCTCACGGCTGAGGTAACGGCCTCGCGCCAAATTCACCACGATGGACGCGGTGGGGCGTTGCTGTTCGCGCAAAAACACGCTGTTTTTTGGGAGGGCCAAGTGCACACGCGCAGACTGCACAGCATCAAGCGACTGGATGGAGCGAATCAACTCCCCTTCCAAACCGCGCTGAAAATTCACTTGTTCTTGAAACTGCGTCACCCCCATCTTCTGGGATTCAAACAACTCAAAACCCACCACACTGCCCTTGGGCAATCCCTGGCTGGCAAGCTGCAGACGGGTTTCGTACACCTTGTCGGAGGGCACCAGAATGGCGCCGCCGCCCTCGCTGTATTGGTAGGGCACGCCCATTTGTTTGAGTGAATTGATGATTGCACCACCATCGGTTTCATTCACACTGCTGAACAAAACCTTGTACTCCGGGCGGGTGCTCCACAGGGTGGCGGCCACAATCAAGCCCAACAGCAAGGGCAAAGCAATCAACAGCACCAAGCGCTTTTGCGGGTCCAAGCCTTTGAGGCCCTTGAACACCTCATCGGCGGACCACGCCTTGCCTGCAGCACCCTGCCCGTCTGGCGCACCAACAGCCAGGGATGGCGCGGGACTCAGGGCTGCAGTTTGTGCATTCACGGTTTGTAATTCTGACATGGCAAGCAAAAGGTCCGGGAGGATGAATCCATTGTGTGGACTTCACCGGGGCTTGAGCAGGAAGAAACGGGGGGTTTTTATGGGTTTTCGTCGTCGAAGGTTTTCAGCTGGACCTGCGCACCATTCAAACGGGCGGAAAGCTGTGCTATTTCATCATTCAAACCCTGCGCTGCCTGGGGCTCCATGGTGAGCAACAGCAGGCTGCTGGTGGCCGCCATTTGGAAATGCGCATGCACACGGCCCAGCGTGGGCAACACCACACGCAAACGGAAATGCGCATACTCAAAGGCTGGCTCGCTGGCGTCGCGGCGCTCCCGCCCCTCGTCGTCTTTGCGCTTTTCCAGTTCGATTTCAAGGTGCACCGTTTCGCCTTGCAAACCGGGCAGCACCACCGCAAATTTGTTGTTGTGCAGCAGGTTCAATTGCAAATTGGCCATGAGCGCCGACTTGGTTTGCTCGGCCTGCAGGCCTTCAAAATTGGGACGCAGAGCAGCCTCGGGGCCCCACTCAAATTGGGGCTCTTCGCGCAGGGCATCCAAAGGGTATTGGCCAGCACGCCAGCGCTTCACATGCGATTCATAAAACAAGCCGCTGTGCTCCACCGCTTGGCGCAGCAAAGCGGCCAGTGTGCTCACTTTGTTCTGAAATGAATCGGCGTCTGGCGTTTGCATGCCAAGTGCATCCAGCAAGGGGTGCAAGCGCTGCACATCCATGCCCAAGGCGGCGTGGTCGGACACCCCCGCCCCCACACGGCTCAAAAGGCCCAACTGTGTGGCCATCAACTCCAGCCTAACCCCCTCACGCGGGTTGAAGGTTTGGCTCACTTTGCCAAGCAATGCGCCATCGCGGCTAACCTCCGACCACACGTCGGATTGGGTTGTGTGCCTAAAGCCCTGTTGCAGGCGCCGTTCAGGCAAACCATCGAGCGGATCCAGGTCTCCTTGGGACAAACGTTTGGCCAAGACCGCGTCAAACACATCCAGCTCAGTCTCTTCCTCGATTTGCAAGGGGCTGTACTTGAGGGTGGGTTGGCGGCTGGTGATGTTGACCACGAGGCTGGCACCAATGGGCGGCGGTTTGGTGCCCACCTCCAGCAAGAGCCGTACGACCACATTGCCCACTTTGAGCTTGGCCATGCCATTGGGGTCGTACCCCATGAACTGCCCGCTCAACGCCCTGCCTTGCAAGCGCTGCTGCTGAAATTCATCGCCCATGCGGGCCGACATGGCCCCTTGAACCTGACCAATTGAATTGGAAAAAAGCGTTTGCGTGCGCTGCTGTATCTGCGGCGTGGGCAGACCCTCAGCCTTCATGCAGGCCCCCGCCGTAGCCACGCTCCAGCTTGTCATTGTTGCTTTGCAGGGTGAGCGCCCGCTCCAGCATTTGCGTGCGCTCCAGCACCAGCAGATGGGTTTTGTTGTTGTCGTCCATGATTTGGCGCAAATACACAGTGCGCAGCAACACATCGGCTTCAGTCATGGTCTCTGTGTCTTCCGGCATGCTGTTGAGCACCTGCACCAAGCGGGCCAACTCGGCCTCGCCTTCTGCAAACTCGTCCCACAATCCTTGCTGGGCACTCTTCAGAAGCCGGGCCGACATTTCAGCGATTGCTGCATAAAGTTCTACAGAAGGGCTGTTGTCGGGCTCGGTCCTGAACTTGCTCATTCAAGCCTCCTGGGCAATTTCTACCCAACCAGCTCGAATCTCTACCAGGATATCGATGCAAAGCTGAAGCAGCGCTTCGTCATTTCTGGCTGAAGCCAGCACCAGTTGCTGCGTGATGTACTCGTAAAGCCCCTTGAGGCGAATGGCAATGTCGCCGCCAGCCTCCATGTTGAGAGAAGCGAGCAAACCATCTTGAACAATTTGAATGGCCTTGCCAATGCACTTGCCTTTGTCGGCGTAGTGACGCTCTTCCATGTGTATTTTGGCCAGGCGCATGCGCTTGATGGCCTCGTCCATCAACATGGTGATAAGGGCATGCGGAGACGCCGAGATCACGGCGGTGTTTAAATCAACCGACTTGTAAGCTTTGGCGCCGTACATGGAGAATTGGCCGAGTTTGGACATCCCCAATGTAACAAAGCCAACAAGCTGATTCTGCGGAAAAATCAGGCCATTTGATCGCATTTCAATTGGCCCGCGCTGGCAGCCCACTGCAACAATGTAAAAACAATTCAGCCCATCCAAGCACCATGAACGCTCAAGTTGTACTGAACCTCGGACAAGATGCCCTGTGGACCATGTTGCTGGTGGCAGGGCCCATGCTCATCATCGCCTTGGTGGTGGGTTTGCTGGTGTCGATTATTCAGGCCGCCACACAAATCAACGAAATGACCTTGTCATTCATTCCCAAGGTGTTGGCCATTTTTTTCTGTTTGCTGGCGCTGGGGCCGTGGATGCTGAGCGCGCTGGTCGACTATTCAAGACGGCTCATTCAGTCCATTCCCGGCCTGATCGGCTGACCATCCATGTTTGAGATTGACACCGCCTGGATCAACCAGTGGATGTTGCAATGGATGCTGCCCTTTATTCGTGTCGGTGCTTTGTTGGCAACAGCGCCACTGTTTGATGCGCGCTCCATCAGCCGAAGAATCCGGATTGGATTGGCGGCCTTCATCGCCTACCTGGTGGCGGGCTCCCCGGTCACCCAGTTCAACCCGGAAGACCCATTGCTGGCCCTCGTGGCTCAACAAGTGCTGGTGGGCGCATCGCTGGGATTTTTTATGCGGATTGTGTTTGCAGCCATGGAAGTGGCGGGGGATTTTATTGGCTTGCAAATGGGCCTGGCTTTTGCCATGTTCATCGATCCTCAAAAAAACACCGCCTCGCCCATGATCGGTGCGTTTTTCAACATCATGGCCACGCTGGTTTTTTTAAGCATCAATGGGCACCTCATGGCCATTGATGGCATCTTGCACAGCTTCCGAGTGGTGCCGATTTCAACCGATTTCAGTTTTTTGAATCCACTCAAAATTGCGCAGAGCGGCT
The DNA here is from genome assembly GCA_036275655.1 of Limnobacter sp. GTDB lineage: Bacteria > Pseudomonadota > Gammaproteobacteria > Burkholderiales > Burkholderiaceae_B > Limnobacter. The sequence goes on along the minus strand of DASUDK010000186.1, from coordinate 29,344 downwards.
TGCTGCTGTTTCAAATTGCCATGCAACTCAGCCTGCCAGTGATGGCATGTATTTTGTCGGTCAACATTGCCTTGGGCTTGTTGTCGCGGGCATCTCCGCAGTTCAACATCATCTCGGTTGGTTTTTCGATCACCATCATCGCGGCAATTGTGTTGATTTGGCTGTCTTTGCCCTTCTTCGTGACCTTCTTTGAACAAGCATTTTACGACCTGTTCACTGTGCCCATCTGGAACGGTGCAGGCACCACAACCGCCACCACGCCTTAGGCACTTGCGTCGCTCGGCCCTGGGTCCATGCCATCCGGAATATCCCGCTCGGTGGGGAACACCGCCTCGTCAATTTGACCACGCTCCATGGTGTAGAGGTAAGCCAGCAGTTTGGCCACCGCCGCGTACAGGGAGGGCGGAATCTCCCGCTCCAGGTCCACGTGCTTGTACAACGCGCGAGCCAAAGGCGGGGCCTCGATTTGCGCAATGTTGTGCTGGCGAGCCAGCTCCCGGATTTGTTGCGCAATCAAGTCCACGCCTTTGGCCACCACGCGCGGCGCGCCACGCCCGTCCTTGTAGGTCAAGGCCACCGCATAGTGGGTGGGGTTGGTCACAATCACATCGGCCATGGGCACGGCGGCCATCATGCGCTTTCTGGACATTTCCCGCTGAATTTGCCGCACACGCGCTTTCACGTGGGGGTCGCCATCCGTTTCTTTTTGTTCGCGTCGAACTTCCTCAATGTTCATGCGCAATTGTTTGAGGTAACGAAACACCTGGTACGGCGCGTCCACCGACACCACAATGGCAAACACCAGAGTCAAAATCAGCGCATCGCGAATGGCAAAGTCGGCGGCCAATTCAATCGCATTGGGCAAGGGAATGGTCATCATGCGTGGAAAATCTTCCACATGGCTCCAGATGAGTATCACCGCCAACGCGCCAATCACCACCACCTTCAACATGGCCTTGGCAAACTCAAACATCGCGTTGGCCGAGAACATGTTCTTCAGGCCTTTGATGGGATTGAGCTTGGAAAACTTGGGCTGAATATTTTTGGTCACAAAAATAGAGCCACCCACGGCAATCGTGCCCAACACGGCAGCCACCAACACCAGCAGCAAGTAAGGCGAAATAATCAGAAGGGAATGGAGCAGAAGATCAGCAAAGGCCGCACCCATGCGTGCCGGGTCTTTGGCGTCTGCTGTGCTCAGGGTGAGCGCCTGCTTCATCAAGGTTTTGTTTTGATCCACAAAAAACCCGGAGAACACGTACAAACAAGCCAAGCCCACCAGCACCACAATGGCTCCAGAAAAATCCTTGGAGCGCGGGATGTTGCCCTCTTCCCGGGCTTTCTCTATTTTGCGTTGTGTCGCCGGTAATTCGCGTTCAACATCATTGTCTTCAGACATGGTGCGCTACGCAAAACTTTGCAAGAGAGACCCCATCAACAAATTCCAACCGTCAATCAGAACAAACAGCATCAGCTTGAACGGCAGTGAAATCAACATGGGCGAGAGCATCATCATGCCCATGGACATGAGCACACTGGACACAATCAAATCGATGATCAAAAACGGCAAAAACACCATGAAACCAATTTGGAAGGCGGTCTTCAATTCGCTGGTGACAAAAGCTGGAATCAGCACCGACATGGGCGCCTGGGCTGGGTTGTCGAACTTTTCCTCTGAGTAACTGGCAAACAAGGCCAAATCCTCTGCTCGGGTTTGGCGCAGCATGAAAGCGCGCACAGGCTCTGATGCAACACCGACCGCCTCCCGAAACTCAAGTTGTGCGTTTTCGTAGGGCAGGTAGGCGCTCTCATAGACCTGCTTGAACACCGGGGTCATCACAAAAAAAGTGAGGAACAAACTCAAACCAATCACAACCTGGTTGGGCGGGGAGTTTTGCGTGCCCAAGGCCATGCGCAACAGCGACAACACAATCACAATCCGTGTGAATCCGGTCATCATCAAGAGAATGCCCGGCAGCACGGTTAGGAAGGTCATGAACAACATGGTCTGAATGGGCAATGAATACACGGTGGATCCATTTCGACCTGGGGTGGCCACCACGCTGGGCAATGACTGTGCCCAACTGGAATCCCAGTGCATAAGCGCCGCCAGGGCCACAGCCACCAGGGTGATTGTTCTCATGACCGTGCTTCTCCCTGCATGATTTCTTCCCGAATTTGTTCAAGGCGCTGTTGCTGAGCCGTCGTCAATTGGCCTTCAATGCTGCCAAGCACTTTGGCCGCAGCCTCAAAGTCTTCAATTTCCAAATACGCACCAGCCAACTCAATGCGCGCATCGTTCTCGTTCTTGAAGGGTGGCTCCAAATCGGCCACTTGCTCAGGCGCCTCGAGTGCGTCGTTGGGCTCGAACTGCTCGATGGGCTCGATCTGCTCGGCGGGTTCGATCTGCTCGCTGGGCTCAGCGAAGGTGGGCTGCGCCACTGTTGCAGGCTCCAAATCAAAATCTGGCTCTTCCTGCTGAGCCAACCAACTGTCGCTGGGGTTGCTTGCATTGCTCACAACCGCCGTTGGCTCTGGCAACGCCAAGGCCTCGTCCATCAACACAGGCTCTGTGCGGGGCGGAACTGGCACGGGTGCAACAGCGGTCGACTCCGGTGGCAACTGTGCCTCGGTTTTTTCTTGTCGTGCTTGCTCACGCAGGCGGGTGGTGAACCAAAACAACAATCCCAGCGCCACCGACACCACCGACAACAGCATCCACGTGAGCGTGCCCCAACCTTCTTTTTCTTCGCGCGGCGTGGGCGCAACAGGCGCAGGGGCGGCCTGGGTTTGAGCGGGTGCCGCAGGCGCTGCCTCTGGTGGCGGTGATTGTGCAATGGTTGGGGCGGACACAGGCGCAGCAGGCTCTACATCGCCTGGCTTGCCCAAGGCGGCACGCTCGGTTTGTAACCGTCCTTGTTCGTCCAACTGGTCACCACGGATGGTCAGCACATAGCTGTCGGGTGCCGTCTTCATCTCTTCTTCCATCGCGGCAAGGACCACCTCGCGACTGGCTTTTACACCAAACAAACTGCGGGCATCTTGGGCAAGCACACCCAGCAAAGCCAAGGCTTCCGCCGCTTGTGCACGCGCTTTTTCATCGTCCAGCAAAGCGGCCTGGGTTTTGTTCAACAGGGCCAAATCGCTGGCCAGCGCACGCGGAGAAACCACATCATCGCCCTGGGTTTGATCCAGCAAACGCAACTCAATGCCATCGGGCGGGGCCGGTTCCAGCACCCGGTTTGGCTCTATGTTCGTTTCTACAGGCGGTGGAGGGGGTGGTGCAAGCACTGGCTTGGGCAATTCGGGGCGTTGAATATCACGGGTTCGCACCGCATTGTTGTCGATCACATATTCGCGAATGTGATTTTGCCGAGCATCCCGTGCCTCAAGCACCAAAGCAATGCCGCGGGGCGCCGCCTCAATCGAGGTGATGCGCAAAAAGCCGCTGGTGCTGTTGGGCTGCAAAAACACCCGTGTACGCACCAAACCTTTGAAGTCCGCCACACTGGTTGACTTCAGAACAATGTTCACTTGCTCAGGTTGCTGCGCCTCTTGCGGGCTCATCTCAAATTGCACATGGGCAATCAGAGGCATGCCCACATCCGAGCGCACCTCCATGGCACCCAATTCCACGGCCATCGCGGCCGACGCTTGCAAGCCCAGGCATACCAAGCCTGTGCGCAGCAAGGTGTGCAACATACCCCGTTCAGCCATTGAGTTTTCGCAAACGCTCGGAAGGGGTCACAATGTCAGTGAGTCGAATGCCAAACCGGTCATTGACCACCACCACTTCACCCTGGGCAATCAGGCAGCCATTGACCAGCACATTCATGGGCTCACCAGCCAATCCATCCAACTCCACCACGGAGCCTTGCGCCAGTTGCAAAATGTGCTTGATCGGGATCTTGGTGCGACCCAACTCCACGCTCAAAGTCACTGGGATGTCCAAAATGATGTCGATGTCATTGCCAGCGCCGTCGTCGGTCTCGCCAGAGAGCATGTCAAAGTGATGCGCCTCCACTTCACCAATCGAATCGTCATGCACCACGCCAGCCGATCCATCTGCTGCGCCATTCTTGGATTTTTTTGTTTCTGTGTTCATGCTTAGTGTTCCTGCTTGACCATTTGTTTTAGCTCATCCAGCGTGCCTGCACCATGCTCACTGACCATGGCGTACACCTCGCTGAGCGACTTGAATGCGCGCGCTGGCTTTGGGCGCTCGGCCAGGCTGTCCTGACCAGGTTTGATCAACTTTTCAACCTTCACGGCATACTGTCCACCACTGATGCCATACGAGCAGTCAAAAACCGGCACGTTGTCCACCTTGGCCTGCACAGTGGGCGTCATTTGCAAGGGGATAAAATCACCCTTTTGCAAGGTGAGCACATCGGCCACGGTGAGATTGGCATTGGCCAAAGTCACCTGCAACTCCACCTCGGCCATCTGCATTTGAGATTTGAGCAGCTTGGACCAACGGCGATCTGTTTCGCCTTGGTTGCTCTGCACCGCAGAACTCATTGCATCGCGGATGGGCTCCAGCGAGGAATACGGCAAACAAATGTGAATGGAGCCAGAGGCTGAGCCCAGCTCAATCTGGAATTTGCTGGACACAACAATCTCAGCGGGGTTTGCGATGTTGGCAAACTGGGTGTGCATCTCAGAGCGCACATACTCGGGCACCAAGGGGTACACAGGCGCCCACGCTTTGGCGTACTCCGAAAAAACAACCTCCAGAACCCGCGCGATGATGCGTTGCTCCGTGGCCGAGAATTCTCGCCCTTCAATTTCTGTTTGCAGGCGTCCATCGCCGCCAAACATGGTGTCCACCATCGCGAAAATCATGGTGGGGTCCAAGATCACCAAGCCATTGCCACGCAGCGGCTTGATCGAGATCAGGTTGAGGTTGGTGGGCACAGCCAGGTTGCGAATAAACTCGTTGTACTTGATGACCTTGACCGACCCAACAGTCACTTCTGGCATGCGTCGCATGAAGTCAAACAAACCGATGCGCAGCAATCTCGCAAAGCGTTCGTTGATGATCTCCAAAGTGGGCATCCGCCCACGCACAATGCGCTCCTGTTTGGCCAGATTGTATGGCTTGACCTGGAGTTCTTCAGAATCTTCAGCGCTGAAATACGAGTCTTCACCGGTGATGGCTCGCAATAGCGAGTCCACTTCATCCTGGGTTAGAAACTCTGCCAACATGGTCTACTCCCCGTGCTTATACAGGCATGCTCATGATTTCGCTGTAAGCCTGCAACAGTTTGTTGCGGGTTTGGAGCACGGTTTGGAATTTCAAAGTGGCCTCGTTGGAGGCAATTGCGACGTCTTCCACCGACACCTTGGGGTCATTCATTTGCAGGCCAACCGCCAGGGAGCGCGACTTGTCTTGCGCTTGGCTCACTGAATCCAACACTTGGGCAAACACATCCGAAAAATTGGGCAACTCGCCTTGACCAGCGGCCCTGGTTTGAGACTGTCGACTGGGGCTCAGGGTCAATCCGCCCATGGCAGGCATGTTGGTGTTTTCAATCATCTCAATATCCCCTGTACAAAAGCATCGCAAGTTAGGCAAAGTATGGCTTACGGCGCAAGAATCAACTTTGAATTAAAGCGTCGAAATTTCGTACCGCTGTTACCACAATCCTAAAAACATCAATTCGCCAAGGGCTTTACATGTCAACTTTTATGACTCAACCATTCCGCTTTTTTGCCATCGCTGTGCTTGCCTTGACCGCTCTTGCCGCCTGCGGAAAATCCCTGGAATTCTCGGCACGCAAGGACACTGCTCAAAGGTTCATGGACGCGTTGGCCAGCAACGATGTGCCCACCGCCACTGAGTTGGCCATGAAAACCCCGGAACATGCCATGGCTGTAAAACTCATGGCAGACGCCATCGCGCTCAGAATTCAAAACGAGGGGATACGTGAATTTCGATACGTTTATGTGTCGGACACCAACACGGAAACCAACAAAGCCCGCGCTGTTTTTTCTCAAATTGTGGATGGCAAAAGCACGTCTGAAAACATCGTGGTAGAAATGGAGTACTTGCCCAAAGACAGCCGTTGGCTGGTTCACAACGTCATTCTTCGCTGAACATTAGGCGTACAAGCTGACCGCGCCCTCCGATGCGAGTGGCGCGGGTAGGTTTCCCTCAGTCCCCGGCACATTTGCGCGGGATGGGTCCTCCTCCCGCTCACGCTCGCGTGGCGAACCTTGCATCGGCTCTTGCTCCCGACCACCCCCACGCTGCTGCTGGGCCATGTCCAAACCAGCGCCGGTCTGCGCACTGGCGGCCTGCACCGTTTCGCCATTCACGCGAAGGCTTTGCAACTGATAACCCAAGGTGTCAAGCGTTTTGGTCAAGGTGTCACTGCCGTCCGACCACACATCTGACATCATTTGCGCCGCACTGCCAGAGATCTCAATGTCCATCTTTTGTTGTTGGGCGTGCACCACCAATTCCAATTTTTGTCCGTCTTTGAGCAACATGCTCAACTCCACCCGACCAGGCAAACGCATTTCGATGGTTTTTAAAGCCTCATTGACCACCGCCTGCAAACCCTCTGCACGCGTGCTGATTGACAGAGGCTGGGACATTTGCACTGGGGTGGCAACGGGCAGATTCACGACGGGCAAGGCAGGCTGGGGCTGCGAGGTGATGGTTGGCGAAGACTGCTCCGCAGAAACCACCCGGGCTTGCGCATTCAGCGTTGCTGCGCTGGTGGTGGTGCTGGGGCTTATGCTGGTGCTGGTGCGCAAGCGATCGCTAAAAAACTGGCTGTCTTGTAACCAATCAATGGCTCGCTGGCCTGGGCTCACATCCAACGGCGTTTTGCTGACCAGCAAAGCGGGCTGGGGAACGAGCGGAAGGCGAACAGTGGGTGTATTTTCAAGTGCAGGCTGTTCAACATCCGAGGCAGACTGCACACCCGGCACAGGTGCCGAAACAATTTTGGGGAACGGGCGCGCAGGCGGCAGCACCACCGTGGGCACCAAGGCAGTGCCCATCGTGGGGGCCACTTTAACCACTTCAGCGCCCGCCGCTGGGGGCACCAGTTTGGCCGCCACGTTGGCCACCACCTTAGTCGGCTCGAAAGGCGGCTCGATAGACGGCTCGGTGGGCAGCGCTGGGGGTGCGGAAGGCACAACCTCAGAGGATGACGCTGTGGGCATGACCGGCACAGGGTTTTGCACAGGCATTGCCACAGGGGTCTTGCCTGGCAGTGTGTTCACTTGCACTGGTGCAGTCACCAACTGCTGCACAGGCACGGGCTGCTCAGCTCGTGTTACAACAGGCTTGGTTTGAATGCCCTGAAGCATTTGCGGCTCATCCACGGGCCGCACGGTGGCTGGTGTAATCGCCGGCGCAGCGGGTGCAAGTTCAAGCGTTGCAAGCGTGGGTTTTTGTGAATCTGCAATCTGGGCCGCCTTCAAGCCAGCGAAGTCCACCTGAGTTTCTGTGACCACAGCTTGCGCAAGCTCGCTTGCCTGTGGCTCCGGTGTCCCCTGATCCAGGCCCAAGTCAAGCACGGGCTTGGGCTCGGCGGGTGCCACAGTTTGCCCCTCCGGTGTTGACGAAGGCGCTGGTGTTGGCGAGCGGAGCACTTCCGTTGGTAGAGCAATCCTGCTTGCCAGCACATCCAGCGTGTTTGGCTGGGAATTGAACTCCACCACCGCTGCTTGCTGGGGTGGCAATGTTTCATCCGCCTTGCCTTGCGTCTCCACCGTGGCCAACACCGCTGCAAAAGCAGCCGCACTGAGCTCAGGCCAGGGCATGGCCTGCACATCTGCTTCTGGCATGCCAGCATCCAACAGCACCTGTTGCGCGGCCTGCAACACTTCCGGAGAGGGATCGAGGGCCGCTGCAACGCCACTGGCTGCTGGCGCAAGGGCTGTGGCGTCCAATTGTAAAAGCAAGTCGCTCATGCCGCATTCTCCAAAATTGGCAAGGCCTGCTGCTCACCCATCCACGCAGCCACACGCTCCAGCACAAGGGCGTCCACTTGCTCACGCCCCTGGGGTGCAATGTCTTGAATGTCGGCACACAACGCACCCCACGCGTCTGTGCTGAGTTCACACACCGCCATCACTTCACAATCGGGTGCAAACCGGCCCAACACGGCCAGAAGGTTGTGCCCGCCCACATAATAAAAATGCACAGCCACGCCCTCTTCATCGGCGCTCGTGCACAGCAGAGGGGCAATGAGGGATTGTTGAATCAGGTTTTGAAGCACATCCCGACGGGTGGGGTGGGCAGGCAGGGATTCAAGGGCTTGCGCACACACGGCATCCACCTCCTCAAACAGTCTTGCCAAGGCCGCGTCCAATCCACCGGGCATCTCAGCACCGCGATGCATCCATTCGACCCCTTTCCTGAGGGCCAACAGTTGATCGTCGCTGCAAAAAAGCTTCCAGCACTGGTCCCAACCCCGGCGGTATCGCATGTAATACACCTGACCGGCCAAACGCACCGTCACAGGAAAGTCAATCAACTTCAGGCCATAGGCGTCTGCGTTGGACTTTAGAGGGTAGCTGCGGATGTATAGCTCATCCACGTGGGCAATGCATTCAAGAGCACTCACGGTATCGCGTCCGGATGGAGTCACAGTCCCACCAAGTTACCAGCCTTGCATGCGTCCATCTTTTGAATAATGCGTTGAATTTCACACGGTGTAGTCCAAAGATTCCAGAGACAGCTTGCCTTCTAATGGATGACATTGGCGCGTTGTGCGCGTCTGTTCCAACACATACAAAGTGCGAGGTAAACCATGGGTGTATTTCAACAGGGCTTGAGCGGACTTAACACCTCCCAAAAAAGTCTGGAAGTGACTGCCAACAACGTGGCCAACGCCAACACCGTGGGCTTCAAAACAAGCAAAGCCCAGTTTGGCGATGTGTACGCCAGCGCGCTGTCACGGGCAGACGCCGGTCTACAGGTGGGTGGTGGTGTCAACTTGTTGGCCATCAAACAAGAATTCCGCCAAGGCAACGTGGTTGCAACCCAAAACCCCCTGGACCTTGCCATCTCCGGCAATGGCTTCTTCAAAGTCAAAGGTCAGGACGGGCGTGAATTTTTAACCCGGAATGGTCAGTTCCAACTGGACAGAGACAACACCGTGGTGACCGCGGATGGCAAAGACCTGCTCGCTTTCCCCTTGGACCCGGACACAGGCAACGTGCTGGATGTGGCATCCCCCATCACCATCTCGACCGAACCCATTCAGCCACGTGCAACTCAAAACACCGAGTTCCGGTTCAACCTGGACTCCCGCACACAGCCCTCTGCCGTGGCCGCCACGTTCAATCCCAATGACCCCAACTCCTATTCCCAAAGCTCCGCGTTGGTGATCAACAACCAATTGGGCGAACCGCTCACCTTGCAAGTGTTTTGGCAAAAGCTCGGTCCAGCCACGGCACCCGTGGCAAACGCCGCCCCCAACCAGTGGCAAGTGCACGCCACCGTGAATGGCGAGCTGGTCAATATTCGCACAGAAGGCGCTGGCGCATACCCTGCCCCGTACACTGGCGCGGCCCTCAGCTTCGATCCCAATGGACAGCTCACCAACCCGGATGCAGCGGTGTTTGAAATTGATTTGGGCACCTTCCAGAACGGCAACCCGGTCGCCCCTGACTTCAACAGCCCCAACAACACCGTGCGCATCGACATGCGCAGCAGCACACAATTTGGCACTGAATTTCAGTTACAAAACCTGGCGCAGGATGGCTACGATGCAGCGGACTACGTGAACTTCACCATTGACCAAGGGGGTGTGATGTCCCTGAACTATGCCAATGGGCAAACCCGTGACATTGCCAAAATCGGACTGTTCCGCTACCGCAACCCAGAAGGCTTGCAACCCGTGGGCAACAACAATTGGGTGGCCACGCTGCAGGCCGGGCCAGAATTTGCCTCCAACGCTGGCGATGCAGGCTTTGGTTTGATTCAGGCGGGTGCGGTTGAAGAGGCCAACGTGGACCTCACCGCTGAACTGGTGCAAATGATTGCCACCCAGCGGATCTACCAGGCCAACTCCAAGAGCATTCAGGCGCAAGACACCCTGCTGCAAACTGTGACCAATTTGACCTAAATTGTTTTGATGTGCGCTCAATCAAGGCTTGCCATCCGGTGAGCCTTGATTGCTTTCTGGCATACTTTTGCCCACCAACCCTTCCTTGACCGCCAGACTGGAGACCCTGCTGTATGACCCCTTTTTCCGCGTTTGCCCTGTTCATCACCGCTGCCCTCACCCACCAACATTTTGCAGAGCCCGCGCAAGAGACCACCACGGCCAACACCGCCGAGGCAGCGAAGATTCCAAGCCCAGCACCTGCGGCAAAGGTTGACCTTGAGCGCATCGAACGGGGCGCAAATTATGACGCCAAAGAGGTTCTGCAGTTCAAGAACGCGAGCGTCTGCCAAGACGCCAGCGTGGCCGACCCCAAGTTGTGTGGCAATTTTCCCAAGCTCACGGCCCTGCCAAGCCAAGAAAGCGATTGGCTAGAACTTGCACAAAAAGCGATCGTCTCTTTTAGCCTTGGATTTGGGCAAACCGAATTCGCTGCCCAATCCAGCAAAGCCCCTGTGAACCTCAACACCACCCAGTTTTTTCCGGAGGTGTTGCGGGCAGGGCTAAACCCCAGCGGCTACGCCAACATCCAGAAAGAATTCAACACCCAGAAAGCGACACAAACCGTGTCCTATGACCTGCGCATTTGCTCCCTGGGTGGTCGACTGCGCACCAGCGTGGTGGATGCCAACCCCATCGACCAACTGAACAAAAGCGACAGCTTCACGATCGCAGAATCCGCGTGTGAAGAACTCAACTTCCGCACGGACCCGAGCATACTCTCCAGCGTGTTCACCGCCATCCAAAGCGCAGAAAACAAACAGTTTGAGTTGAGCAGTCAAGGCCAAGTGGCGCGGGTGATCGGCAAAACCCGCTACGCAGGCTCCGTGGCCAACCTCAAACAGCGGCTCGACATGCGCGGTGCCAACACCGTGATCGATTACCTGGACGGTGCATTGGGCTATTGCATTGGGGCCAACCAAGGCACAGTGGCCTGGGACCAACAATGCCTGAAGACCGGCGTGGTGATGGACGGTTTGCGTGTCAAAAAGGTGATTCAAGCGGACAACACAGCGCAATTTCCCGGTGCGTCATACATCGCCCTCTCTCTGGCCGATGGCGTGGACGCCAGCCAAAAACCCCGCCAATTGATGTTCGAAATGGTGGGCAAAGACCTGGCCTTTGCTCCCAAGGCGTTTGCGCCCACCGACGGCATCATGACCGTGGTTGGTCACCAGGGCGAAAAAATCCGCATTCACTTCAAAGGCGAACAAATCCGGATTGCCCGCCTCAACGGCATGGGCGACACCCTGGCTGAAAAAACAATCCAGGCGGCTCAAATCCAATCCAAAGCAGGATTCGCACGTTAATCAAAACCATGCAAAAAGACACGGTGCAAAAAGGCAAGCCCTGGTTTTTTTTACCCGCGCTGATTGTTTTTGCGCTGTGTCTGTACGCACTGGGCGTTTGGTTTGCAAAACAAAATCAGACCGAACCCCAAGTGGTCACCATGCTGTTTGAAGTCGATGGCCCACACCTGGACGAAGCCCTCTACGAAAAACAATTGGCCACACTCAAGTCGCTCGCCACCGCAGAGGTCATCGCCTTCAACGCGCTGCAGGAAGTGCAGGCCGAGCAATGGATAGGGCCGCAAGAGCAATTCGATGCGGCTGTGCAGGCTTTGAGCAAAAGCATTGCGATGGAGGTGGTGCCAGGCACCAACCTGTTGAAAGCCCACTTGGCGAGTGAACGCAATGTGGATCTAAATGCGGTGGCTTTGGCTTACGGCAATGCGCTGATTGAGCACGTGCAATTGCTTAATCAAGGCCAGTATGACCAAAAAATAAAACCCCTGCACGATGCCTTGATTGCCAAAGAAGAAGAAATCAACGAAGCCCTGCGTCAAGAAAAGCAGATCAAAAAAGACCAGCAGGCCGCTGAAACAACCGCAAAGCTACTAGAAAAGAAAATCAAACTTGAATTGGAGCTTCAACAAATTCAAGCCAATCCAACGTCATCGCCAGAGGACGCAAGCAACAACATGCAGGCCAACACTTACAGCCACCAAGTGCTGCTGGAGCGCACTCGCGACAAACACGCCCAACAAAAAAAAGCGCTTGACGGTGTAAGCAGCGACCACCCCTTGTACAACACCTTGCAAAACGCCTTAAGGCAAACCGAGCAAGACATGATCGCGCTGGAACAACACATGAGCGCACTTCAAGCGCTGGTTGAGCGCAACAGCAAACAATCCATCCGTTTGGCGCAAGATGCTCAAATTCAAGCACTCAAAGAGCGCATCAGCAACCTGGAGAAGGCCATGGCAATGGTCCCCACCGAAGAAGCACAAACCACGGCAAACCGGGTGGCCAGCGACAAGTTGTTCAAAGAACTCGAACTCCTTGAAAACGAATTGATTGAACAAAAGAAGAACGGGCTACAACTCACCTTGAGTTGGTTCAGCAAACCAACGCCCTGAACACAAAGAGGCAATCCCTTACAATAGTCTCCATCGCCAAATCTTTTTTGGCCTGGCATCCATGATGGAGGTTTTCATGAAAAAATTGCTCGGCATCCACAGCGCGCCCCAAGGCCATTGGGTGGGCGATGGCTTTCCCGTGCGCTCCCTGTTCTCCTACCAAAGCCATGGGCAGCAACTCAGCCCCTTCCTGTTGCTGGACCATGCAGGCCCCGCAGACTTTGCACCCGCCAAAACACCCCGCGGTGTTGGGCAACACCCGCATCGTGGGTTCGAGACCGTGACCATCGTGTACAAGGGCGAAGTGGCTCACAAAGACTCCACGGGCCAAGGCGGCGTGATTGGCCCCGGCGATGTGCAATGGATGACCGCCGGCGCGGGCATTCTGCATGAGGAGTTTCACTCAGAGGCATTTACAGCGCAGGGTGGGCCGCTGGAGATGGTGCAGCTTTGGGTGAACTTGCCCGCCGAACACAAAATGACAGCGCCGGGCTACCAGGCCATTGAAAGCCGACAAATTCCAGAAGTGGCGCTGCCCAACCAGGCGGGCACAGTGCGGGTGATTGCTGGCCAGTACCAAGGGCACGGTGGACCAGCGCACACCTTCTCGCCCATGCAGGTGTGGGACATGCGGCTGAAGGCCAACAGCCACACCGCATTGAACCTGCCTCAAGGCTGGCCCGTCGCGGTGGTGGTATTGCATGGCACCGTGCAAGTGAACGGGCAATCGGTGGTGCGTGCCGACCAGTTTGCGGTGCTCGATCGTGAAGGCAGCGAACTGGCCCTGGAGGCGAACGGTGACGCTGTGGTACTCCTGCTCAGTGGTCAACCTCTGGACGAACCGATTGCAGGGTATGGGCCTTTTGTGATGAACACCCAGCAGGAAATTGTGCAAGCCATCACCGATTTCAATGCTGGAAAATTCGGTGGTATCCCGGTCTAGTCATGGCGTGGCGCGCGCATACGCCTCCACACGCGCCCACAACTGCAAATAGGCCTCTGCAGAGCGATACAAAGTGGCCACGGCCTGTTTACCACCCGGCTGCATCATCATGTCGGCAATGTAGTCTGGGTACAAACCGTAGTGCGCCACGCCATCGGTGTTCAGGTCATACACGCGCTCACCGGTTTTTTGGCGTTCAAACACCACATCACCCATGGGTGACTTGAAGGGATACACCAAGGGATTGTCCGCCGAGTCGGGGCGTGGGTCGGCCTGTTGGTGAATGCCATTGATGTCTGATCCAAAACCACTGGCAGGCGCCTTGCCCGGTGGGTATAGCGCACTGAGCTTTTGCATGTAATCCACGGCGGTGGGTGAGGGTTTGTCTGGCAGGTTGGAGATCAACCCACCCAGGTCGACAATGCGCTGGCTGTCGCGCGCTGCACTGATGGTGCCCGAGTGGCCCGACACCACCGGCACCCCGCGTTCCTTCATCATCGCCAACACCCGTTTGCGTGCGCGTGCGCCCATGTGGTCGGTTTCGACGATCACACCCTTTTTGGCCAAGGCATCAATCAAAAAATCACCCAGCTTGGTCAAGCCACGCGCATTGCGCTGGCACTCCCGGCCTGGCACATCCTCGGGGGTGGGTGGCATGTTCATGATCTGCAACATGGCCAGTTCAATCAGGCCATAGTCTTTGCTCTCGACGGTGCTGGGCTCGGCATTGTCAATGTCTTCACAGGTGGTGGTTGCAAACGGGTGGCCGGTTTCCCACACATTGCCCGCATTGAACACCTGCATCAAGGCAGCGTCCTTGGTGAATCGGCTGATCTCGGTTCCGCCAAACGCGTTGTCAAAAATATGCAAAGGAAACACGCTGCGAATACCGAGCGCGTAAAATTCGTCCAAGCGCTCCAACACCTGCTGCTCGGTGCACTCTGGCATGCCAAGGTACTCGCCGCAATTGAACAGCTTTTCGTTCTCAATGCCCATCACCACCGCGAGCTTGCCCTCTTCAATCACTTGGCGTGCGGTTTTGCTGTCATACACAATCCGGAACCAACCCTTGCCTGGTCCACCTTCCTGAGCATCGATGTATTCCTCCAGGTCCAGCAAAAGCTGACGCTGCAACTTCACACTTTCCATTTCGTCGCAATCGTGCTCTTTCAGCGGCCACACCTGGCAAATCACCTCATTGGCAACAAAGTGATTCACCATGATTCGCTGGCCCCCCATCCAGGCGCGCTTCATCCACATGTAATAAGTTTGGTGGTGGGTTTGCGAGCGCGGGTTGGGCCAATAACTGAAGGTTGGCCAACCATCGGTGGCGTGCTGGTTCACAGGGCTGCCGGTGGCCAACAAATTGTCAAGCACACCCAATGTGCCCTGCGGGCCGTGGTCAGCCTCGCAACTGTCCAGCGCCTTGGTGATGCCAAAGGGGTGAAAAGGGCGACCATGTGCAAGCTTGCCACCCAAGGCCTCGCTGCCACCGATGTGAATGTGGGTGTCCACCCACCCCACCACCTCGCCGTTGCTGGTGGTGCCTTTGTAGGGTGTGCCTGTTGCATTCAATTCGGCCTCAGGAAACAGGGCGCAATTTTGTGCGGCTTGCAAACGAAATTCGGAGGCTGCATCCGAAGCATCCTGCAAGGCCAGCGCATTGTCTTTCACAGCCAGGTATTGGCCCGTCACCACCTGCTTGAAGCGGAATCGATTGCCCTGCCCGACTTCTTCCAACACCCACACCGCAAGCTGACTGGGCTCGGCCAGCGCCATGGGCTGCGTGTCAGGTGTGGGGGCCGCTGCACCGTCCAACTGGGCCTTGAAAGCCTCACCACCGGAACGAATTGCATCGCTCAAAGGCTTCGCAGGCTCCAGGATTTCCAACAAATCCCCTTGCCCAGAGAAAAAGTCTGCGCCTGTTCGCACAAATTGAATCAGTTGAGCCTGATTGAACGGATTGGTATTGTTCAATCCCAAAAACTGGCCATCGGTGTCGTACAAGAGGTAATGCCCCAGCCGACTGGGCTTGAAAAAAACAGGAGTGCCCGCCGCCCCAACACCATAGCCCGCATCGGATTTGCCAATGGCCAAACCTCCAGCAGGCATTTGAATGGTGAAACACTGGTTGGCCACGGTGAATCGATCCAGGCTGGCCGCATTGCCCGACGGGCTGACCCGCCCCCCCGCTTGCGTGCTGCTTTCACCACCGCCCAGGCAAGCACCCAAGGTCAATGCCGCCAACACCAGGCTGGCGCGCCATGCGCGTTGCAAACCGGCGGGGCCAATTGCGGTGCAAACCATTGCTGTCTCCAATCCTTGTCATTTTCAAAAATTGTAGTGCAGCCCCTTCTGTTGCAATGTCGACTAGGCGACACAAGCCCACAGTACTGGCATTCCGCATGCCAAATCTTCCATCAACGGGTTGATGCTGTGCGCTGCAGCATCAAATCGGCGAGTTGCAAGGCACCACTGGGGCTTTGGTCAAACCGAATTTCTACAGCGGTTAGGCGTTGCAAATCAATGCCAATCGCAGCGTTGAGCGGAAAATCGATGGCATTGAGCAAGGTTTTTCGAGCCCCACCACCCTCGGGATTGCCGGGCGGGTTGTACAAAGACTTGGTGAAATCGCTCGCCTTGAATGAAAAGGTTTTTCCGTTGCTGTCCTCCAGCACCAGGGTGAAGTTTTGATCTTGAGACTTATCGGCATTCAGTGTGCTCACCGCCACACGCACGCTGATCAAATCAAATTGACTTGCATCTTTGGCCGGGAAGGCATTGCGTATCTTTGCGGGGGCATCCCAGGCAACGGCAAGCTGCGGTGTGATCGAAAACGTGGTGGCCGACGGGCAACCCACGCCCTCCGTGTCCGGGTCGCAAATCTCGTATGTGCGCAGGCCCTGCTGGGTTACAGCACCACCCAATTTGTTCATGGTGAGGGCAGCCGCCTCCCCAAATGGATTGATGAGCAAGCGGTCTGTGGCCTTGGGCGTGATGCTCAAATGGTGGCGAAACTCACACGGACCAACACCATCGGGGCATGCTTGTTGGGCAACTGCGGCACGTCCGTTCCAATAGTGGGCAAAGGCCTGTTCGCCACCCACAAAATATCGAAAAAAACTGGCCATGAAGAACTGCCCCAAAGCGCGTTGCTCCTCCGGCGTATCTCGCCGGTTGCTTGCAGAATTGGTGCCGCAAAACGGGTCATCGTTTCCAGGATTGGTGATGGTCCAGTCGTCGCTGGTCCACACCGTGTTGAAATAATTGTGGTTGCTGCCCATGGTCACAATCTGGAATTTTGCGGCGTTGTCATCGGCCTTGAAGTAGCGGGAGTCATCGTACACAAAGGCACCCTGCACATCCTCCACATCACCATCGCAATAGGGCAGGAGCGTGGCATAGGCGGACCCGTCCACCACATCAAAATTGTAGTCGGTGGGCGCCAGGCCAAATGTTGCAATCACCTTGTGCGGCCGCGCCTGCGCACGGTTGTAGCTCACAAACTTGGCCACACCGTCTCCCCCACGGGAGTGCCCCATGGTGCCAACTCGGTTCATGTCCAGCTTGCCTTTCAAGGTGGCCAGGCTGCTGCCAGCGGTTTGGGGGCGTGTCGAGGCTCCCGTCTCAGCAATGTCGCGAAATGCATCCAAGTGGGCCTGAATCAGTTGTGCCCGTGCATTGGCACCCGCATCGCCACTGGCTGGTGAGCCGTCGTTGTCATTGATGTCGTTGGCATCGATCGAGATCACCGCATAGCCATGACTGGCCAGATGATCCACCAAATATTGGTAACCGCGATAACTGTCTGCGGGCCCCAACACACCGTTCACATTCGGGCAGGTGTCGTCATCGGCAATCAAGACCGGAAGCTGTCCAATGTCGGTTTCGCAGGTTTGGTGCCGGCCATGCATCAGCACGACCAAGGGCATGGCACGGCTCGCATTGGCATCGTAAGTGATGTATCCATGCACGTCGGTTTCATAACTGGCGTTGCGTTTTGGATCGTTCACGGCGATTCGACCAAATCGGTAATCCACCGCCGTCAAATTGGCAGCCGGATTGTTTGCAAACACATCGGCGCTTTGCAAAGCCAATGGCGCCCGCGCTTGGGTGAGCGGTGGGGGAGGCGGTGCGGGCGGGTCATCGTCTTGCTGCTGGGGTGTGGTGCGTGCGCCATCCACAGGATCATCCGATCCACATGCTGAAATCACCAAAGCAACACCCGTGACCAGCACGCCCAAAAGCACTTGACGAACAGCATTGGAAAGCATGTCAACACCTCAAAGAAATGAGTCTTGAGGTGATTCAACGCAAGCGGTGTGCCATTTGGAAAGATACGCGCAGGGTGTCAGTGTTGTTACAGCAAAATCCCCCACAACGAGGGGGATCACGCACCATTTTACCGCCTTGTGTTGGATTGAATTGGTGCACGGTCTTGGTCTTTTTCACCAAGTTTAAAATCTCACGCACGCCTGAATCTTATCCCTGGCTAGCAGTGATGAACCTCAGCCTGGGTCGTATCTCAGCCAGGCGTACCCGGGTGGACAATAATCTGATCGTTGTCGATTAGAACAGTGCACGATAATGCACGCCAAAATAGTTCACCTGGGTGAATACGCTTCCGTTCAGGTCACCATCAAATGATTTCTCACCCTGCACGCCTTGAATGTCCGTGCGCTCCTGAATCTTTGCGTCATCAAACACAGTGTATTGATAGGCAACATCCAACCATTCCTTGTTGGACAACTGCATACCCACACCAAGGTGGACAGAATTTCTAGCTTGGTCTGGCAATGCCGTCACTCTGAAGCGATCTTCCGAAGTGGCTTCGCTGTGCGACAAACCCGTTCGCAGCGTCAGCCGCTCATAAAGTCGGTAATTCATTCCCACCGCGTAACGATTGCCAGCCCTCAGATTCTGAACATAGTTTTTTAAAGTGCTGCCATCCGCGCGCTTGTATTCCACATTGCGAATGCCACTGTAGTCATAGCGGGTTATGTCGCCCATCACATCCAGTTTTTTGGTCATCTTGTGGAACACCGACGCGCGTGCCTCGCTGGGCATCACAATGGTTTGAGTCACTTCACCATCACTCAAAAGCTCCGGGGCCGCTGCCACCAATAGCTCAGGTGGTGGAGACTGGAAGGTGTATTTGCCCTTCAAATTGAACTTGGTCTTTGGTCTGAAAGAAAAACCAAGCCGGGTTCTCTCTCCAAACTCGTACAGGGTGCCCACTTGTGCATTGATCTGTGTGCCAAACAACCGAAGCTTAAGCGGCGCAGACCGCGCGCTGCCTGTGGAGTCAAAAAACAGGTTACCGATCAAGGGATTTGTTAAAGCCATCCCAGCCAGCCCGTTCAAGCCAGGCTCTACAGCAGCCGCTTCAGCAAAATTCACATCGGTGCGTATGGACTGAAAAAATCGCTCCACCGAGAAATTGCCACCAATGCTCCATTGAGGAGTCAATTTGTAAGCGGCCGCCAAATTGACACGCGTCACCTTGATGTCTGTGCTTTTGCTCTGAAAGCGCCCTGGATAGTCATTGGGATAACGCAGTATGAGACCCGCTGAACCAGATATACCAGCGCCAAAGACCAGACGTTCACTCACCGGAAAAACAAAAAAATTGCTGGGTGCAAATCCATAGGAAGGGTCACGCTCATAGGTGATCGACGCAGGCGCACCATTGCTCCCTTCGGGACCATCTTGAAACCCCGCATTGACCTGAATCAACACCGCACCGACAGATTGCTCAGCCTTTTTAAAGCGGGTGAGCGCTGCAGGGTTGTAGAAGAGAACTGAAGCGTCGGCTGCCTCAACAGTGCTGCCAGCATAGGCATTGCCCATGCCACTTACACTGATTTCCATCAATGAAATACCAACAGCCTGGGCATCGGCAGACAAACCTGCAGACCACACCATGCATGCCATCATCGCTGCCTGCTTTGTTTTGATGTTCATGTTTGTCTCCATTTTTTAAAATTAAAAACCAATAATGACAGTATTGTCAATTGTGTCAGTTTACCGACAGAACAATCCATGAAAATATTTCGTTATTGACAATACATTACAATATTGATAGTTTTATTTTACGGAGGATATAGACATGACAACACTAAGCACAGCCCATCCTGTTCGATCTTTGGCTCCACTGGTCAAGGCGAAGCGGCTTGCCTACTTGATGTGGGAAAGACCCAATCTCAACAAAGCCGAGGCATTTTTGAATGACTTTGGACTTCACACCGCATTCAAAACCAACGATGTGCTCCACATGCGAGGCACAGCCTCTGCACCCTTTTGTTACATGGTCAAAAAATCACGCGAGGCGCGCTTCATCGGTTTTGGTTTGGAAGTGGAGAAACTTGAAGACTTGAACACGCTTGCAACAACATTCAATGTGGCTGTGCAAACACAAATCAAACCAGCCACAGGCCATTTCATCGAATTGACCGACCCAGCTGGTTTCACAGTCCATGTGGCGCATGGTCTGACCGATTTACCAGAGCTCACCACGCGTCAAGCGATGCCGCACAACACAGCTGCAGAAACCCCGCGAATCAACAAAACGCAACGCAGCAACCCGCATGCGGACGTGATACGCCTGGGTCATGTGGTGCTAGAAGTGGCCAACTATCAAGAAGTATCGGCTTGGTACACCAACACATTTGGTCTAATTCCAAGCGACATTCAGGTGCTTCCCGACGGTTCTCCAGCCGTGACTTTCTTCCGCCTGAACCTGGGCCAAACCCCCACCGATCACCACACGTTGGCTTTGGCACAGGGCTTTATGGCCACGTACTCACATGCGGCTTTTGAAGTGATGGACGCAGATGCAGTGGGCATGGGCCAACGTGCACTGCGTGAAAGAGGATACAAACACGCATGGGGGATTGGACGTCACATCTTGGGCAGCCAAATCTTTGACTATTGGAACGACCCGTGGATGAGCAAACATGAGCATTACTGCGACGGAGATGTTTTCACCGAGGAGCATCCGACAGGCATTCATCCAGTAAACCGCGAGGCGATGGCGCAATGGGGCCAACCGATGCCATCCAGCTTTACCAAACCAAAAATGACCCCGCAGGCGATCGCTGCATTAAGCAAAAACCTAAAAACAGCCCCTGATCTCACAGTCAAGAAGCTCATCACACTTGCAAAAATTTTTGCCTAACCCAAGCCGGAGAGCACCAACATGGCCATCAATATCATTCATTGCGAATTTCAACACAAGGCCCGCTGGGGCGTGGTCGAAGGCACTTCCATCGCACTACTGCCTGGAGAATTTTCCACCACGGCAGAGTTCATCAAGGCGTATCCACTCGACAAAATCAAATCAAACCGCGCCGAAGAAACTGTGCCCCAGGGGCAGGTCAAGTTGCTGTCGCCTGTCACAAGCAATCAACAGTTTCTTTGCCAAGGGGCCAATTACCGACAACACATGATCGAGTCGGGCGTCAATCCAGACCAAAAATCCTTCAACATGTTTTTTACAAAAGCTGGCAGCTGCATCACCTCCGCCAACAGCGCTGTTGAAAAACCCACCCGCGTAAAATTCTTGGATTATGAAGTCGAATTGGGGCTTGTACTTCGGCAAGACATCCTGAAACCAGTGAAGGTGAATAGCGCGAATCTCCACGATTACGTTGCCGCGCTGGTGATCGTGAACGATTACTCAGCACGCGACATACAAATTCCCCAAATGCAATTTTACAAAGGCAAAAGCTTCCGCACATTTGGTCCTGTCGGACCTTACCTGTGCATGCTTGAACCATCGGACATGCCCTTGCTCCGAACGTTAAACCTTAAATTGACTGTCAATGGGCAGCTGCGCCAATCCGACAACACAGCCAACCTGGTGTTTGGTCCCGAGGTGACCCTGACCGAATGGAGCGGAGTTCACGACCTTCACTGCGGTGATTTGATCGCCACTGGTACACCCGCAGGCTGCGCGCTGGCTGTTCCTTCTCCGGCCAAACAACGCATAGCCGCACTTATTCCAGAGTCCTTGAAGTGGAAGGTATTCATGAAAGTGCAAGCCAAACGTAGCCAATACCTTAAAGAGGGGGATGTTGTTCGTGCCAGCATTTCGTCCTCCTGCGGGCGCATTGACTTGGGTGAACAACACAACGTCATTGTGACGCCCACAGCCCACTGATTAGGCAGAGGACATCATGCAAGGAATTTCAACGATCCAGGACATTGAAAGCCTGGAAGCCGAGGGCTTGCCCAAAGATTTGCCTGAATCGACCTACCAGATGATTCAGCAAGGCGCGAGAATAAATCCCAAAGCACCCGCGCTGTCGTTTTTTCTGCGCATGGAAGAACAGCACAAACCGATGACCTGGACATACAACACCTTGATGGAAAAAATCCATCAAACGGCCAATGCATTTCGGGCTTTGGGTGTAGCGCGAGGCGACACCGTCGCTTTTGTTCTGCCAAACCTGCCTGAAACGCATTTGACCATTTGGGGCGCTGAAACTGCTGGTCGAGTGGCCTCCTTCAACCCCCTCCTGGAAGGCAAAGCCCTGGGGGAGCTTATTGCAGCGACCCAGGCCAAGGTGCTTGTATGCCTTGGACCGTTTCCGGGAACAGACATTTGGCAAAAGCTCGCGTCCCATGTCCAGAATATTCCAAGTTTGAAGCATGTGGTGTGGGTTAATCTAGCCAACCACGTGCGAGGGGTAAAACATTGGCCAGCCAAGGCTTTGGGATTCAAAGCACGTGTTGAGATCCATGGACTTTCTGCACCACTACCAAGGCGGATTCAGCTTCATGATTTCAACAAGCTAATTTCTAAATACAACAAGCGCAGACTCAATTTTGACGATCTTCCAAAGGCAAGCGACGTATCATCCTGCTTCTGCACTGGCGGTACCACTGGACTGCCAAAGATTGCCCTGCGCGAACACGGCAATGAAGTGTTTAACGCCTGGAGTGCGGGACAGTTCATCGGTTCAGGCATGAATCGGTACAAGAACGTGTTGTGTGGTTTGCCTTTGTTCCATGTCAATGGGGTTCTGGTCACGGGACTTTTGCCTTTTTCAAAAGGCGCTCACGTCATTCTTGCAGGCCCCCAGGGGTATCGCACACCTGGCGTAATTCCAGGATTCTGGAAACTGGTCGAACATCACAAGATTCATTTTTTCAGCGGTGTACCCACCCTGTTTGCAGCTTTGCTGGACGTTCCAATTGCGGACCACAATGTGTCCACTTTGGAATACGGTCTGTGCGGTGCGGCCCCAATGCCTGCCGAGGTGATGAAGCAATTCCAAACGCGCACAGGCCTGAAAATTCTTGAAGGCTATGGGCTCACTGAGGGCACATGTGTGAGTTCGGTAAACCCGCCTTTGGGCGAGCGTCGGATTGGCTCCATTGGCTTGCGTATCCCTTTTCAGGCGATGAAAGCCGTTGTATTGAAGGACAGTGGCGAGCATGAGCGGGACTGCCTCGACGGTGAGGCAGGACAAATTGTCATTCACGGACCCAATGTATTCCGTGGATATTCTGTTGAATCGCAAAACACAGGATTGTGGGTCAATTGCAAAGACGGCAAACGCTGGCTCAACACTGGGGACATGGGACGGCGGGACAGCGATGGCTACTTTTACCTGACGGGGCGCAAGAAGGAGCTCATTATTCGAGGTGGTCACAACATCGACCCAAAATTGATTGAAGATGCACTGCATCAGCACCCGGCGGTGCACATGGCTGCCGCTGTTGGTCGCCCAGACGCCTACGCCGGGGAACTGCCTGTGGCCTATGTTGAGCTCAAGGCTGGACAATCAGCCACTTCAGAGGAACTGCTGGCATTTGCGAAGAACACCATGGCAGAACGTGCGGCTATTCCGAAGCACATTGTTGTCATGCGGGCATTGCCTCTGACGGGCGTTGGCAAAATATTCAAACCGGCCCTGAAACATCTGGAAATAGAAGATGTTGTAAAAGAAACATTACACCGAGCACATGTCGCCCTCACACAGGTTGGGGTCGTAGACCACAAATCGCTGGGCACTGTGGTTGAGTTGCAGCTTCAACACAAAGAACAGGCAGGCTTGGCCACAGAGGCGCTCGGCGCACTGCCCATTCAAATTCACATCAAAGACTGATGGACGAGGCGTCTTTGCGGGGACGCCCCCTTTTTCGAACTGGCACAACCACCTTGTCGGATTCAACAGGCAAGGCGGGCAAAGCCCGGCTTGCAATTTTGATTGCTTTGGCAGAGGACACCCCCAAGGCGCGCAGCAGCATGAAGGCCATCTCCTCCGAATAATCTTTGGGCGCTCTTCCCTCAAGCACCGCTCTGATTGCACCCAGGCCTGCGGAAATAATCAAATCCAGTGCAACAGATGCATCGGCCACAGTGAATTCACCGGATTTGATACCGTGGTTAATATCAGCCCGCACAAACGCAGCAAATGCAGAACTCAAGCCCTCATGAAAATTCACCACACGGAGCAAAGCCTTGGCCCAGGCAGGATCCTTCCGTGCGCGCTCGACGTACAAACGCAGCCCGGTCGATACCCGTTCCGCACCACTTTGTGTTGATGCATTGAGCAACTCAATTGTGCTTGAAAACCGAGTGGCCAACTCGATTGCCACGGCATCCAACACAGACTCCCGCGAGTCGAAGTAGTTGTAAACCGTTCCATTGGACATCTCTGCCGCCTCGGCCAAACCGTGCAAAGTGAGTTCCCCCACATCGCGGGTTGCAAGCAGCTCCATGGCGGATTCAATCAATTTTCTTCGCGTTCTTTCCTTCTTTTTATGGCCACGGGTAAGCACTTCAGCGGATTGGGTAGGTACAACTTTGGGCATGGGATTTTCGGTCAAATACACAATGGTTCAAAGCCTATCACATGTTTTTTATGAAATGAAAGAGTGTCCAATATTGAGAATTTCTCATTTATGTTGCAAGTTGATGAATACATCGCTTCAGCATTGGCCCAACATCTTTCAATGTCGCCTTTCCCATCACCACACGGTCTGGACGCACCATCAGGACCAAAGGCGCATTGCCAGTACGAGAGACAAATGTGTTATCCATGTCTTCGAGCAGGTGCTTGGCAGATGGTTTTTTTGATGTCCGGGCCTGGATCGAGATCAAGCGACAATCAAACCCGTGCAAGGCGTACAAATCGTTTGGAGCCACCACATCATGAATGTCACAACCAACGCCAATCACACCGAATCCCACGCCAAGCTCATCGTCACTGAAACGAATTTCTGAATTGCTATTCCTCACCAAGCCTTGTGGCAAGGTCGCTCCAACCTGAAACCCGTCCTGCCTGCTGGTACTCGTGATGTCAAACAAGCCGCGCTGAAAGTGATTTTTGGGCTTGATCTCAAGCTCCTCAAAGAACGCGCGCATCTTTGGAATCACTCGAACGGACCGCATGGCGTTGTGTACCACCATGGCCCTGATGCGTGAGGGCGGCATCACCATCTGCCCCATGAATTTGGCCAAATTGATCATCCGCTTCGCATGGGGTCTGCGCTCCATGTCGTAGCTCTTGAGCGCACCCAATCCAGCCACCCCCCGCAGGTTGGCGCTTATCTTCCAGGAAAGATTAAAAGCGTCCCGCAAACCCGCCACCAAGCCCTGTCCCACAAAAGGCGGCGTGATGTGTGCCGCGTCGCCCACCAAAAAAACACGCCCCCGCTGAAACGACTTGCTGCAACGCGCGTGAAACCGATACACAGCCTTGCGTTCTATATTCACAGGCTCTTGACCAACCCAGGGCTCTAGCAACTGCCGGATGTATCGGTCATCAAGAGCCTCTTCACGGGACTGACCAGGCTTGAGCATGAACTCCCACCGCTCGCGCCCGCCTGGCGCAGGCATGTGTGGACTTGGCAAGTCTGGGGAGCACGTGAACTCCACATGGTGGAAATTCTGGTTGTCCCTTTGATTGACATCCACGATCAACCAATCCTCGGCGTATGTCTGCCCCTTGAAGTCGAGATCAATCAATTCACGCACACGGGAGGAAGCACCATCCGCACCGAGCAAGTACTTGGCATTCACCTTCACCGGACCTGCATGCCCCAGAAGCTCCGCGCAGATACCACCATCGAATTCTTTAAAACCCAAGAAGTCAGTATTTGCCATTTCTTGGACACTGGGAAAAACACGATGACGCTGGCGCAATGCAAGTTCTAACTCAGGTTGATAAAAAGTAATCAACTTTGGGTGGCAATCGATGGCGCCCGTTGTGTTGGCTTTGGCAAATAAACCTGCAAAAGGACTTTGCATCCGGACCTCAAAAATTGGATGCTTTGGAAACGCATCCTCCGTTAGCCCAGTGGCCTGCAAAATTCGAAGTGCCTCGTTGTCCAGCGCGATGGCACGTGGCATGTTCAAAATATCGGCTGCCTTGTCAACGATGAGCGTACTCACACCATACTGCCCAAGCAAGCAAGCCATGGTGGCTCCCACTGGCCCGTGCCCCACGATAAGAACATCACAGGTGACTTCTTTTGTCTTGGATTGCTTTGCCGGATGCATGTGGTTTACCTCGCTGCACTTAATTAAATTCTATTATTGACATATTTCTCATTTTTGATATCTTATTTTATGTTTATAAAATGCGCAACACACATGAACGGACTTCACTACCAACCATTCTCAGAAACTCAAAAAGCCAGAATTGGGCACCGCTGGCTGCGTTCATTTGCCTTGTGGGACTGGCTAACCACGCCCCATTTCCAAGGCATGGAGAATATTCCACGCCAAGGACCTGTTTTACTCGTCGGCAATCATTCCATTTTTGCGTTTGCAGATGCGAGTCTGATGGTTCGCGAAATTTACAAGCAACATGGAATCATCTGCCGCTCTTTGGGCCTGCATGAGCATTTCAAAATTCCGTTGTGGGGCAAACTCCTTGCAAACAACGGCGCCGTGGATGGCACACGGGACAATTGCCGGCAGATGATGTTGGGTGGAGAACACATCGTCGTGTATCCAGGAGGCGGTGGCGAGGTGATGAAGCGCAAAGGCGAACAGCACCGTTTACGCTGGAAAAACCGCACTGGATTCGCCCAGATGGCCATTGAGAACAATTGCACGGTGGTGCCATTTTCAACCGTGGGCGCAGACGACTGTTACGACCTGATCTTTGACAACCATGAGATCGGTCAACATGCCCTCGGGCAACTCGCCATAAAAATTTCTGGTTTGAAAGGCGAAGAGTTTCCTCCCCTGCTCAAAGGCTTGGGTCCCACTTTGATACCCAAACCGCAACGGATGTATTTCAAATTTCATGAGCCGATTGAGGCGGGAATATACCGCAGCGGTAATCTGGAAATGGATGGCCTCGCTTTGCGCAAGCAGATTGAATCCATCGTTCAGGAAGGCATTGATGAACTACTCGCACTGCGTGCAAACGACGACCTATCCAGTCTGAAGAAACGCCTTAAAAACAGGGCTGCCACGAGTGTGGTGCAGGTGGGTGGATGGTTTAAAGATCTTCTCCGCCGCTGATCATTTTGGACATCATATCCAACTCAACACCGTGAAAACGGCGAATTTCAGGCTCAATTTGCCGCGCTACACTGGTCCCGATCAATGGGATCTTAACTTCCACACGCCAATGATTGGTGATACTGATGCCGCCTGAATATTCCTTAAATCCCTGATTGAGCTCAAATGAGGCGGGTAGATTCATGGTGTACACGGAATGACAATGCAGTGTGTGAAGTTCCCAGTGATCTGCGCGCTTCAGCCTCAACGCACCAGACAGGAGCTTCTTGACGACTTCTGGCAACTGAACATCCAAATCCACCTCTCGCTTCATGATGCATGCGCCCGGGCTTCCCGTGGACTCTGTGATGGACAAGTTATCGCCAGGCAAACTCCGACAGAGCCTTTCATGAAATTCAGGATCACTGATACAACGCTGCAAACTCCCCTTGCTGACACCTGCCATGGAATAAGTGGTGGTGAATTCGTGCGCCATCTTGCCCTCCTTTGTCAAATGATTGAATGAGAGCACATAATATCATTTAATTGAGACTATTGTCATTTTTGTATGTTTTATTTATTATTAATAAACCACTGGGAGGACAGTCATGAACAGCAAATACCAAAATCGACTTCACATGCATGTGATCACCAACACCATTGCATTGGCTGTGGGACTTGCCATGACGCAAAGCGCACATGCCTTTTCTGAGGATTTGTGCCCCTCCCGCCAAGGTGGCTGGAGCTCTTGTATTCAGCGCACATGTAACCCACAAGGCGAGAATACTGCCTGCGAAGCCGCAACGGCCATGAGCCAGTACATCACGTTGGCGGCAGGAGATCCAACCGGTATACGAAGTGTTTTGCACTTTGACTCGCTGTATTTGCTCGCACAAGCTGCGGGGCTATCACCGAAAGATGCATTCCAAATGGCCAGCTACAATCAGGCTGTGGACACAGGCAAATACGATCACCGAGATGATCAAGGGCAATTGATGCTCGACCGCGCCAGTTGTGGCGACCCCGCACAGGCCAGCGCACAATGCATGATCAACTCCGCAGACATCGGCGGGGTGGGCAGAAACAACTTCGTTGGTGGAGGTATCTTTTTCCACTTTCACACCGTGCCACCAGTTACCCGAACCAAAAATGGGCTGAATCCAGAGGTCACCGACCCCACAGCCGAGCCTTTTCTCAACCATCTTCGCACCTGGGCACATGGCCGCGGACCGCTCTGCTTGGGTGGGCTGAGCTTTGTGGGTAAGCAAAACCAGATTGACTCAGGCAAAGCCTGTTACCAATCCACCACCCGGCCAGAAACCACATTGCTGGGCAAAATTCCGTTTGTTACAGAGCTTGGCGAGTACGCACAACTGGACTGGATATCCACAATTGAAGAACAGCGTGTGGTCAGAAACAGTCAAACCGGGGAGTTGTCGTTCGCCTCAGAGCTGGAAAAGAATCTGCCCAAAGGTGTGCCAGCAGACATGGTTAGAATGGGCATCTATCTCCATGCTTTGCAGGACCGGATTTCTCATCACCGCTGTATCACAGCCTCCAAAATTGAAGGTCCAAGGCCAGCAGATGCGCCCCCGATCCTTACAAACACCGGCGTGAAGACCTTATACGACCTGGCCATTTTTCGGGATCCGATCAACTTGATCCGCAATGCACTGGCTTACCCAGTCGCGAGTAACCCGGAGTTTTATGTGGAATTCAGCCGGATGGAGTGCGACCAGTTTTCACATTTCCAACGGCACTCTTTTGAAGTGGGCGTCCCCCAGAACACATTGGATGATCGCGATAAAACCACCGAAGCTGGTTTGCGAAAGGCCTTCACCGAAATCGCTCTTTTCGTTAAGGAGTTCCGGAAACTTCCAACGGCTGTTCCCCCCGGCAAAGCCGAGGCTTTTATCGCCGATTTAATCAAGGCAATTGAGGAGCCAAATCCCACCCTTCGCATACAGCGCATCAGTGAGGTTGCTCCAAAGTACAATTTGTTGCCACTGCCAGGGCACCTCGGTATTGATCTACAAACTTGGCTTAGTCAAGCTGAGGGTAAAAAAACCACTGGTGGCGATCGAACGAACATCAACGAAACAAGCAACACCGACCAAGCACCCTCATCGACACCATCCGCCTCAGGCGGAGGTGGAGGATTTGATGCTTTGGGATTGCTTGGCCTGACGCTTTTGATGCTGTTGTGGCAATCGGCGCGAAACCATGCTTTGCGTCAACGATAAAACTCTGGTGGCTTGCGGTGATTGGTGAATTGTTCGTAGGCGTAAGCCAATCCGAACAATCGCCCTTCATCCCAGCGTCTTCCCAAGAATTCGATGCCCACTGGTCGGGGACGGCTGTCCGAAGAAAAACCAGCGGGC